>CANQZX010000013.1 GCA_947628445.1 uncultured Bacilli bacterium
TCTTGTACTTTAAAAGTAATAAACTCTTCAGCACTACTTCTAATCATTAAATCTTTTGCCATTTTCTCATCTCCTTTACAATATTTATATAAAAATGTAAAAACTTTTTCCAATAGTTTCCTTTATTTATAAGGGGTTGTTAAGGTGTTTCCATAAATTTGTATCGCCCAATTGATGTTTGTTTTATTTTTCTTCATTTTTATCATAAATTATTTAATTTCTTTAAGCTTTCCTTGTTTTTTATTTTCTTCTAATTGAATGATTTATTATTTCATTTTGTATTTTTCTTACCCCATCGAATTCAACAAAATTAAATTTCATAGATAATAGAACCATTCTTAGCATCTTTATGATTTAGTAAAACTTTAATTTCAAGAGAACTAGGTACAATATCAAAAGCATTTCTTTGATTCATATAAGTAATTGTTTCTGAAATATTTTCAAAATGAAAATAAAAGCATAAAGAATCATTCGTTATTCTTTTTACATAAGAATTAGTTGGCCAAACTAATGCTGACTCATTATTCTCTGATAATGTATATTCATTAAAATATTGTGTGCTAAATTTATTTCCACTTATAAATTTCTCATCATTTAAAGCAAAACCTTTTATCATATATTCTTTTAGTATTTTAGTTGCCCATATTCTAAATTCAGTTGCTTTTTTAGAATTAACTCGATAACCAACCGCAATTATAGCATCAAGATTATAAATCTTAACTTCATTAGTTTGTGTTTTTTCCTTAATTGCTCCGTGTTGAGTGGTATTTTCCATTTTGGAAACAACCATACTTTCATTTAATTCTTCTTCATCAAATATATTTTTCAAATGTTTAGAAATTGCCGGTATTCCAACATCAAAAACTTTAGCCATTCCTTTTTGGGTAAGCCATAAAGTTTCATCTTTATAGATTGCATCAACAACTATATTGCCGTCTTTATTTTTATAAATTAATAAATTATTTTCTTGCATTTATTATTCTCCTTTCATAGTTTTAATTAACATTATTTTAAACCTGTAGGATTCACCGGAATTAAACAATAGTTTACATTTATTTTTGTATTTTAAAACTCTAAAATTTTATTAGTCACCTCTTATCTCAGTAAATAACATTTAAAGTATCAATCCCCTTTATTTAACTTCATAACCTTAGTTCACCATCTATTGGAAACATTATAACATAAAAAAACAGGATTTTATCCTGAAATTTACTTAAATTTTACCAAATTTTTTAAAAGGAAAAATTCTAAAAATAGTTGTTCCTTTAATATTTTGTTTTGCTATTGGTCCCAAATTACGACTATCTTTACTAATTTCTCGATTATCGCCTAAAACAAAATATTCATTATCCTTTAATTTTATCTTTGCATAATCACTAGTTTCACCTATGCCATATTCATCTTTTATGGCTTTTCCCTCAATATAAATTTTGCCATGATCAATTTCAATAGTTTCCCCAGGCATACCATAAACGCGTTTAATAATATTATCGTCTTCATCTTCATGTAAAACAACAATATCATATCTTTTTATTTTTCCAACTTTGGAAAGTAAAAGAATTTCGCCATCATTTAGATAAGTATTCATACTATCGCCATCAACCCGAACTGGCGTAATTAAAAAAGAACGAACAAGTAAGACGACAATTATAATTATTAAATATGGATAAATTTCTTTGAAAACTTTTTTCATTTTTCACCCCTAAAAATTAAGGAAAGAATTAATTTCTTTCCTTAACTTTATATTCTTTTCGCATGTTCTTAATGAAGTTAAGTTTAGCTCTTCTAACTTTACCCTTCTTAACAACTGTGATTTTGTCAATTGTTGGAGCATTAACAGGAAAAATCCGAATAACCCCAACAGTACCACTTTTCTTCCGCACAGATACTGTTTTAGAAACTCCGCGACCTCTTTGAGCAATTACAAGCCCTTCAAAGGTTTGGATTCTTTCCTTTTTTCCTTCTTTTACCCAAACATCAACGCGAATTGTATCACCAACGCGAAATTCTGGAATATCCTTACGGATGTGTTTAGCCTCAACTTTTTCGACAAGATTAGCCATTTACCTCATTCCTTTCTTAAAATATTTTTACCTGCAATCATGAATTTTTCAGCGGATTACATACCTTTTTTGGGTCCTTTTGATTATAACATAAGCCCCTTAGAGTTGCAAGCAAAACTTTTTCGTTAAATATTATGCTTTTTCCTCTAATTTTTTTAATGTTTCAGCAAATAAAAGCCATTTTCCGGTTAAGGGTGGTAAGACCTCGGCCACGACGCTTGTATCTTTAACGGGATGATGAAAAGCTAAATGATAGGCAAATAAGGCAATTTGGGCTTTTTCTTTTAAACCATACCGTTGATCCCCATAAATGGGATGGCCGGCCTCATGCAATTGCAACCTTATTTGGTGATGCCGACCCGTGATTAAATTTATTTCCACTAAACTTAAATCCTCTGCCGCATTATAAGCCAAACATTGATATTCTAAAATACTTTCTTTTCCCTTAACTGGGTCAATATAGGCATTAAAGGTTTGAGCATCTTTACTTATTTTATCGACTAATTTGCCCGAGGCGTTAATTTTGCCATGAACGATTGCCAAATATTTTTTATGCCACTCGTGGTCTTGCACTTTTTGACTTAACCGCGCTGCCGCTTTACTAGTTTTGGCTAAAACCATGACGCCTCCGACGGGCCGGTCCAACCGATGCACTAAACCAACGTAGACATTTCCCGGCTTTTGATACTTAATTTTTAAATAATTTTTTGCCATCCGCACCAAATCTAAATCATGCGAACTATCTTCTTGCACGGGAACATTAAAAGGTTTAACACAGATAAGTAAGTGATTATCTTCATAAATTATTTTTAAATCAGTCATGATTTTCCCATCTACCATAAATACCACAAGGCAAAATTAAATTACTATCAGTCATTTTAAGACCAATTTCATCACATGTTATCACCCCAGGATGACGGGTATTAACCGTTAAAGTTAAAATATTTTCTAACACTTGCGGACTCAAGCCTGTTGTATAAGAATTAATTAAGAAAAATAATGGTTTTTCGCTTAAAACATCCAAACATAAAGTAATTAATTTATATAAACTATCTTCAAGATTCCAAACTTCTTTATTAGCCCCGCGACCAAAAGACGGTGGATCCATAATAATCGCATCGTACTTATGGCCCCGTCTGATTTCGCGTTCGACAAACTTAATACAATCATCGACAATGAAACGGACATTACAATTTTCTAAATGCGAACTGGCAATATTATCTTTGGCCCAAGCCACCATTCCTTTAGAAGAATCGACATGAACAACATCAGCGCCCGCCGCCGCACAAGCCACCGTTGCCCCACCCGTATAAGCAAATAAATTTAAAACTTTGATATGGCGCTTGCTATTTTTAATCTTTTCTTGCATATAATCCCAATTATAGGCCTGTTCTGGAAAAATACCAGTATGTTTAAAACCCATCAGTTTAATATTAAAAGTTAAATCCTTATATTTAATTTGCCATTTATCGGGAATTTGTTTACGTTTTTCCCAAGCCCCACCGCCAGTTTTACTCCGGTGATACACCGCATCTGCTTGCTTCCATAAAGGACTTTTTTCTTGCCAAATTATTTGGGGATCGGGTCGCGATAAAATAATATCGCCCCACTTTTCTAACTTTTGTCCATCACTCATGGCTAAAAGTTTATAATCTTGCCAACTATCAACAACTTTCATCTAATCACTTTCCTACTGGCTTTATTTTACCATAAATTATGGTTATTCCCCAAATTAAAAAATTAACTTAATTATTTTCACAGACAATTTGGTATTCATGACATTAAATACTAACCCGCATATGTACAAAAGTGAATTAAAAAATGTAACTAATTTATTTATAAATTAAATCATATTTTATTAAAAATAAGCATTAAAAAATCCCTTAAAATAAGGGAAAATTTATAAATTGGTGGAGAACGTGGGATTCGAACCCGCGACCCCCTGCGTGCAGGGCAGGTGCTCTAGCCAGCTGAGCTAGTTCCCCAAAAGCAAATTTATTTTAACATATTATTTTTAGTTAAGCAACATTTTTTTGCCTAATTGTTAATCCTTTTTTAAAATGTCAGTATATGATTTTTTTAAAATGTCAGCTTGTTCTTATAAAACCATATTATATTTATTGATAGGAAAATCATTGATAATAGGCAGTAATAATTCGCCATACTTATTGTAATATCTTATTTTTAAGATATTACAATTCCTATAAGAATTGTTACTGGGTCCCTGTTGTCAATGAGGAACTATCAATAAATTTACTATATTAAAAAACTGACATTTCTAAAAAATCTTAACACACTTTTTTGCCTAATTTGCTTTTATTTTAATTAAACCACTTTCAATTTCTTCTAAAGCCCGACCTAATTCTTTTTTATTAACATATTCAGATTCTTTCTTTTGTAAATAACCATTTTCCAATATTTGTTTACTTCTTTGAGATGCCACATGAACTAATTTATATTTGGAATCTACAATATTTAATAGTTTATCAATTGATGGATAAATCATTTTCTCACTCCCTTACATTAATATCATACTAAAGATATTGCGATTAATGCAAGGAATCGTCAATAACTTGACACTTTATTGACAAATGTGCCGTAAGGCCTCTAAAATGACTACCATTGCCCAGGTATCTTGCCGGCAATATTCGATTAAGGCCTGATACATAAGTTGATACTCTTCTTTCGTCATTTTATTGTAATTGGCATAAGCCACAATGGCTTCAGTACCATTTTTGACCTCTAAATTAGCATATGATAAATCACTAAAAACGGGTAAAGTTTTTTTGATTGAATAAGAACCACTTAAATCTTTATGATAATAATTTGGTAAAGCACTTCGCTCTTTATCAAAGCCCAATTCTTCATAAAGTTTAGCATTCGTATTAACAAGCCACATTAAATCAAAACCGCGATCATATATTTTCATTAATCTTTCCCGATATTCAGGGAAGATAGCCGCGAGTTCCTTAATCCGGCCTTTTTCAAAAGATACATTTTGAGCAAATAAAGTTCCTTTATCCCCATCGATATATTCAACAAGTTTTTTGACTAATTCTTCACGTTCATCCTCGGTATTGGTTTTAGCTAAAAAGATATAATTATCTTTTAATTTATCGCATTTTCCTGGTTCAGTTTCAATATGTAAACTAAACTCAAAAGGTGATTGCATATAGGGTTTTTCGCCGCGAAAACGCGGTAACGGGCAAGGCATCGTTTCAAAATCCAAATGATAAATAGGATATTCAATTAAACTTAAGCCCGCGGCAATTTTTTCTTTATCGATATATTCCTTACCAAATCGCACGGCATCTCTTTGAATATGATGCTTCGGATTCGTAATCCATTCTTCAGGAATATCTAACATTTCCAAATAACCATGATTAATTAAATCTAGTCCCTTAAGCCGTTCATTATCTTCATTTTTAAAACCAAAGCCATTATTTAAATAATTTAAAGCCGAATTCTTCGCCGGAATATCTTTGCCACAGATTGGAGCTAAAAACGGACATTCCCGCATCTTTTTGCGTTCACACCAAATTCCCATGGGCACCGGAGAACCATCTAAAGCAAAAATATATTTTTCTAAGCGGGCTTCATCTTCGGCAATAATTTTTTGATATTCCGCTGTTACTTTCGTTAAATCGATAAAAACAATTAGTTCGTGCCCAGCAGCATCTTTTTTATAATCGGCAACACCATCTATGTAACTACCATCAAAAACATATTCATGATTTAAAATAGCCAAATAATAATGAATATTTTCTAAAGCTGCCGCATTACCACTACTGCGATACTCCCCTTCAATAATATAGCGTTGTACGGCTAAGTCGTAAACATATTTACCCACATCCGTATAACGATCAAATAATTTGGCTTTATTTTTGGCAAAAACCTCATCCGGCATTTCTTGATTTAAAGGATAATCAATTTCATCTTTTAAAAAGTAAGTATTTTTATCGACATTAAAATAAAAAATGGGATACTTCTCTTTTTTAGGGAAACTACCCAAAAGTTTTAAATATTTATTGCTGGTCGTAGCTTTAACTTCAATAATATTTATTCCTTGCTTATTCTCATTATAAATATCGACATAACAAACATATTTAATCCCTTTTTGATTAAATTCAAAACATTCTTGGTTTTTCGTCGCCGCCGCATATTTACTTTTACCTCCGAAATATTTATTGGCTAAGCCACCGGCTTCAATTTCCACTTGTTTATAAAAAGGCATTAAGGCCTCTAATTGGGCATTTACTTTTTGGGTTAAATCATGTTCGTAAGTTTCATCTTCAAACATGTTGCCCAAAATTTCTTGTATTTGTTCTAAGCGTTCTTGTTCTTGATATTCGGCATACGATAAATCCGCATCTAACTTTTCCTTCCGCAGTTCAGCCAGAGCCACGAAACGAGGACAACGCGTATAATTTAAAAAATCACTTTTGGATACCGCCATAAAACACCTATTACGCTAAGACTTTGGCCGTTACTTTTTCTTTATTCTTCGTTAATTTAATTTTTAAATCATTAAGTTTTTTAGTGTTATCCCGCGGATCTTCGACAACTCCATCATTATTAATCACAAAGCCCTTTTGGGCTAAATCATCAACTGTAATATAAACACTTTTATTATCTTTAAATAAATCATTAGTGTATTGGCCATACACTTCGGCTTGATCGGTAATGGCCTCTAAAGTTAAAGCATATAAATCACTTTCAAAATCACTTTTAAACTCATAGGAAGCCCGATTAGCAAACCAAAAGAAACTAATTGTAAAAATTAGTAATACCACACCTAATAAGATAGTCGTTATAGAAACCTTTTTCATAAATCAACCTCACTTAAACTTTTACCCCGATATTCCCACATCGGAAATTCTTTTTTAATTAACTTTATTTCCGTAATTAATTTATTTTTTAATTTATCACTAGCAAATTCAAAATATTTATCAATATTTTGATATAACATGGCTAAGGCCTCATTTTCAAAAGCCCGATTATTATATAAATAAGGAATTATTATGACCTTATCTAAAAACATTATATCACTTTTTTGAAATAAATAATTACTTTTAATAAGTTTAATTAACTTTTGATAATTTTTATTGTGATGATGGTATGTAATATTACCTAAATTAATAAAATCTTTAAAACTAAATTCTTTTAAATCTTTATTTTTTAAATAAGCCGCAATTTTCTTTTTATTTTTTAATTCTTGTGCTACTACTTTATCCTTTTCTACCCGAAAATTCTTTTTAGGATAAAGTTTTACTAAATTAAAACTGGCTTCATCCGGTAGTAAACTTTTAAATGTATCAAGTTTTAATACTCCATAAGCGGTGATAATACCTTGACTAAGTAAATATATTTGGCTATTGGCTTTAACTTGTTTTTTGATTCTTTTACTTTTAACTAATTTACGCATTTCTTCCCAAATATCATTGGCTAGAGTATCATTTATTATTAACTTATTATTAGTTAAAAAATTTTTTAAAAACTCATTAGATACAATTAAAACTTTTTTCTTACTGATTTTTTTAAGTATTTTAAAATCCGTTTCATCTAAGGAACTAATACTAAAAGTTAAAAAGTTTTTTTGCATATCGACAAGATAATTAATTATTTCTTCTTTCGTATCTTTTGTTATTTGACAAGCAATAGGATAATCATAAATTTCACAATAATCGTGATATAAATTGACAATTTTATTTAATTCCGTTTTCGTTAATTTTTTTAATAAATCTTGATATTTTATTTTTGTACTCATTTTTACTACTCCCTAACAAGAGTAATTATAACCCATTTTAAATAAGAAAAAAAGGCCTCTTTAAAAATCGAAGTCATCTTTTACTTGTTTTTTGGCCTTTTTCTTCGTTAGTTTAGTTTTTGCTGGTTTTTCTTTCTTTGGTCCTTTTTTTCGTTTGCCTAATTTAATTAAAATGATAAAGAGTATAACAAAAAGGCCCAAGAAACCATAAATAATCATTTTAAATAAATCATTTTTAGCTTGAAGATCCGTGATGTATTCGTCATTATACCGCATTATGGTTTGATTTTTCGTATCATACAAGAAATATCCTTTATGCCCCGTTTCGATATCAACACCATAAATAATCACAAAATCAGATTTTTCTTGATAACGATAAACGGTTACCTCTTCGCCATTAATCTTTAAAGTATCTTGTTTATACCCTACAGGAGCTTTTGTACTTTCTAAAGGATAAACCGTATTTTTATTAGTACCAATTTCTATATAAGTACCATATTTTTTCGTTTTTTCATCGTAGGTAAATAAAGTAATTTTTCCACTTTCATCTTTTAGCCCGACTAAGACCAATTTAGTACTAGCACTTTTATAAGCCGGAATATCAAAATCATTTATTTTTAAACTATATTCTTGATAATAAACATTAGTGGGAAGATTTTCCCGGAGTTTCACAACCGTATAATTTTTATTTCCAACTTTAACATTAATCGGATGTTCATCTTTCACCTCAACCGTTAAAGTATAAGTTTTTTCACTCCCATTTTCGGCCTTAACTACAATCGGAAAACTATTAGTTCCCTCCGTTACTGCTTGGGTTCCCGTACCACTTACATGAGCACGAGAATCACTTACCTGCGCTCCAATATTGATTTCTTTTGTTCCTTCGGGCACAATTACTTGATATTCTAAAGTATCTTTATTAAAAGCCGGCGTTATTTCAAAACCTTCCACCGTTAGACTTTTTAAATCATTATTTTTAGAATAACTGGCTTCTAATTCTTGTTGCGTAATAATGCTTATTGTTTTATTAGATGTTGTGATATTTATTTCTTGTTCATCTACGGTAAGAGCACTATATGCTACAATGGATAAATTAGTTGAACCAGTTTTTAAGGCCTTAAATTTAAAAGTATAAGTTTTTTTTCTTATAGCATCATCTTTATTGGCAATATATCCCAACATTCTTGCTCCATTACCAGAACTAGAACTAACTAAATTTAAATAACTTTTATCGTAATCTAAAATCATATCCCAAGCGCCAATATTGGTATCGCCAGTTAAAGTTACAGTAACAGAAACTTGATTTCCCACCACTATTTTTGAAGAACTTGAAACGGAAATTGTACCACTCGCGGCTTTTACCGCTAAAGGAAGGACAAATAAAGTAAAAATACTTATGATTAATATTTTAATTTTTTTCATTTTAATCAACTCCTCTTTTTTATTGAACTAATTCACTAATACCTAAAATATTTTTTTGAATTTGTAATAAATCTAACACGTCGATTGCACCATCACCTGAGGTATCTGCCGCTTTATAACTTTCATTTTCTAAATAATATATTGCTAAAATATTTTTTTGAACTTGTAATAAATCTAAAACATCTATTTTGCCATCACCTGAGGTATCACCCTTAATAAATATGGTTAAGGTTTCACTACCATTTTGAGTTGTAATAGTTACTTTTTGCCCCGTGGCCACTAATCCACTAGTTAATATCTCACCACTGGCACTTTTCACTTGCACTGTTCCATAACCGCTAATAGATTCAAGCGTACCTATTAAATCAGCAATATCAGAACCTATGGCAATATGAGAAATATAACCAGCATCATAACGGTAACCACTGCTTGTTACAATCGTCGCCACGGAAGAAGCACTTAGATTAACTTCGGCATTTTCGCCTGTTGCCCCACTTCCGACATTACTAATAACCGCATCCATATTGCTATAAACTGGAATGTAGAAATTAAAAGCTGAATTTAAAAGATTCATATCGCGATAAGTTGTAAAGGTCGTATCGGCTTCGCTCCGAGCTCCATCAATATTAGTCATATATTGGTGACCTCCTATTTTATCGACATTTTCCCGGTTAACATCAAACTTTTGGAAATAACCCGTATATTGGGTATTATTAATATAGGAATTTGCTAGGAAAGAAACACCACCGGCAATAGCCGCATCCACGGTATTCCAGCCATTTTTTCGGGCATATTCTAAGCCACAGTATTCCCGACCATAACTTTGCACACAGCCATCCGTAACCCCAATATTATAAAAGTTATAAAGGTTTTCGTACCCCGGATAAACACCGCTATAAAGATTATATTCGGATTCTTTTGTTCCTAATTCTTGACGAATGCGGGTGGCAATAAAAATGGGACTAACATTCATCGTATGGCCTACATTATTGATGCCCACAGCCATATCATAATCTTTGGCTTTGTGATAATTATAAACCGCTGTATCTTTCAAAATACCCAAAGTAGCATCTGGATAATTACTAGCAAAATTATTATCATAAGCAAGATGCATAAATTGAAAAATGTAACGTTCGGATAAGAAGTTCCGCGGATCCATATAATAGGCAACCCCATGCGGTAAAACACCGACATAGGTATTACCATAAATATTACATGATTTATCTATAAAGCCATTATTTTCTTCCAAATTATAAATTAGGTTTACACCACAGGCACTTTCCCGATTAATGACATCCGGCCAACTAATATTCGATTTTACCGCGGTAAAAGACCAATTGGCGTGTTTACTTTTAATATTGCACAATCCGCCCCAATAACTTGATGGAAATCCTAAATTAGCCATTTCTTGTTCACAACTTGTTTGAGGGGCCACATCATCGGTGGTGTAACTGCGAACAATTTCCACATGATCGCCACAAACATAACCTGTAGCAATTCCGTTATAGTATATTTGATACCAATCTTTACTACAATTTTTATGATTATTCGTATCGGGATAAGTTTGTTCACTAACTAATTTATATAAGCCTCCGGCTTGAGCATAAGCAATTCGGGTATTTTGCGTACCTGGTCCTTTTCGAACATTTGCAGCACTACCCGTATCAGTAAAAATTACTGCCCGACTGACCTCTTCCGCCCAAACATTTTCCATCCAAAAGAAAGTCAATAGAAAAACTAATAGTACTTTTAATTTTGCCATAAATTGACCTCCTTCTATTCATTTAAAATATTATAACACCGTTTGACAAACCTCGACAATTCATAACAGTCAAAAAAAGACAAATAATGTAAAATTTTACTATTATTTTTGACCCATTTATAATATAATAAAAAATAAGTGGTGGTTATAATGATTGGAAGATTTAATGGCATTGATATTTTATTTATGGTTTTAATCGGTATTTACTTAATTGCTTTTTGTTTTATTATCTTTTATCTTGGCGGTAACATTTTAGACAAGATTGAATTACGCCACCAAGCCAAAAAGCACAAAAGTCCTGCAAGTAAATCTGTAACACCTATAGTTACAGAAACAAAAACTAATCCTGCTAAGAAGACCACAACGAAAAGCAAAAGTTCGCTTAAAAAACCACCCAAACAAACTAAAGAATTGGTCAATAAAGAAAAAGTTAAAGCCCATAGTACAAATAATGCACCGAAAAAGAAAGTATCTAATAATACCACTAATAAAAACAATGGCTATCATAAAGCCACTAAGAAAAAGACCCCAGCCAAATCAACTAAGAAAAAAACGGCAAAAAAAGGTTCAAAACCAAAGAAAAAGTAGCTTGACTAATTTTTTTCTTTAAAAGAACAATTAAACGGACAATGAGCACAATCTGGCTTTTGGCTTTTACAAATATAACGACCAAATAACACTAATTGATGATGCACTTTACTCCAACTTTCTTTAGGTAAAAACCGCATTAATTTATGTTCTATTTTTAAGACATCATCAGTTGATTTGGCTAGTTTTAAGCGTTTGGCTACGCGAGCCACATGCGTATCAACTGCTATGGCCGGCACATTATAAAGATTAGCCAATACAACATTGCAAGTTTTACGTCCAACTCCAGGTAAACTTTCCAAATACTTCCGATCATTCGGTACGTGACCTTGGTAATCTCGCACTAAACTTTGGGCAATCTCGATAATATAAGCACTTTTTTTCGTATAGGTTCCCACTGGATAAATAATTTTTTCAATATCTTTTTGCTTGGCTTGAGCCAAACTAAAAATATCGTATTTACTAAATAATTCAGCCGTTACCATATTAACACGTTTATCCGTACATTGAGCCGATAAAACTGTTGCGAGCAAAAGTTCATAATCTCGATGGTAATTTAATTCACATTGGGCTTCAGGATATAAAATATTTAATTCTTTAATTAACTCATTTGCTTTCATTAAACCACTCAAAATTCAAAACACTAGTTTCAAAATTAGGAATTTCCCGATCATTATCTTGCCAATATTTTTTAATATCTTCAACTTTGGTAATACCTTTTTTTTGCCATTCATAAAGAATTTTATCAATATAACGCAAACTCATAGCATTATTATAAACCGCTTCTTTTAAAGCCGCTTTAATTATTTCTTCACTAAAGCCCTTATCAATCCACGCATTAATTATTTCATAATCAGTTCCCGATAAAGTACGCCCAAATTCTTGCTCAAAAGCACTAAAGATATCTTCTTTTTCATTCGTAAGGGCTTTTTTTTCTTCTTGGACCATCACCATTTGATAAAACGGCTCTAAAGATACTTTTTCCCCAATACGTCCAGCTTCATTTTTTATTGCCTCAACTTTAATAATATTTTTGGCCAATAAAGAACTATAGGCCGCGAGAATGTTTTCTTCAGGAATTTGTAATACATCTTCAATCGTTTTAACATCAAAAAATAAGTCAAAAGCATTATCAAAAAACGTAAGCAAAAGAAATTCATCCAAAGATAAGCCCAATTTAAAAGCCTCTTTAATAAAAGTATTTTCAATAATTAATCTTTTGCTTTTGTTCATGCTAACACCTCGTAATGTTTTTATTATATGCTTATTTTTTTTAATTGTAAATTAATATTTCGTAATATCTAAACCCCACGCTTGACATAAGGTAGTTTCTTTAGGTCCCTTAAGACAGGCTTTAATTTTAGCAATTTCTTTATCGCGGCGCGGAGTCGATAAATTAGCAATTAAAGTCATATTTTCTTTAAGCACTTGGGCAAGTGTTTCTTCAATGGTAAAATCTAAACTTAGAGCCAACCTAATGGCCCGTAGGATTCTTAAGGGATCTTCCTCTATTCTTTGTTGGGGATCCCCAATCATCCGAATTACTTTATTTTTAATATCATCTAAACCCCTATCATAACTTATAATTTGTCCCTTTTTATCCATGGCTAAAGCATTGATCGTAAAATCACGACGTGCTAAATCAGTTTTTAAATCGACATTAAAATTAATTTGTTGGGGAAAACCATTGACATAATTTTGATCCCAGCGGTAAGTCGTAATGGTAATCTCAAAGTCCCCCACTTTAAAATGAATCCCGCCAAAATTATTGGGCAAAAAACCAAATATTTTAGTTAAAGCTGCTCCCGGTGCACTAGTACAAATATCAACATCATTCGTCGGCCGCTTTAAAAGATAGTCTCGAACATAACCGCCCACGACATAGGCCGCAAAGCCCTGGTTTTCTAATTTTTCTAAAATAGCAATAATATCTTTATTCATCTTTTAACCACGATGCAGCATAGATGGAATTAATATTATTAGCGAGCACTTGATCAAACTCTGCCGCCGTTTGACTAACCTTTAGGCCCTCGAGTAAAGCCCGGGAAAAAGAGGCAATCATCCGCCCATTTTCTTTTAACAATTGATTGGCCTTTTCTTGACTATAACCGCCGGATAAAGCAACTATATGTAAAACATGCAGATTTGCTAATAATTCGTCGTAAAAATTAGTTTTTTCCGGTAAAGTGAATTTAAAAATTAAATCAAATTGATTGGCTTCTTCGGCTAAAGCATGCTTAATTTCATCCAACAATATTTGTTCACAGCCAAATTTTTCAATAGCGTAAATATCTACTTCTGGTTCAATGATTGGAACTAAGCCCTTGGCTGCAATTCTTTGGGCTAAAGCAAATTGTTGCGTTACCACAGCGTGAATTCCTTCCCGATTGGCCTCATGAATTACGGACCGCATTTTCGTCCCAATAATTCCTTTAGCCAAAGCATCATCTAACCGGTTTTCTAAATTGGGAATATCCTTTAATAATTGCACACCATTTTGTTCTTCTTGTAAACCCACATCAATTTTTAAAAAGGAAACAATTTTTTTCTTATGCCAGAGATAATCGGCCGTTAACATGCCGGCAATTTCATGATTCATAGTATGTTCAAATAAAATAACGCCTAATATTTTATCAGATGTAAAAGCTGGAGAAGTTATAATTCTACTCCGCATTTCATGAATTTTTTCAAACATTTCCTCATCCGTTAATAAATCCGGATTATTTAGACCATAATTAGCCAAAGTTTTCCGACTACTCCCCCCACTTTGATCTAAAGCCGCAATAAAACCATGGCGATTTTTTAATATTTCTAATTTTTCATTCATTATTTTCACCTCTAAATTTATGATTAATATTTTTAGATTTCAATTAATTCTTGCGTTTCAATATAGCCATAAAACTCATTACAGGTTATGTGTTTAGGTGGCACATCATATTTATATAAATAAAGTTTGGCATCCTTGCTGACCTCGTCGTGATCTAAGCGAAACTTTTGGGATACATCCCGAAGTAATGCATCTTCATTGGGATAAGCCCAAATTCCCGCATATTTTTGCCAAGAATGTTCAAACCAATAGCTTTGACCATCGGCTTGGAAAGTTAAAAAAGTATGGGATGGCAACATGTCTTGCTCCTGCATAAAAATAAAATACGTTTGACATGCTAGATTATTTTCTTGAAATAATTGGCGTTCTAATTCGACTTGATCCCAACATACTCCACATTGGCTCTTTTGTAATTCCGCGGGAGTTTGCAGATAATAAAAGTCATTAAATTCCCTATCCCATTTTTCCGGATCAACTTCTATAATATTTTCGCCTTTAACTTTAAAACCATATTGTATTCCTTGCATTTGCTCCATTATTTTCTTTACTTTTGGGTTTTCCATCTTTTTTGTCCTTTCCTTATTTAGAAGATAACTTTTTATTCGCTTCTTAATGCTTCAACTGGATCTTTTTTGCTAGCTGCCCGAGCCGGAATAAGTCCTCCAATTAAAGTTAAAATAATACTTAAAACGACTAAAATCATGGCCTTATTAATGCTAAGGGCGGCCGATAACGGAATATCGCCGGTATAGTGATGTAATATGGCATTAATCACCGGAATTAAAAGGTAACTTATGCCAATACCTAAAAGGCCAGATAATAAACCAATAATGAATGTTTCGGCATTAAATATCGAAGATACATTATGTTTAGAAGCCCCAATGGCTCTTAAAATACCAATTTCTTTAGTTCTTTCGTAAACAGAAATATAGGTTATTACCCCAATCATGATGCTCGAAACCACTAAGGAAATCGAAACAAAAGCAATTAAAACATAACTGACGGCATTAACAATTACTTTAACCGAATTCATTAAAATACCGGTTGTATCCGTATATTTAATTTGTTTTTCTTCCGCGACTTGATCATTATAATGATCGAGAAACGCTAAAAAGTTTTCTTTGCCATCAAAATCTTTAAAGTAAAAAGAAATCCGGGTCGGTTTATCAATATCTTGATAGCCCAATGATACCAAATTAGAATCAGCCGTGGCTTCCGTAGTACTCATCATTGCCGTAATAATTCTGGTTAATTCTTCTTGCGAATATTTTAATTGAAAGGCCTCCGCAATTTTACTTTGATCGACTTTAAAGGAATTGGCTAGTCCTTGAGTATAACTAGTTGTTAACTCACCCACTTTGATTAAAATGGTCTTTTGCATTAAGGCCTCCGTCATCGCTTGCCCCATTTGACTAGAGGCAAGCTCAATTTCTGTCTTTCCCAAATCTAATACTGAATTTTTTAAAGTTTCATCAACCATAATTGGTGTATCTCCATTAATTTCTAAATTAGGATTCGTTGCTTTCATAAAATCGGTATAGGCTTGTGCATATGCTTGAAGTAATGAGGCCAGTAAACCTTGATAGGCCGTTTGGTAAGTAGCCACCGGCAGAACATAACTATTCGTCATAGCCATAAGGGCTTCCGTTACACTTTCACTTTTTAAATAATTAGCTACTATTGTATCAATATCGCTTACTTTAAAGCCCGTGGCTAATTGCTTAAATAAATCTTCACTAAAGTTATTAAGATTGGTCATAAATAATTCCGTTGCCGGTTGGGTATCTGTTGTAATAGCTTGTGCGATTTGTTCCATATAACCCGCGGTTTCTTTTTCCATGGCCTCTTGATCGATATCAATATTAAAAGCACTTTTTAATTTTTCTTCATCAATTGTCATTAAGTCACTAAAAGAAAAATCAAACTTATTATTTTTACTAGCAAATTTATTTCCCGAGAAAACATCCGTATCTGGCTCTTTAAGTTGTTTTTCGACAATAGCCTCTTTTTCGGCTGATTTAATTAAATGTTCGGTTAAAGCCGAGGTATAATTTACCCCTGGAGCCAAAGCCATGGTATTCATACTACCTGATTTCGGTGCCACCACCCCGACAATTTTTAACTTTAAGGCCTTATCATATAAATTTTGCATTGCCGCTACATCACTACTCATATCTTCATAAACGTTATATTTAGCATTATATTTATATGTATCCGCGGGCATAATAACACGCAAATCAATATTCATTAAATCTTCATAACTAAAGGTCATCGGCTTATTATTAATCTCATTAGTTTTACCACTTAAAAGATTAGTAATCATTTCTTTAAGTTCACTATAATCGCGAAGACCTAAAGAATAAACTAATAAATCCGAAATCTCGCCCGGAGCTGATAAAACAATAATGGCTTCATCATATTTTTTAGGGTAATGGCCCGCTAAAACATCATATTGTTCTTCAATATCTTCCGTATTATCCACCATTTCCGAGTAAACAGAAGAAAATGAGGTTAACGAAGAAGAAGCCAGTAAACTATTCGAGCCCCCCATAAAAGAAGTCATAATATCACTCGGATTTAATTTTACTAAAGTATTAGTCGCATCCTTGGTATAAATATTTGGGGTAACATTATAAGCATATTTGACATTGGAAATACTATCAGCAACTTGCCCATAATTTTTCGTTAAATATTTTTTAAAACTTTGTAAATCATTGGTACTAACACTTGACAACATCGAAGTGATATTTTGTTGTTCGACTACTTCATCGTCTTTAGAGGCCTTATTATCAGATTGAAAAGATAAAAGTAATCCCGTTACATCGCCCGCTTCTTGCATAATCGTAAAAGGATAAGACGTCATCGTTTCCTCTTGAATTGAATCAACATAATTTTGGAACCCGGTTGAAACGGACATAATTAAAGCAATTCCAATGATGCCAATGGAACCCGCTAAGGCAACTAAAACAGTCCGGGCTTTCTTAGTCATTAAATTATTAAAAGATAAAGCCAAAGCCGTAAAAAATTTCATTTTCGTTTTATGGCTTTTTTGATTTTTGGCATTTTCATCTTCTTTTGTATTAATATGGCCATCATAAGGATTACTATCAGAGGTAATTTTACCATCTTTTAAATTAATAATCCGGGTCGAATATGCTTTCGCCAGTTCGGGATTATGAGTTACCATAATAACTAATTTATTTTGCGAAATCTTTTTTAAGACTTTCATTATTTGAATACTAGTTTCACTATCTAAAGCCCCAGTTGGCTCATCGGCCAAAATAATTTCCGGATTATTAACTAAAGCCCGGGCAATAGCCACTCTTTGCATTTGCCCTCCGGATAATTGATTAGGTCTTTTATTAATATGATCTTTTAAGCCAACTTCGATAAGAGCTTTTTTCGCTCTTTCGGTCGCTTCTTTTTTTGAAATTCCTGATAAAGTCAAAGCTAATTTTACATTAGCTAAAACCGTTTGGTGCGTAATTAAATTATAACTTTGGAAAACAAAACCAATTCGGTGGTTCCGATAACTATCCCAATCAGCATCTTTAAATTTTTTCGTACTAATTTCATTAATGATTAAATCACCTGAATCGTAATGATCAAGTCCGCCAATAATATTTAAAAAAGTTGTTTTCCCACTGCCAGAAGGGCCTAAAATACTCGCAAATTCGCATTTGCGAAAATTAACACTGACCCCATCCAAGGCCTTTTGGGTAAAACCCTCTGTCGTATATTCTTTTTTGATGTTTTTAATTTCTAACATTTTTTTACGCTCCCAGTTTAATCATATCACATTTTTATCAATAATAAAACTTGAATCTGTCCAAAAGAATTCAAGTTTTTAGGTAAACATATCAATTATTAAACTAAAACATCAATATTAATGTTTTTTTAAACTACGACTAGGTCCCTTATAAATGTAATTTCCTTTGATATCATTTTCCGAATCAATAAGCCGAATTGCACAATTAGCCATTGTTGGATCGTCATTAAACCATTCCGGAGAAAAATGAAAAAAATTCAAAATAATAGTTTTTATCGTCGTACCATGAGAAACAACAAATAACGGATCATTTTGATCACGAAAAATAGTTGCTAAAAAAAGTTTAGTTCTTAAAGCCACATCCATAGGGCTTTCTCCCTGAGGCATTTTAGCATAAAATTTTCCATTATTTTGCCAATGATTATCATAAAATTTAAATTCTTCCGGGAACATTTCTTTAATTAGACTAATTTCTTTATCACTAAATAAACCATATCGTTGTTCAATTAAAGTAATATCTTCCTTTATCCTAGCAATTTTTAATTGCTCATTAATTATTTCCGCAGTTTGTCTTGTGCGTTTATAAGGACTAACCCATAGTGTTGCATCATGATAATCAATATCATTCTTTGCCAAATATTCTTTTAAAAATATTCCAGCCTCCCGAGCTTCTTCTTGACCTTTGGCCGATAAATAGACTTGAAAATCAGGTAAGCCAATTTGATAATTTTCTTTTGTATTCTGAATTGATTCACCATGACGGATTAAAAATATTTTCATCAAAATCACCTCTTTTTTTAATAAATCTCGCTTTCATTTCTTTTTAATCTTTCAAATCCTTGGATAACATACAATTTAAATTCTGGAGATAGTCAACTTGCAAACTCTAAAGCTATGCACTGCAAGCATACATTCCACCATTATTACCTGATTTAGATATTATTCCAATTACATTAGTTTCTTTAATCCATTTTTGGGGAGACTAATTTCTGATATTATTATTGCTTTATTCGTAGTTTTCCCTCATAATTACTAAAATAATTTTATCACAAATTATTGAATAATAAAACTCGAACTATAAAAGCCCGAGCTTGGTATCTATCTGGTGCGTTTGCAAAAGGGGTTTTGCACCTTAAAATAGATTCACCGCATTTGATAAATTAATTATAACGTTTTAAATTAATAAATTCAATATATAAATTTCATTATGTTATATAAAAATACATAAATACCTCACAGCAAAAAAAGCACAAGAAATAATTCCAATATTTTTAAGAATTGTGAATCATAATCCTGCAAACCTATTTGTGTTGATTATTTAATATTCTTTCTAAAAATTTGGCTACTCCATCTGAATTGTTAGATGTTGTTACATAATCCGCTAAACTTTTTATTTTAGAATCAGAATTTCCCATAGCTACACTAAAACCACTTGCTTGAAACATGGATATATCATTTCTATCATCACCAATAGCAATAGAATTTTTTATTGGAATATTTAAAAAATTTGCTAAATATTTTAGTGCATTACCTTTAGAAGAATTTTTACTTCCAATACTGAACCATTTTTCCTCATAGAAATCTTCTGTTTTAATTTCATTAACAATATTCAAAGTATTAGAACTCATTACATATTCTTTAGCCTTTTCTATTTCACTTTGATTTTTATCAATAAACATACATTGTTTTATGTCTATATTTGATAACTGCTGTTTATAATTATCTATATCAATTATTCTTTGATTACTATTTCTAATGTCTTTAGTTACAT
>CANQZX010000014.1 GCA_947628445.1 uncultured Bacilli bacterium
TTTATGATACTATAAAGCTGAGGTAAGTTTATGAAAAACAAATTTCAAAGAATGACAAAAGAAGAACAAAAAAAAGTGTTAACAAAATATTATGCGACCAAAACAGGAAAAGAAAATAAAGCCCGTTTCCTTCGCCTATTAATTTTTGGTTATCTTTGCCTTTTATATGCCGTTGTCGTAATTGGTGATACCATTATTAACCACCATAGCAATTGGAATTATGTTCTCGCTGGCATTATGGTTATTTTTGGTCTATTTTTTCTTTTGGCCCGGCACAAAGTTTTAATTACCAAAGTTAATGAATATGTCGTAAAGCATAAGTAATTATGCTTTTTTCATACAATTAATTATGAATATTCAGGAAAAATTAAAAAGGATCAAAACTGAAGATTTTATTTGGTATATTTACTTTTTTATTGCCATCGCGGCTCTTTATTCAAACGATGCAGAAAAAAAGTATTATTTAACTAACAACAAAAATGATTATCGCACCAAAAAAAATATTAATATTCTCATTTTTACCATTGCCTTTTTCATTTATTTATATTTTCTTTTAATTACCAATGAAGATGTGGCCCTTTTAAGACGCCAAGGAAACACGCAAGAGTTAGTTAATCGTTATGCCCAGTTAATCGCTGCCCTCCTTTTTCTCATCGGCGGTATCATTTACCTAATAATTGAAATTAGGGATCCTGTTCCCGGAGAAATTAGTATTCTTTAAAAATGATGATAACTTTCATGCGGCATTAAATTTACATTTTTAATTTTCGCTAAGTCACTCACAGTCACCATTTGAAAACCTTCACTATATAAAATCGGCAAAAGTTTAGCTACCGCTTCGATACTTGTGGCATAAGAATCATGAAATAAAATTATATCGCCATCTTGGGCATGTTCTAAAACATAATTAACTAAATAATCAACATTTTTATAACGCCAATCATTAGTATCGATTTGCCACAAAATAAAAGGGGTAGCAATGGACGCTTTGACCTTTTCATTAATGCTACCATAAGGCGGCCGCGTTAAACTAAAAGTTTTCCCAATTATTCCTTTTAAATATTCATTACTGGTATTAAACTCATTTTGGATTGTTACGCTATCTTGTCTTTTAAAACTTGTATGATTAAATGAATGATAACCAATCTCATTCCCGGCACTAGCCACTTGTTTTACTGTAGAAGCCGCATTTAAAAGCTTTTGCCCTACGAAGAAAAAAGTACTATGGGCTTTATTTTCATTTAAAATTGTAACTAACTCACTCGTATAAGCCGATGGTCCATCATCAAAGGTTATAGCCAAATGTTTTTTATTTTCGGCAATAGCAAAACCATTTTCCCTGGTATATTCTTTACTCAAAGGCACTGTAAAAGTCAAAAACGAATATATTTCATTATAATTTATTTTTAAAAATAAATCTTCCCTTGGATTGGGCTCAATCTCATAATCATCATAATATAATATTAATTCCTGATCTTGAAAACTATATAAACTAGGTTCCGTTTTTTCTAATACCTCACTAATAAAACGGGGATATTTTAAGGCTAGTAACTCATTTACTTTTTTCTTAAAATTATTATATTGACCCGGTTTAATAATGTTTTCAATCGTTAAGTTTTCGCCCGTTTCATAATCAAAATTGGCTACCGCAAGCTTTTCATCTTTTTCCCAAGTAATACTCGTTAGTTTATGATCAAAATCTTTAACCTTAATAATTTTGGCATCCGTTAAAGAAGCCAAATATGCACTTATTTTATCTGCCCGATTGATGATTTTAGGCATCTTATACCACGAATTACTTAAAAAAAGAAGTAAAGCAACAGTTGCCATGAAGCTTATGACGATAATTATTCGTCCTAATTTATTTTTTAGTTTAAACCTCATGGCTCCTGCTCCTTTACTCTAGATATTTTTAATATTCCTTTTTTGGAAAATAATATACGAAATAACGAGCATTATCGCCAAATAGCTAAAGCAAACAATTAAAGACTGGCTTAAAGAAATACCAAACTCACTAACTCCGCCGAATAACAAAGGCGATAAATCCCAATTTGGAGTGACAAAATAATTCAACCATTTTAAATGATAAGTCAAAGCCAAACTATTTATAATACTAGAACCAATATACCCCATAAAGGTAACAGTTATCGCAAAAGCGGTATTTAGTATTAATACTGATAAAGCAAAAGCCAAAGTCATTAGTAAGATAACCATCGGTAATTTGGAAGCAAAGAGTAAAAAGTAATAAGCAATCACATTAACTTCTAAATATGAAGCCGTACTTAAATTATAACTTACTAAGGGAATCGTTAAAGAAGAATAACCAAAGAATAAGCCCCCAATAATAAATTCACTAGCAAGCATAAAAATGGCAATTAAAGGAATCATTAAAAGACAAACAATTAATTTGGCGGTTAAGATTTGACTGCGTTTATAAGGAATAGTTAATAAGCTTTTAACCGTTCCTTTATTAAATTCATCACTTACAATGGAACCGGCAATCATAATCACAAAAATCAAAATAAATAGTTCGCTTTCGGAAAATAAATTGATAATAACATTTCGTAAGGTATGCGTATTTTCTAAATCAACTTTGTTATCCAAGATATATTTATTTAGATAATAGATTTTGGCCTCTTCGGCATATTCGGCTTTTTCTTCTGTTGTTTTAGCATGTTGATATTTGACCATATTATAGGCATACATTTGGGTATTATTAAAAGCCGTAGCTAAATAACTACCATCTTTAATATTATTAGCCAAGTAATATTCATCTAAGGTAATTTTTAAGTTATTTACCTCTTGCGCAATTTCATTTTCGGCCTTTTCGGTATCATTCGTTAAAACCTCGGTTTTTAAACGCGCATTTTCCGCTTTTAATTCGGCAATACCTTTTTGAATAAAATAAGTTTCATCTTTAGCCAATATTTTAGTTTTAATTTCCGTAGCCTCTTCCGCCAAATTGGATACATTTAATTTACTATCATCATTGTAATAAGCCCAATAGTAATCATATATTTTACTGGCATAATATTCATTAACCCGATCTCTTTGCCAATTAGTGGTCGCTTCTTTTAATAACAAAAAAGTGGCCAAATTCGCTTGAGCATTAATGAGTTCTTCTTTTTCTTGATTAGCCTCATACATCGGAATTACTTGATTTAAATTAGCAATTTCACTGTCTAAATCCGTTTCATAATAATAAGTTTCATTCATTTCAATAAGGGGGGTATTATAAATGACATTTACTAATATCAGAAAAAGAAAAGCAATAATTAAAACAATATAGGTACTTTTTTTATGAAATAATTTATATAGTTCGTTTTGGATTAATTTAAACAATTTTATTACCTCCCGCTTTCTTTAAAAAGGCCTCTTCCAAAGTCATTTCGATTTCTTTAACCTCATAAATATCAACTTTGGCCTTAACTAATTTTTTAATAATTTCGGCCACTTCTTTTTTGGTTGCATTAATTTCAAAACTATGGTTTTTAACATTTTCCAAATGTTCTAAAGGTAAATTATCGGTTCGACTAACTTCAAAATAAAACCGATTTTCTTGATGTTTTAATTTTTTCACATCGCTGGTTTCCACAATTTTACCATGATCAATAATACAAACTTTATTACAAAAGCTTTCTAATTCTGCGAGATTATGGGAGGAAATTAAAATGCCCATACCAGTACTAGCAAGTTTTTTGAGTAAGACCCGAAGATCTTTAATTCCCTCGGGATCTAAACCATTCGTCGGTTCATCTAAAATTAATAAATTAGGTTTATGAAGTAAAGCCCGGGCAATGCCTAAGCGTTGGCGCATCCCTAAAGAATATTTACTAACTTTATCCTTAATGCGATTTTCTAATCCCACCGTTTTAATAACCTCATTAATTTGGTCTTCCGTAATATCCTGATAATAATTAGCCATCAATTTTAAGTTTTGATAACCCGATAAATACATATAAACATCGGGATTTTCGACTAAGGAACCCACTTTAGCAATGGCCAGAACATAATCTTTGGTAATATCATGGCCATTAATGGTAACACTTCCGGAATTAATCGTTTGCAAGCCCAAAATTAATTTAATCGTCGTCGTTTTCCCACTGCCATTAGGACCAATAAAAGCCAAAATATCGCCTGCATCAATGGTAAAAGACACATCTTTTAAGATTTCTTTGGCTCCAAATTTTTTACATAAATCCTGACATTTTAAAATTGTCATCATATCACCCTTTCACTTATATTATTTTCTATTAAAATCTAATTTCCTTTATTTCGCGGAAAAGTTTTTAAATAAACCTCTTTTAACCGATCACTTGTCACATGGGTATAAATCCCCGTGGTATTTAAACTGGCATGGCCAAGTAATTCTTGCACACTTTTAATATCAGCCCCATTATTTAAAAGATGCGTGGCAAAAGTATGTCTTAAAGTATGGGGCGTCACATGCCGATTAAGAGCTAAATCATGCACAATTTTTTGCATAATAAACTCCACTTCATTCACATTTAAATTAGTTCCCCGATGCGAAATTAATAAATAAGCACTTTTACTCCCCTTTAATAATTCCTCGCGCGCATGAGCTAAATATTTATCTAAAAAATCCGCGGCATATTCGCCATAATAAACAATGCGCTCTTTACTTCCTTTACCCCAGATTTTAATCGTATGATTACTAAAATCAATATTGGTTAGTTTAATATTACATAATTCACTTACCCGACAACCCGTGGCATATAAAAGCTCCACAATTAAGCGATTTCTTAAGGCCTCCGCACTATTAGTCTCAATACTATCTAATAATTCTTGCATTTCGGTATATCCTAAAAAATTAGGTAACTTTTTTTCTAATTTCGGATTTTTGATACTTAAAAAGATATTATAATCTAAATATTTTTCCCGAACCAAATAATTATAAAAACTTCTTAAACAACTTAAATTACGCGCAATTGAAACATTTTTTAAATGCAAACTATCTAAATATTTTAAGTACTTGCGAATATCTTCCCGATTGATTTTTAAATAATTGAGATTATTTTTTTTTAAAAACCTAAAAAATTTTGCCAAATCTCTTTGGTAATTAATAATCGTTTGCTCCGCATAATTTAATTCCGTTTTTAAATTAGTTAAAAACTTATCTTGAACCTCGTTCATTTGTTTTTTCCTTCGTTAAAGCATTTATTTCCCGTCTGATGGCATTAATTCTTTGTCTTAATTCTTCGGTTTGAAATCTTTGATCTGATAAATCACGACCCCATTCGGTCTTTTCCCCTTGATTCCATTTAGTATTTGGATCATCAAAAATTTTGGTATCTTCCTCAATACTTTGTTCTAATTGCCGGAGTTCTCGACGCGTTTCTGCCAGTTCACCTTTTAATTCAATATATTTATCATAATTTTCATCAATTTCAAAAATAAAATCTAAATCTTCTTCTTGTAAGGGAGCCATACTTAATAATTCCCTATCTTCTAAAAAAGGTATATCTTCATAACCCATTTGTTCAGCTTGATGGCGATATGCTTCAATCGTAAGATCTTGGAGTTGTTTTAATTTTTCTTCATTATTCATACGGTAACATCCACTTTTTCTAAAGAAACTTTGCCACTCAATTCTTTACCACTATTTTGATTTTGATTTTCTGCATAATTAACAAAAATAATATCAAATTGCCATTCATGGGTAATACTATCCGTTGTTTCAATTAAATATTTATCAGTTACTAAAAAGTCGCCAGTTATACCCGTAATATCAAAACCTGATACTAATTCATCTTCTCGAGAATCCGGTTTAATATTTTCATAATAAGTTAAATTATTAATATTTTTAATTTCTTTACCTTCGGCATCAACAATATGCAAAAGTACTTCTGGTTTACTTGGATCAAGAGTATGTTCAAAAGTATTTTTTTCAATTTCTATATTAACACTATAATAATACGTAGCTTTTTTATGCTCACTGCCCGCGATTAATGTTACAGTTGGAATAGTTTTGTCCCATAAACTAGGCATAGCTTCAGAAAAATTATAACTATCCGCATAAATATCAATAGGATCACCAGGATTAAAAACTAAAATCTCCATTGTGGCTGAGGTAACATCTTGGCTTTCCGATACCCTACTGACATTTAGATTAGTGAAAAAAGCAAAAGTAGCTGTTATCCCCATAAAAACAAAAGTTAATACAAAAACAAATAACAGAATATTTTTTTGTCTAACACTCATTTTTCTTCACCATCTATTCTTATTTAAGTATATCAACTATTCTGCTTTTTTTCAATACCTACAAAAAAAGTTGCGTCAAGCAACTTAATTCCAAGATAGCCGGAAGGGATTTGTTTTACTACCATTTCCACTTTTTATTTTGGTTGAAGAGTCTAAATAGAAGGATGGCCGCACGCCATAGGAACTAGAAACGCTGCTAATGCCACTTGCACTGCCCGTAGCGAGAACATCCAACGCATTAGAGCCACTACTCGAACTACGAGAAATTGTCCATTCATTTAATCCCATATACATCCAGTTATTTGTTGTTACTGTAACACTACTATATCCACTGGGATATTGATTCCATGCTTCAGGATAGGCAGCATAACCATAATCACTTATGTACATTAAACCAATTTTGGCGTTTTTATGTGTTAAATCGTCTTCAGTACATGTTTGGACTATAATTCTATTATTTTCAGGATAACATTTTTTATCACTTGTTGTTAGTTTTTCGCTTCCTAGTTCTTTATCATATACTTGTTTTGTGGTGGAAATAGCATTATATTCTAATCCTCCAGTAGTCCATGTATGTCCCATTATATGGTCATCTAAATCACTTACTTTATTAGTTATATAATTATAATAAAATTGATTCAAGTTTATTTTATTTAAGTTACTATATTGCCACATGTTTGTATTAGGATTATTAGAACCTATTCCTTGACTGCTATTCCAGTAGTATCCGGCTATATTTGTTAAATTGTCTGGATTTCCTTGGTAGTCTGTACTTCCAAAGTAATATTTACCATAATATGCTCCACCATCAGCTGTCGTTTTATCCCCTAGTTCGTCTTTGGTAGCATAATCATATTTGATTAATTTAATTTCGTATTCCCCGGTTTCATTTGGGAAAAATCCTATTATCCGATAAAGGTCGGCATCAGAAGTACATGCTCCATTTGTTGTTTCAGTTCCATCTAAGCAAACATAGTTTTTAACTGCTTCTTCGATGTAATGTTCAGATACTGCTTTCTGAAATGCTTCATAGTAAGTACCATATAAGGTATTTTTTCCTTCATATGCTAAATAATATTTACTTATATCATTTACGTCTTTATTATAGCATTTTTCATAATCTAAAAAATCATCATCAACATTAATATCTTGGCCATTACATGTTCTTTTTATTAATTCATCAGCTATTTTATTATATTTTTCTTTATAATTGTCAGCAATTTTATATCCGCCACTAAATCTATAACTATCGTCATTAGCTATTAAATCTTTATTGACCATTTCACTATCAGCAATGGCTTCGGCATTATGATAAATAAGTGTGTTATCTAATTTATAATTATTTTTAATACATTGACCTAATTCCTGATTTTGACATATTATTCCTATTGTTTTACTAAGTGTAGTTACATCAATTTCATAATTAGTTGATTCCCTATTTTGACTATCAATAGCATTAATAATTATTTTATATTGGGTTAATTCCGCTAAATCTGTAAAGGTATGGGTTGTTTCTGCTTTGGTTACGGTTTTATTCTCAATTATTTCATCATTAGTTTCGATTTGATATCTATAATTCCTTATTGGATTAGTACCATCTTCCGTTCCTGTTACTTTTACTTCAATGGTATCATAACTAGTAGCTGTTGCTGTAGCCGTCAATATTTTAGGCAATTTATTTGTAGCAACAATATCTGTTTCATAAACATTAGATTTGAATCCCTCTTCATCCACGACATAACTATGGATTACATAGTTAGTATTATCTGCTAAACCATTAAAAGTGTATGTTGCTCCTGTTTCGCTTTGGTGGTAATCATTAAACTCTTCTTCTGATGCTGCCACTACTTCCCCTTTACTTTCAATACCAAACCAATATTCTGTTATTGCCTTAGTACCATCAGTTATATCTAAAGTAGCCGTGATACTATCCGCTGTTTTTTCGGTACTAACCGTATTAATATGAGCTAATTTATAGGCATCTTCGGTTCCTTTGGTCATCACAATGCGACCATGAAAGTTTCTACCTGTATTGTCATTTTGATTACCAGTTTTAAAATTAACTAAAGTAACTGTAACTTCCCAAGTATCTACTTTTACCCCATCATCTTCTTCACCAACACTAATCTTATATCCTTCATAAATAGCAAAGGCATTTTTTTTATTGGTTATATCAAAGCCACTGACTCCTTCCTGGCCATCAACATTTTCATAATATTTTAAACCTGGAATATCTTTGATTTCTGTTCCATCTGGTCTAGTTACCTTAAGTAATAATTCGGGAGTTTTAGTTTCTTTATTAGTATATATTAAACCATTTTCATCAATTACTAAATAAACATTATATTCTTCTTCCGCTTTTTTCGTCGCATCATTAGCTCTTAAAGTTGCTTTAGGATTAGTGGTTTGGGTAATGCTTGTCATACCTGAGGCAAAATTTTTCATATTAGCAGTAATTTTAATATTATCTCCATTTTCAAAAGTTAAGACATCCGTGGTACCTGATTCAGCATTAATATTGGTATCTTTTTTACCCGTGTTTTGGGAAGCAAAGAACGCATAAGTTGCCCCAATAACAACTAATAATAAAGTGACAATCGCAATTAAAGCCATCATAACTGTTTGCTTTTTACTTTCTATACTTAATTTATTTTTTTCTTCATTCATTACTCCAACACACTCCTATTTTATATCTTTATTATACATAATATTTCAAAAAAAGGCTATAAAAATTAATGAATGAAAAAAGCTTTCTTATTCGTTTATTAATGTTGGATAACCATTGCTACCAATTTGCCATTTACTTAAACTATAATTTTTTAATTTAGCATCTTCTTCGCCTAAATCAATACTAGCAATATTGTTATTTAACTCATCAACAAATGTTTGTTGTTTCATCTGATCAACTGTTATCGCCGTTCCAAAATTAGCATTACTTCCTAGAATATTATCTTTTTTCAAATAATAGGCATTTGTCACTTTACTTTCACTAGGTAAACCAAAAATACCTAAGGCATAATTTTCATCACTAGAATTATAGACATTATTCATACGAACAATTTCATCAGAAAAACTAAATATTAACCCTTTGCTTTTATTATCCGGAGCAATAATTTTACCATTATTAAAAGTATTATAAATAAATAACTTGCCATGTTGAATTAGCAAAATACCATGGGCTGAATTAGTTGATTCGACATTTCCAAGATTATATGTATTTAAAATATAATAATTATATTGATTTTGATCCGCTACTTCTGAAAAAACTGTCCCAATTATTCCACTACCATAATTAGCAGATTTAACATTACCCGTATTAAAACATTTATTAATTATGGAATTAGACCTAATATTCCGCCCTATTATGCCTCCAACAATACTATTGGTCGATGAGTTTGAAATATTTCCCCGGTTGGAACAATTTTCTATAATTAAATCATTAAATATATTTCCCCCTACTAAACCACCTATAACCCATGGGCCTATTATATTACTAAAGTTATGGCAATTATTAATTAGTGTGTTACCATAATTATAATTAAGACCAACTATTCCCCCATAATTATTCAAGCTATCGGATGTCGTAAATGTCAGATTTTCGCCCTTAATATCAACATAATTATTTAAATTTTGAAAAGTATTATTTCCCCAAGCATAGCCAATAAAACCCCCCACATTAATATTAGGTACGGCATTAATAATTTGACCCTTTATAGTTAAATTGACTATTGAAACATTTACCCCATAACCCAAAAAACCGATATTTGCATTAATATTAGTATTATTAATATATAGTCCCTCTATTTGTTTATTATTACCATTAAATGTTCCTTGAAAAGAATTAGTTTGACTATTACCTATTGGCTTAAAGCCACTGCCGGTAGTTAATTCGGTTATTAAAGCTTCATTACCATTTTGGCCATTGATATTACCAAAATCCGTGCGATTAGCATCTTCATAATCACTTTTATCGGTAAAATCTAAATCATTCGTTAAAAGAAAATATTTTCCCGCATAGGTCGTACCATCATTAACACTATTACTAAGTCTTACTAAATCTTCAATAGTTTGAATTAAATACGGATGCTCTTTAGTTCCATATTCATCTTTATCAAAATAAACATAACATTCATCACTGCCTTTTATTTTGGCGCTTATTTTTTTCGTTTCCTGATTCCATCTTAAAAGACCACCATTTTTGCAATAACTTTTTTGGATATTAATAACGTATTCATCCCCGACTGACCAATTTTTTAATTTACTTTTATGATATTTGCCAGTACCCTTTTCTTCTTCTAAAAAAATCGCAACCATTTCTTTATTAGTATCTTTTTCTTTATTTAAATGTTGCTTGTAAATTAATCCAATTATACTGATTAAAATTAATATAATGATTGCTATTTTCTTTTTCATCTAAATACCCTACTTTCCCTTTAATTATATATATATATATATATTTGCAAGGGGTTAAATAAAAAAAGAATTTCTTCATCAGAAATCCTATTTTAAATCTTCAAAAGTAAGATTAGTAATTAAATGTGCAAATTCCTTAGTTAGTAATTTAAATACCTCTAATAAAGTATTTTCATCTGTTTCCTTTTCAACATATATTTCATTATTTTCTTTGGTTTCTTTTAATATTTCATAAGTTTCATTATTTTGGGCTAGAAAATAATTTTGCGTCTCATATTCAACTTTGCATAATAATTCCCATTTGGAATTATCATCTAAAGTAATTATCGTATTTTCTTCCATTATCTTCCCCCTTTACTAGGTTGATCGGCTTCGGGTTCATCACGAAATTCTGCGAGAATGTCATCGAGATTAAAGGTTCCTACTTCTGGTTGTTCCGGTTCCGGATCAAATGGAATTGGAATTCCTTCCCCTTGAAATTGCTTTTTCATATTTTGATATAAATCATCAACCTCTTTTAATTGAGCCCCTAATTCTTGTTTTTCAGCCTCGCTTAAATTACGACCCAAGATTTTCGATTTATTTGTAAACCAACTCGTTAAACTAGTCATCGACCGGGCAGGAACATCAAATTCACTCAAATCAGGTCCCATAAATAAATTATAAATACCTTTAACAATTTTATTTAACCGGCTAAATAATTTACCTTTACCTTTTTCTTGACTAACAACCCGACGTTGCCCTAAAAGGGCTTTATTTTCGTTAATATCATCAATTAAGTAATCGTGAGTACTAAACTTAGGTTCTGCCGCAACAGTTAGGGAACCATCCGGCTCATCGGGCAGTAATTCTTCCGGCGTAATATACCGAAAGCCCGGGATTTGACTTTGCGGTTTTTGCATAGATTTAACTTTAACCGGAACATATTCGTTAATGTAAGGTCCTACAATACTTTGGTTTAATAAATCATAACTGAATCCAGGAGGCATTTTTAATTTTGAAATATCTTCAACCCGGAGTTGATTTTCTAAAATATCAACATCAATTGGCATATTGGGATTATAAAGTTTTAATGTACTACCAAACTCTTGAATCGGCCGGCGGTTTTTAATCGTCAAACCATATTTATTTAAATATTTATTATATGCCTCTTGATACTTACTCATTTCTTGAATTTGTTCGCGCGATGCTTGATCATACCGTTGATAACAACTTTTTAATTCGGCAACAGCCTCTCTTGGTAAATCTAATTTAACAATTAAATCACTTAATTTATCCATAAATTCAATTTCCACTAAGTCGATAAAATCATAAAAATCATATTTCATGATAAAATCCGTAACTAAAGCATCTTGCCGTTGTAATAAATGAAGTTGTTTTTTAGCTTCCGTTTCACTTTTTAAATATTTTTGTAATAAATCACTATGTTTTAACTTATCAACTTTATCTTTAATAGATAATTCCCCATTATCGCCTAAACGCCGAACTTCTGTCATATATTTTTCGTATTCCCGTCGAGCGCGATTAGCTCTTTTACCAAATTCAACATGGGATACTAATTCGGGAAAACGCGAAAAGAAACTTTCACAGAATTGAAGCAAAGTTTGCCGTTTATTTTCGGGAATTGCTAAAGTCGAGATGACACCCAAAAAGTTGTAACACTTATTAAAAATTGTTACAATCGCTTCTCTTTTTTTATCATTAACTTGATAGTTTTTATTCCTAATATCCGCCATAATCATATCAAGTTTTTGACTACTTTTTTTGGCCCATTTTTCTTCATTTTGCAACATTAATTCATTTTCTTTCAGAAATGTTGTCAAATCATCTTTCTTTATTAATTCCATGTAATCATCTCTATTCTTTTTCATTTTAACATAACCCCATTAAAAATGCAATTAAAGATATAATTGCAATTTTTTTTGTTCTTCGGCGAGTTTTTCTTTTTCACTGGCCACTAAATTAGCTGGCGCTTTAGCCACAAAATTCGGATTATTTAAAAGATTTTCCCGTTTTTGAATACTAGCCTTTAATTCTTCAATTAATTTAGCTTTTTTCGCTTTTTCTTCATCTGTTTCCGTTTTGGCAAAACTAATTAAAGCATGCATGTCTTTAACCTCAACTTGATAATTGGCTACAACTTCATCCCTTAATTCATCTTGGCATTTTAAAAGTTTAACAATCAAATCTTGATGATAAGGTACCTCTAATTTAATTTGGTAATTTTTACCCATTTGATTTTCTTGTTTTAAGTTTCGCACCTTGGTTACAAACTCTAAAACATTATCTATTTTACGGGCAGCTTCAAGATCAACTTTACTTTTTTCATATACAGGATAAGCACTAATCATAATGCTTTCTTCTTCGCCTAGCTCTTCATAAATCGTATCGGTCACATAAGGCATAAACGGATGCAGCATTTTTAATATTCCCATTAACACCTCTTTTAAAGTCGCTAAAGTCGGAGCATTATTTAAATTAAACTTAGCCATTTCGATATAGGAATCGCAAAAATCTTCCCAAATAAATTGATAAAGATTTGCTCCAACATTTTGTAATTCAAATCGTTCCATAAACTTGGTAACATTTTTAACTGTCGCTTCATATTTGGTTAAAATCCATTTATCCATATCTGTTAGTTCATTGCATGTTGCATCATTATCTAAGTTCATTAAAACAAACCGACTGGCATTCCAAATCTTATTAATAAAGTTCCAAGTGGCCGCCACTTTTTCTTCATCATACCGAATATCGGTGCCTAACGCCGTAGAGGTTGTTAAATAATATCTTAACGCATCGGCCCCATATTTTTCGATAACATCCATAGGATCAACCCCATTGCCTAAACTTTTGCTGAACTTGCGCCCCTCTTTATCCCGAATTAAGCCGTGAATCAAACAATATTCAAAGGGTCTTTGTCCCGTGAAATGTAGACTTTGAAAAGTCATGCGGTTAACCCAAAAAGGAATAATATCGTAGCCCGTAACTAAAACCGAGGTGGGAAAATATTTGGCCATATCTGCGGTTTGTTCGGGCCAACCTAAGGTTGCAAAAGGCCATAAAGCCGAAGAAAACCAAGTATCTAAAACATCCTCATCTTGATGCCAGCCTTCCCCAGCGGGTTTCTCAATTCCTACATAGGTTTCCGCCCCGCGATACCAAACCGGAATCCGATGACCCCACCATAATTGCCGGGAAATACACCAGTCGTAAGTAATTTCCATCCAGTGATTCATAATTTTTTCGTAACGACTAGGGACAAAATTAACTTTGGTTGTTTTATCTTTTTGATTGGCTAAAACTTTATCCGCTAAAGGACGCATTTTAACAAACCATTGTTTTGATAAATATGGTTCAATCATGACACCCGTTCTTTCGGAATGGCCAACACTATGGACAATAGGTTCGATATCTAGTAAATAACCTTGAGTCTTTAAATCCGCGACTAATTTCTCGCGACAAGCAAAACGATCCATTCCCGTATAAGGAGCCGCATTTTCGTTCATTGTCCCATCTTCATTAAGGACAATTATTTTAGCCAAATTATGTCTTTGCCCAACCTCAAAGTCATTCGGATCATGAGCTGGCGTTATTTTAACACAACCTGTTCCCTTTTCCGGATCCGCATGAATATCCGTAATAATCGGAATTTCTTTATTGACGATAGGCAAAAGCACATTTTTACCCACATATTTTTGATATCTTTCATCTTTCGGATTGACAGCCACGGCCGTATCGCCAAACATCGTTTCGGGTCGCGTTGTTGCCACATCCAAATATTCATCAGTACCGACAATTGGATATTTAATATGGTAAAAAGCCCCTTTAACATCTTTATAAATTACCTCTTCGGTCGAAAGCGCCGTTTTACTTACCGGATCCCAGTTAATAATTCTTTCGCCTCGATAAATTAAACCCTCATTATATAAATCAATAAAAACTTTTTGGACGGCTTTTTCCATCCCATCATCAAGGGTAAAACGTTCCCTCCGGTAATCTAAACTAAGCCCCAGTTTAGCCCATTGTTCTCGGATATTAGCCGCATATTCTTCTTTCCATTTCCAAGCTTCTTTTAAAAATCCTTCGCGACCTAAATCCCGTTTATTAATCCCGGCTTCTTTTAATTTTTCCACCACTTTTATTTCCGTAGCAATGGCGGCATGATCCATTCCCGGCAACCAAAGCGTATCGTAACCTTGCATTCTTTTAAACCGAATTAAAGCATCTTGAATGGCCACATTCCAGGCATGACCTAAATGAAGCTTCCCCGTAACATTAGGGGGTGGAAGCACAATTGTAAATGGTTTCCCCTTTTTATGCCCACATTCAAAGTAACCATGCTCTAACCATTTAGCATAACGATCCTTCTCGGTATTTAAATGATCATATTTTTTATCTAACATAAATCCTCCTTTAATTTCGTATAAACGGCCTTTTTAATTTTGCTAAACTCTTTTTCGCTATCCGCATCCACTTGGACTTTGGCAAAATATAAATCTAAATAACCTAATTCTTGTAATAATTCCAAACTTTCGCGAAAATTAAAATCATAAATATAACCACAAGTTAAAACAAATGATTTTGAAGCATTGGGATGCCCATCGTTTTTAACTGATTGGTGGTTATAAAAAGCCATATAATATTCTTGGGGAACATCTGTTTTAGTAAAAGCTAAGGGCATTTCCAAATAATTAGTATATAAAATATCAATTTTATCGATATCCCGAATTAAATCAACAAATAATTGTTTTCTTTTTGAAAACTGGGGAATATCTAACGCATATTTATTATGATAAAAAATCGCCTCTTTAACCAGATCATAGTCTTTTTTTAAAACCGGATAATCTTTAATATGATCTTCGAAAAATAGATATTTTACACCATAAGCTGCATGATCAAAAGTCGTATCAATAAAACTATTTTTTTCCTCAATTTGTTTAAACCGTCCAATATCGTGCAATAAAGCAATCAGCTTAATTAACTTAGTATCTGGCTCATTTAAATGTAATTTTAAAGCCATTTTTTGAGCTAATTCTACGACACGAAAAGTATGATCAATTTTTAATTTAACATAATGATTGGTTTGATCAAAGTTTTTAACATAATTTTTAAAAGTTAAAAAAGCTTCCTCCATAATTCCCTCCGAATAAAAAAAGAATGGTTCCCAAGGAGGACAATTATGTCCGGTACCATCCTTTATTTTACTTAATTTTGTTTTAAAGCACCTCTGCTTGTTACTCCCTTTGCAACCTTCAAATAATCAATATTTTAGTTTCCACCAACCACTAAATCTCTGGCAAATTGAATTATTTTACTCCTCAAATTTCTTCGTAACTTGTTTTATTTTATCAAATTTAAAGATTTAAATCAATAGTTGTACCAATCGTTCCATCGGTATATACTTCTAATTGATTATCCTTTAATGCAAAAGATAATTTGGTATACGTGCCAATGGTTCCATGACCAAGCATCGGATTATTTAAATCTTCATAGACTAGAATCATATTATTATTAGTTATTAAAACAATATAATTATCTACAATATAAGCTTCTTTAAAAGCCATACTAGGAGTAATTTCGGTACTTTCATAATCATATATCTTATTTTCACTGGTAATAATATATTGATCATTAAAATCTTTAATAGGATGACTTATCCCCGCATTTAAGGCCTTACCTTCTTTATCAAAGATATACCACCAGGTCTTTTCTAAGACAATAAAATGATCGGTTTGCAATTTTCCATCGATTAATTTATTGGGTAGACCAACAAATTCATAATCATAAGGTAAAATATTTTTTAAAGATTTTAAATCAAGTACCCCCCATTTAGCACCTTGTTTAATAATTACTAAATCATCAGCTAAAGCGGTATGATAATTTTTAATTTTACTATAATTTACTAAAACACTACCCAATTTCTTATCAAATAACATGATATTTTGGTTATCCACAATAAAGGTATAATTCCCATTATTATAAATAAATTCTTTTTCTTCCCCCTCAGAATAATAATTGATACCATATTCATCATCATCAATTATAGTTTCGGGATAACCACATAAACCACTATTACATTCGTATTTACTCAATAATTCATTATTTTCATTATAAAAGTATAATTTATCTTTATAATGAAATTCGTGATTAGGGTTTTCCCGATCCGTCGCAGATGGTTTATTTTTTAGATGAATAACGGTCCCATATATTGCTAAAGGCAAAGTTATCACTAATAACACAATTATCGTATATAAAGTTGATTTTTTGGCTTGCATCACAGCCCTCCTTTTTTATTCTGTATCCGTTTCTATATCAGTTTCTACAGGATCTACATTCGGATCTACTGTTTGGTTTAAAGAATAAGATTGCTTATCGGTTGTTAAAACATTATTTGTTGGATCATATTTAATCTTACTATAATCTACTCCACTCATTTCAGGTAATTTATTTTTATCGCCATTATAAGCCTTATTAAACAATCCTTTAGCGGATTCTTTATATTCATAAACATCAACGGTTTTACCAGAAACTCCAATAATATAATTATCTTCCATCCGGGCATAATTTAATGCCGTTACAATATTTTTACCATCTTTCACAATATCGAATAAATTACCATTTTTCACTTTAACCGTATTATTTTTACTATTATATTCAACTATTTCATTACTAGCATAAGTTAAATAATCTTTACCTGTGATGTTATATAAATAATATTTATCTCTTTTAACTTGGAAATAATTATTAACTAATTTTATTTCTTTAGTATCTTTAAAACTGATTACGCCGCTTACGGCATTTTGTTCAATTTTGACAATACCATAATTACCACTAGTATTTTGCGCCATAACTAAAGTATTTTCCGTATCGACAAAGTTTAAGTTCGTACCTTCTTGATAGTAACCAGCATCGACCGCTTGATAAGTAGCTTTTACTTTTTTATCGTCGCTTTCTTTTAAATCGCGTAGCACAATAATATTATTTTTATTATTATCAATATCTTTAATAAAAACATAACGATTATTATAAACTGGAAGAATACCAACTTTCGCATCTAATTTTTCATTACCAGCCCGATTAAGTAAAGAACTTTCGGAAGCAACCGTACAACTTTCCAAAGTGGTCGTATTTTTCGTAATCGTATTTTTGGTTGTACAAGCATATTTACCTAAAAGGGAACTTTTTTCACTATCTTTGAAGATATAAAGAATGCCATCATAATAACTTATATTTTGATATTCTCCACTTAGTTTACCTTCTAAAGCATTTATTTCTTTAATAGCCTCGCCTTCTTCGGATATCGTAATGGTATTGCCTCCAACACCAATACTAAAGGCTTCTTCCCGTTTAACTTCTTTTAATTTATCATCAAATGTTATCTTTGTTACATAATTAGTAGTCGCTAATTTTACCGCTTCGTAATTCAATAAATTAATATCACTATCATAAGCATATAATCTTTTACCGGTTACCGTAAAAATATAACCTGATTTAAAGGTAACAAAATCGGCATCATTAGCTAAAACTACTTGCCCATTATAATCATAAACACTATATTTACCACTGTTGCTTACACTAATATGATCTTCATCATAATTTTTAATATCTCCAGTTACTTTATTACTAACATCTTCCCCGGTTAAAGATATGATTTTAGAACTATTACCGGTTTTGGCAACTAAATCTTCAGCTTCTGGTAAATGACCTAGATAATCATAAGTATAATCAACCGTTTCTTCGGCATCTTTAGCTAGATTTAAAACACCATACATATCTTCTTCATTTTTAACAATAACATTTTCGTCATCAATTTTCTTAACTAATTTGTAGGTACCATATTCTTTATTTTCATCCATATCATAAAGAATAATATTACCATTTTTATTCGTCCGGTTATCGTAAATAAAGACATATCTTTTGGCAAAAATATCACTTAACTCTTCAATGCCTTGATTACTTTCATTGACTCTTTTAGCAATATCAAAATCATCTTCGGCACTATAATAAGCCACATAACACTTATCTTCATCTTTATTTTGACATTCATAAGTGCCTAATTCATTTTTCCGGACATCTAAAAAGATTAATTTACCATCTTCATACCGGTAATTTTCTTTTTCGACAATAACTTCTGGTTCATGTTTAACTTCTTTCTTGTCCTTTTTAAAAACTAAAAAGTATAAAAGCACTCCAACAATTATTAAAACAACAGCCACACTAACACAAATAATAATTGTTTTTTGTTTTTTACTTAAATCCCGCCACTTGTCTTTTAAACTCCGCTTTGGCGCTTTATTTTTAGAACCCTTAGTGGGTTTTTCTTCAACTGGTGCTTCCATATCATAAACGGTTTCTTCTTTGACCTCATCGGTAATTTCCACTATTTCGTTCGTTGGTTCTAAACTTTCTTCAAAAAAATCATTATCTTCCATCGTCTATTCTCCTCGTATAATAGTTTTTGTAAGAGAAAATTTATATACTTTTTCTTACATCAACTATTTTATTTTTTATTCTATT
>CANQZX010000015.1 GCA_947628445.1 uncultured Bacilli bacterium
TCATGTGATACAACTCCTTGAACAAGATCATTGTATCACAAATTGTCCTGTTTTCCTTATGAATTCAGGACTTTTTTTAATTTGTTAAAAAAAGAAACTGTCTAGAAATTAATCATTTAATTTCCGGACAGCCCCTTATGTTCATTTGGTCTTTCATCAGTTTTTTGAGTAATAAAGTCATTATTCGTGATAGCTTTATTATTAATCATTTCATTTAAGCTCATATTATTAGCCACATTAATATTATCTAAATCCGTATCCGCAACAATATCCACTTTAACTTTCTTGTTGCGATAAGGCCCACCATTCTCGGCTTTTTTCACATCCACAAAATAACCAATAAGGGCTAAAAGTAAGATAATGGCTATAATGATAAACCATAAATAATTTGTCGTAATAAAATCTAATATTACTTGCATAAAGACCTCCTTTTTATCTTTTAATTAATATTTAATGTTTGTCCTTTAGGTTGTAATTGAATAAAGCAATTACCATCATTTAAAGTTATTTCTTTACCATCTTCAAAAGTATATTTTGTTTGGTTAGCCCGTTTATCTTTACTCCATTTAATTGGAACGGCATAACCATCGGTAATAAAGTAACCCGTACCATTACCTAAATTACTTAATTCTTGGCGATTCTTTTCATCCCCAGAAATCTTACTATAATCTAATTGGTAAACAATTATATTTTTAAATGTATATTGTTCTTTGGTAAGGTAATCCGTATGGGCTTTACCATTAACACTTCGTTTATAAGTTTTCGTCGTGGCATCATAATCATAATGATTTTTATAACTTGAAGAATAATTAATATCAATGCTAGTCGCACTCACGGCATTAGGCATACTACTTAAATCAATTTCTTCCGGTGAATATTCAAATAATAAATCTTGATTCGTTTCCGTCCGATATTTTAGTTTTTCGGTTGCTTTCTTTAACAATTCCATACTAGAATATGCCGTATGTTCGGTTGCCACACCAGCTTTTCTTAAGTTTTGATCTTTCCAAAAATAAGTACCACCATAAGTTAAGCCATTAATATTATTAATACCTAAACTTTTAATATCACTTTGGGCTTGTGGTGACCAACCCCAGTGAACATAAATAGCATCATTTTCTAAAGCATAATCTAAATAATAGTGCCGGGAACTTCTGATAGTTCCGATTTGTTTTGTATCTTTATCTTTAAATAAAGCCATATAACGCGTGATACCACCTTCGGCTAACATTTCATAAATAATGTAGGCATCTTGTAAGCCCGTTTGATAAGGACGGGCAACATTAATGTTATTAATCATTACCGCATATGGTCGACTGTTACTGTTAACATCGACAATATTTACCGCTGGTTTTACTGCCTCATTATTACTTGGTAATTTTTTACCCGTACTATTATTTGTTGGTTTAGTTTCTTCCTTATGGAAAGTTTTATAACCAACGAAAGTTCCTAGGCCAATTACGACTATCGCCGCAACGGCGATTAAAGCAATTTTACTATTTTTTTTCAATCTTATTTTCATTTTTACTCCTATCTTATTTCTCTAGCCAAATCCCTTTGTTTAATTGCATCTCTTTTATCATATAACTTTTTCCCTTTACCAACTCCTATTAATATTTTAGCATAATTTCCTTTTAAATAAAGTTTTAAAGGTATTAAAGTTACCCCTTCTTGTTTAACCATTTCGTATAACTTGGCAATTTCCTTTTTGTGTAACAAAAGTTTTCGTTCGCGCGTGGGGTTATGATTAAAGGTATTGCCCGCTTCATACTTTTCAATATAGGTATTTATTAGAAATGCTTCACCATCCTTTATCCGAATATAACTATCCTTAATATTGGCACTTCCTTGACGAATTGCTTTTATTTCGGTTCCTTGTAAAACAATGCCGGCCTCAATTTCTTTTAAAATGAAATAATTAAAGTAGGCCTTTTTATTCTTGATTTCCATTTTCGTCTCCCTGATATAGTGCAAAATCTATGGTGCCATTTTCTTTACTCGCGGCTGTGACCACAATTTTAACGGTATCCCCTATGCGGTAACTAACCTTGGAATCAAGATTGACTAAGGATAACATTTCGGGAACATAAGTAAAATATCCCTCTAATGTAGATATATGCACTAGCCCTTCAATTAAGTTCTCAAGTTCAACAAAAAAACCAAAATTTGTTACGGAATTAATAATACCTTCAAAGGTTTCACCAATATGATCTTGCATGTATTCGGCCATTTTCATATCCATGACATCGCGTTCTGCCTCAACGGCATTAACCTCTGTCGTACTGGAGTTTTCGGCCACATCAATTAAATATTTGGCATTAAAGTTAATGGTTTCCATATCTAATTCGTGATTAAAGCAATAGGTCCGTAGTAGTCGATGCACCGTTAAGTCGGGGAAGCGTCGAATTGGACTTGTAAAATGCGTATAACAGCGACTGGCTAAACCAAAATGGTGAATGTTATTAGTACTATAAACCGCTTTTTTCATACTCCTTAAAAGCATGGCTGAGAGAATCGGAAATTCTTTTTTATTTTTTAATTCAGCCAATAAACTTTGCATGGTTAAAGGCGTTATCTTATTTAAATTGGTTTGGATACCATAACCCATTTGTTTAACGAGATTTTTAAAATCTTCAATTTTTTCACTATTAGGAACATCATGAACCCGATAGATAAATGGTAAATCCATGTTAGTAACATGTGTGGCTACCGTTTCATTGGCGGCAATCATGAAATCTTCAATAAGTTTTTCTCCTTCGCCCCGAACTCTTTTAACAATATCGATGGCTTTACCCGTCTCATCTTGCACGACTTTGGCTTCATCTAATTCAAAATCAATATAACCACGCCCTTCGCGTTCTTTCCGCAGAATATGGGCCAGTTCTTGCATTAATTTTAAATCACTAGCAAACGCTTCATAACCCTCGGGTATTTTATCGGCTTCCAAGATTTGGTTAACATTTTTATAAGTCATCTTTTTCCGAGATTTAATATAAGATGGATAGATATCATAATCTATGACTTTCCCTTGCGGATTAATCGTCATATCACAAGTAAGTGTAAGCCGGATAACCCCTTCATTAAGGGAACATATACCATTCGATAATTGATGCGGAATCATCGGAATAACCGTATCGGCGAGATAAGCTGAGGTACCTCTTAGGTACGCATCTTCATATAAAGCCGTTCCAACTTTCACATAATAAGAAACATCAGCAATATGAACTCCTAGTTCATAATTATCGCCATTTTTATTAATACTGATGGCATCGTCGATATCTTTTGTATCATCCCCATCAATCGTAAATATTTGCTTGTCTGTTAAATCTTTGCGATTTTTTAGTTCTTCTGGACTTACCTCTGATGGAATAAAGCTTAGTTCTTTTATTGTGGCCTCAGAAAAATCAATATTTATACTATGCCTTAAAGCAATAGAAATAATATCGACACCTGGATCATCTTTATGACCAATTATTTTGGACACTTTGGCTAAATAATAATTTTTCCCTAATTCTTTGATTACTTGTAATAATACTTTATGCCCTTCAACACATTGTTTTAAAGAATCATAATCTAGTTTTAATTTTATGTCTAATTTAGCATCGTCGGGTTTAAAAGCCAAATGATTATGTTCCTTAATTATTTCGCCCACAATATTATTTAAGTTTCGTTTTAAGATTCTAATAACTTTACCTTCGACACTATTTTGATAATTAATTAAATCAATTTCTACCATGTCGCCATTAATAGCGCCATTTAAATTACTCTTATCAATATAGATATCCGGTCCTTCCACGAGTAGAAAACCATTCCCCGTTCTATTAATCGTAATAATCCCGGTTCTTAAAGTTTTACAATTTTTAATTAATATATATTCGCTTTTCCGCGTTTCGTGTAACAAACCAGTTTCAACTAAATCCTGTAAATTCTTTTGCAGTTCTTGTAATTCTGCCACCGTAGTTAAACCTAATAAATCATTAATTTCCATAACCCCGATGGCTTTCGTAACATCATTTAAAACATTAATAATATTCTCTTTCATAACTCACTTGCTTTCGTTATTCTTATCCTTACAATATTTATCTTCGCAAGTTAAATCTTGGAATTTACAAAACTTTTCGCCATCTTTATAAGTTACCAAAACATAACTTTTATTATCTTCACTGACATCCTTTTTAGTCATTGGATTTTGAATGGTTCTTTTAATTAAACCATAATCAATTAAATCTCCTAGTTTGATTTGACAAGAGGTAGGAAAGGCCTCACAAATGGCTTCAGTCCGATTATCATTTTGGGCAAAAACACAACCAGCATCTTCCATTTGTTCCACAAACTCATCATATCTTTTTTGTTTTTGGTTATTCAAAAGGGAGGTTACACTAACCCCGACAACAATACTCATGGACCCAATTAAGGCCACGGTTACTAATAATTCAATTAAAGTAAATCCTTTTCTATTATTCATTTTTATCACAATAAAAGTATACCATAATTTTAGTAAATTAAAAACCCTCTTCCAAGAGGATTTATTAACTAAGGCAAAAGTTAAAAGTTTTGCAGTAAAAAACCTAGCCATGCTAGATTCTCTTAAATTAATTATCAATAGTTTTCCATTCGGTATTACCACAGGTGGTACAAATCTTGGGAGCCAGTACTTTTTTTCCTTTAGGAAGTTTCATTCCCGTATCAATTTTACTACAAAGGATTCCCGTTTCCGGATCAATATACGCTACTCCAAATTTGGCATCTTTACAGCCACCACATTCATTATTTTTCATCTTTTTCCTCCATTACTATTGTTCTTAAAAAAACCAAAATTATACCTAAAAAAATAGCAACTTGCGTTACTATTTATTTTACTAATTCAAGACGAACTTCTAAAGCATCGTCGCCTTTCCGTTCTTTAAGTTTAATAATTCTGGTATAACCACCATCTCTGGTTTCATAACGTTTAGCTAAATCGTCAAAAACTACTTTAACAACATCACTATCATTATGTAAGAAAGCCAAGGCCTTCCGCCGTGCTACTAAAGTACCAGTTTTACCATAGGTAATCATTCGATCAACGAATTTCCGAACTTCTTTAGCCCGGGCTTCGGTTGTGACAACATAACCCTTAGTTAAAACATCTTTCGTTAAGCCCGCAAGGATGCTTCTTCTAACTCTTGTTTCTCTTCCTAATTTTCTATATAACATAATCTTACTCCTTAAATGCAAGTCCTAATTCAGCAACTTTGTCAATGACTTCTTTTAAAGATTTCTTGCCTAAGTTTCTGATCTTAGTAACTTCGACTTCTTTCATATTAACTAAATCTTGGATAGTATGAACGCCCGCTCTTTTTAAGCAATTATAAGCCCGAACAGAGAATTCAACTTCTTCGATTGGAGTTTCTAAAGTTTTAGTCATGGTATCAACTTTCTTTTCTTGCATAATACCAGAAATATCGCTTATGGAATTAATATCAGCGATTAAGTTGAAATGTTCCACTAAGATTTTAGCCGCTAAAGCCATAGCTTCTTCGGGTAACATCCGACCATTGGTAGAAACTTCCATTACTAATTTATCATAATTTTCATCTTGACCAACCCGCGTTTTTAAAACTTCATATTTAACATTTTCAATTGGTGAATATGAAGAGTCAATCGCAATAACGCCAATTTTAGCATCTTCTAATTCTTTTTTGTTTTCAGAAGCAGGAACATAGCCCCGACCATTTTTCACAGTCATTTCCATGTCAATTTTGCCACCTTTAACTAAATTACAGATAACTAAATCCGGATTCATTATTTCAATATCGGCATCTTTTTCAATATCGCCAGCCGTTACTGGACCTTCTTTAGAAGCCACTAAGTGAAGAGTTTTAACTTCTTCAGAATGGTTTTTAACAACCAATTTTTTAATGGCTAAGACGATAGAGGTAACATCTTCTACAATACCTTCAATTTTTTGAAATTCGTGCATTACGCCATCAATTTTAATCGCCGTTACCGCACTACCTGGTAAACTGGATAACATTACTCTTCTTAATGCATTACCTATTGTTGTCCCAAACCCTCTTTCTAAAGGTTCAATTTCAAATTTGCCATAATGATTACTTTCTTGACTTTCCGTTATTTTATATTCTGGTTTTTCAAATTTTATCATGATTCCACTATCCTTTCCCTAATTACTTTCTTGGTCTTTTTGGTGGGCGGCAGCCATTATGAGGAACTGGAGTTTCATCGGTAATACTCGTAATTTCTAAGCCCGCCGTTTGTAAAGATCTGATTGCGTTTTCGCGTCCTGGTCCTAAGCCCTTAACAAAAACATCTACTTTCCGAACGCCTTGTTCATAGGCCGAAGCAGCAGCGGCTTCACTGGTAAGTCCGGCAGCAAAAGGAGTTTTCTTTTTACTACCTTTATAACCAATCCGACCGGCACTAGACCAAGCAATGGCATTACCATCTTTGTCACAAATCGTAACGATTGTATTATTATAAGTTGAATGAATGTGTGCTTCCGCTTCCGGAACATTTTTCTTAACTTTTCTTTTTCTTCTATTATAAGCCATCTTAATCTATCTCCTTACTTTTTCTTATTAGCCACAACTTTACCGCGGCCTTTTCTCGTATGAGCATTACGATTAGTTCTTTGACCTCTTACAGGTAAACCTTTTTTGTGTCTAATTCCTTCATAACAATTAATTTCCATTTTGTTTTTAATACTCATTTGAACTTCTCTTCTTAAGTCCCCTTCAACAGAGTATTTGTCGACTTCTTTCCGAAGTTTTGCGATTTCTTCGTCCGTTAAGTCTTTGATTTTTTTACTTGGTTCAACTTTGGCATCTGCACAAATCGTTTGGGCTAAATTCCGGCCAATACCATAGATGGCGGTTAAACCAATACAAACATGTTTTTCGTTTGGTAATTCAATATTCTTGATTCTTGCCATTTTTCCTCCTATCCTTGAACTTGTTTGTGTTTAGGGTTTTCGCAAATAACCCTAACCTTTCCATTTCTGCGAATAATTTTACATTTCTTACAAATCTTTTTTACTGATGGTCTAACTTTCATAAAATATTTCCTCCTATCTTTTATTCCAAATTATAATCCCACGTGTTACATCATAAGGCGATATTGCCACGGTAACGGTATCACCTAGTAAGATACGTATCATATTCATGCGCATTTTACCAGAAACGTAGGCATTTACCGTGTGGCCATTTTCTAGTTCTACAATGAAGTTTAAACCGCCCTTGAGAACTTCAATAACCTTGCCTTCGACTTCAATTTTGTCTTTATTTTTTCCCATCTAATCAATCTCCTGTCAATATTTCGTAACCTGTATCAGTTACTAAAACGGTATTTTCATAGTGCGCGGATGGTAACCCGTCCACCGTTTTAACCGTCCAATCATTGTCATCCAGATATACTTCCTTAGTTCCTAAATTAAGCATTGGTTCAATCGCAATGGTCATTCCCGTTTTTAACCGGATATTGCTACCATCATCGAAATTCGGAACATCAGGTTCTTCATGCATATTACTTCCAATCCCATGACCAACTAGTTCTTCCACGACACTCAAATGATGGTCATGTGCATACTTTTCGATGGCCCGACTCACATCTTTGATGCGGGCGCCATTTTTAACTTCTTTAACTCCGGCATAAAAGGCCGCTTGCGTATTCTTTACTAAGGATTCAATATCCGGATTAACCGTCCCTACTATAAAGGTCCTCGTAGCATCAGCATGATATCCCTTATAACTTAAAACTAAATCGACCGATACAATATCGCCATTTTTAATTTTCCGATTGCCCGGAATACCATGGACTACCTCATCATTTACCGAAACACAGACGGATGCCGGAAAGCCCTCGTATCCTAAACAGGATGGTTCACAGCCATATTCATGAATCAGCCGGTTGACCAAAGTATCAATTTGTTTGGTCGTAATGCCGGGTCTTAAAAACTTTTCGACGGCCTTTAAAACCATAACATTATATTTGCCGGCTTCTTTCATTAAAGCAATTTCGCGATCACTTTTAATGCTAATCATGAGTTATTATTTCCTTTATTGCCCCAGCAATTTCAGCCACACTGCGATCGACATCGACAATTTGTAATTTATTTCTTTGCCGATAAAAATCTAAAATTGGTTCAATATTGGTTTGAAAGATTTCATATCGTTGTTGGAAACTAGCTAGGTTATCATCATCTCTTTTAACCAAGGCCTGACCACATTTATCACAGATGCCTTCTTGCTTAGGTTTTAAATTATCATTATAAATATTATATGATTTACCACAGCTGCAAATTAAACGACCACTGATTCTTTTAAGCGCCGCTTCTTCACTAAGATTTAAAAGAATAACCACATAATCCGTAATATTTAATTCTTTTAAAATTGTTTCAAAATGTTGCGCTTGATTAAGCGTTCGGGGAAAACCATCGGAAATAAATGGTTTACCTTCAATTGTTTGCAACTTGTTTTTGATTAAAGGAAAAGTAAGTTCATCATCAACTAATTTTCCTGCATCAATTAAGGTTTTAATTTCTTGACCTAGGGCTGAACCACTAGCCATGACCTCCCGAAGTAAATCTCCCATGGAGATATGTTCATAACCAAAATCATTAACTAGGATTTCCGCTTGTGTCCCCTTGCCGGCAGCCGGAGGGGCAATTAAAATAACATTTTTCATCTTAACCGCTTTCTCCGGGCTGTATAACTACGAGATATTAAACCACTTTCTAGTTGTTTATAAGTTTCAATAGCCACCCCGACAACAATCAGGATTCCGGTTCCTCCGATAGATACGGAAGCCGGTAGGTCCGTGAATTTCGAAATTAAAACTGGTAAGGCCGCGAGAATAATTAAGAAGATACTACCAACCACGGTTAATTTACCTAAAGAATTACCAATGTATTTGCTGGTATCTTCCCCTGGTCTTACACCAGGAATATAGCCGCCTCGTTCATTAACATTTTTACTCATTTCATCGGGATTCATCGCAATATAGAAAGTATAAACATAACCAAATAAGAAGATTAATAAAATATATAAGATAAAGCCCGTTGTTGAGGTATTAACAATATAATTATTAACAAAATTAATGGCTTTTTCGTTACCGATAACGCCAACGATTGTCGCCGGAATTGTCGTAATAACGGACGCAAAGATTACAGGCATAACCCCTGCGGAATTAATTTTGATTGGTAAATAGCTTTGTTGAGCACCATAGGCACTATTTGTCCGATTGGCATATTGAATCGGGATTCTTCTTTCGGCTAATTGTACCCAAATAATACCCACGATAATCAAAATATAAATAAGAACAAACATAGCAAAGAATAACCAACCTGTCCAGCTTGTACTAGCCGTTACTAAACCTTCATAAGCCCCCGTGAATACGCCCGGCATGCTTTGAATAATCCCAGCCATAATCAACATTGATTGACCATTACCAATGCCTTTATTGGTAATTTGGTCGCCCATCCATAAACAGAAGGCCGTTCCCGCGGTCATAACCAATGCGGTTTTTAACATGGTAAATACATCCGCACCCTTTAAATAAAAGACACATAGGACATACGCTTGTAAAAAACCAATAATGATACCTAAGTACCGGGTAATTTTGTTAATTTTTTGACGGCCAACATACCCTTGATCTTTTAACTCCTTGAAATAAGGAAAGATATCCGTTTCCAAAAGTTGGGTAATAATTGAAGCCGTAATATAAGGGGAAACCCCTAACCCAAAGATGGAGAAGTTTCTTAAACCGCCCCCACTCATTAAGTTAAAGATTTCTAAAAATCCCAAATTTTCATAAACAACTGAGGCCCAAGGAATGGTAATCGTGGTACCCAAGCAAAATACCCCTAAACAGAATAAGGTAAAATAAATCTTTTTGCGAATATCTTTATTGTTTTTACTAAATAGTTGGGTAAACACTTTAAACATCTTAGATCACCTCTGCTTTGCCACCAGCGTTTTCGATTTTTGTTACAGCAGCTGTTGAAAATCTATGGGCTTTAACAGTTAACTTTTTCGTTAAGTTACCACTGGCTAAGATTTTAACGCCACTTAATTCTTTCTTAATAATTTTTCTTTCTTTTAAAACTTCAGGAGTTACAACATCCCCATCATTAAAGAACTTTTCTAAGTCCGCTAAATTAAGGGTGGCATAGCGTACGCTAAAGTTTTTATTATTGAAACCACGAATCGGAATTCTTCTATGTAATGGAGTTTGGCCACCTTGGAACCACGCTTTGATTGAAGCCCCGCTTCTGGCCTTTTGACCTTTTTCGCCACGAGTAGATGTTTTACCCATGCCGCTTCCTGGTCCCCGACCAACTCTTTTACTGGCTTTGGTTTCATTACTTCTTGGTAAATTTTCTAATTTCATATTATAACTCCTCTACTTTCTTCCCCCGAAGTTCCGCAATATGTTCGGGAGTTCTTTGCATTAGGAGGGCATCTAAAGTGGCCTTAGCCACATTAACTTGCGTATTAGAACCAAGGGATTTAGAAACGATATCTTTAACCCCCGCAAGTTCTAAAACGGCTCTGGCAGCTCCACCAGCAATGATTCCGCGACCTTCTTTAGCCGGCTTTAATAACACCACAGACCGACCAACTTTAGCAGTTGCTTCATGTGGAATAGTCCGGTTATCTAATAAGGCAACTTTAACAACATTCTTTTGGGCTGCTTGTAAGGCCTTCTTTATTGCTTCCGGAACTTCATTGGCCTTACCATTACCAATACCAATTAAGCCCTTCCGGTTGCCGACAGCGACGGTTGCAGAAAAACGAAAGTGTCTACCACCTTGGGTAACTTTTGTTACTCTGCCAATAGAAATAACTTTTTCTTCTAATAGACTTTTCTTTTGGTCAAACTTTTGATTTCTCATGCGTCCTCCTTAAAATTCTAGTCCTGCTGCTCTTGCAGCGTCCGCAAGAGCAGAGACCCGACCATGATATTGATAACCGCCACGGTCAAATACAACTTTCTTAATTTTTAATTTTTTACATTTTTCGGCAATATCTTTACCTACGGCTTTAGCCGCTTCAATATTACTACCATTTTTAATTTTTAATTCGAGATTTGATGAACTAGCTAAGGTTTTTCCGGCTTCATCATCGATAACTTGAACATAGATACCATTATTAGAACGAAAAACATTTAATCTAGGAACTTCTTTCGTTCCACTTAAATTATTCCGCACTCTAATGTGTCTTCTTAATCTAGCTTTATTAGTTGCTTCTTTCTTTATCATAATTTAACCTCCTTACGCTGCTTTCTTGCCGTCTTTATGACGAACATGTTCATCTTTATATCTAATACCTTTACCTTTATAAGGTTCTGGTTCTCTTACTTCTCTTACTTTGGCCGCAAACTCAGATACGCTTTGTTTATCAATGCCATGAATCGTAAGTTCCGTATTCGATTCGCTAGTTGCACTCATACCATTTGGTACTTCCATAACCACTGGATGAGAATAACCAGCATTAATTGTAATTTTATTACCCGCGACATTAAAACGGTATCCAACCCCAACTGCTTCTAGGGATTTTTCGTATCCTTGAGATACCCCAATAAGCATATTATTAATTAAGGAATTCATGGTTCCTTGCATAACATTAGCTCTTTTAGACGGTTTCTTTTGGATAGTTGCTAAAATGTTATCTTGAATTTCAACTTTAATTAATTCATCAACGGTTAATTTTAATTCGCCTTTAGGTCCTTTTACCGTAAGTTCACTGCCATCAACGGTAACAGTAACATTGTCGGGAATCGTTAATTTTCTTTCACCAATTCTACTCATAATACCTTACCAAATATAGGCAAGAACTTCGCCTCCTAACCTTTTAGCACGCGCTTCTTTATCAGTCATTAATCCTTCAGATGTGGAAATTATCGCAATACCTAATCCATTTAGTACCCGAGGAACTTCATCCGCTTTAACATAAACTCTTAAACCAGATTTACTGATCCGTTTTAAACCAGTGATAACTTTTTCTTTCTTTTCGCCATATTTAAGCGTAAGCGTTAATTTATCACCTTTCGTATCTTTTTCGTAAACATAATCCGCAATGTAACCTTCTCTTTTTAATATTTCCGCAATACCTAAAGTCATTTTGGTACCCACAACTTCAACCGTTGGGTATTTCATTTGATTTGCATTCCGGATTCGGGTTAACATATCCGCGATTTTATCTTGTACAAACATCTTATTCCTCCTTCTTACCAACTAGATTTTTTAACGCCAGGTAATTTACCTTCGTTCGCTAATTCTCTAAAGCAAATTCTACAAATTCCGTATTTTCTTAAAACACCATGAGGTCGACCACAACGATTACATCTCGTATATGCTCTGGTAGAGAATTTAGGGGTTCTTTTATTTTTTGCAATCATACTTTTCTTAGCCATAATTTATCCTCCTTAATTCTTAAATGGCATACCGAAGCCCTTAAGTAAACTTTTAGCTTCGTCATTAGTTTTTGCAGTTGTTACAAAAACAATATCCATTCCTCTTACTTTTACTACTTCGTCATATTCAATTTCTGGGAAAATTAATTGTTCTTTGATGCCAATCGTATAATTACCATGACCATCGAAAGAATGTCCAGATACACCCCGGAAATCCCGGACCCGTGGAAGACCAATACGAATTAATTTTTCTAAGAAATTATACATGTTTTCGCCTCTTAGTGTTACTTTAACACCAATTGATTGACCTTCTCTGATTTTAAAACCAGCAATAGATTTATGGGCTTTTGTAACAATTGGCTTTTGACCCGTGATTTGTTCTAAATCTTTGATGGCGGCATTAATGAATTTTTCATCTTTGCTACCTTCACCAACACCCATATTAATAACTATTTTTTCTAAACGAGGTACCGCCATAACAGAAGAATATTTATATTCATCCATTAAACTAGGTACAATTTGTTTATTATATAATTCTTTAAAATTACTCATATCCTATTTACTCGCTTTCTTTGTCGTTTTTTTCGCTGGTTTTTCGGCTTTAGCTTCCGTTTTAGGTGCGGCCTTTTTGGCTGTTGCTTTCGCTGGTTTTTCTTCTTTGGCTGCAACCTTTGGTGCTTTAGGAGCTTTTGGCTTCTTTTCAACTACTTCAACTTTAACATTTGATACATGAATTGGCGCTTCAATATCGAAGATACCGCCTTTATCGTTCGTATTCGTTGGTTTAGAATGTTTCTTAATCATGTTGATACCTTCGACAACAACCCGATTTTCATGTTTTAAAGTTCTAATTACTTTGCCAGTTTTACCTTTATCTTTACCAGCAAGGATTTTAACATTATCTCCTACTTTAACTTTCATGTCATCCTCCTATAAAACTTCGGGAGCTAAAGAAACGATCTTCATATAATCTTTTTCTCTTAACTCTCTGGCAACGGGGCCTAATACCCGTGTTCCCACTGGGGATTTATCATCCTTAATTAAGACGCATGCGTTATCGCTGAATTTAATGTATGAACCATCAGAGCGTCTTACACCATCAACCGTCCGCACAATAACGGCCTTAACTACTTTACCCTTTTTAATTGGGCTATTAGGGATAGCTTTTTTCACAGTTCCCACAACAACATCACCAATGTTACCATATTTAACTTTAGATCCGCCCATTACTCTAATAACTAGAAGTTCCCGAGCGCCACTATTATCAGCAACATTTAGTCTTGATTCTTGCATTACCATAAATAGACCTCCCTAAAGGATAACAGCTTCAATTAAAACTTCTACTAGTTCATATCTTTTAGTTTTAGATAATGGTCTAGTCATTCTAATTTTGACTGTATCTCCTACTTTTGCTTTATTATTTTCATCATGAGCGGCATATTTCTTCGAATATTTCACTCTTTTACCATAAAGTGGGTGTTTCTTCGCCGTTTCAACTAAAACCGTAATGGTTTTATTATTGCCGGCACTAACAACTTTACCAACTAGCACTGGTTTATTATCTGTCATTATTTAACACCTCCACTTATTTCTCTTTCTTTAAGAATTGTTTTCATTTTTGCAACATCCCGCCGTAATTGTTTTAATTGGGCTGGTTTTTCTAAAGTACCACTGGCTTGTTGCATTCTTTTAGTAAATAATTCTTCTTTCGTTGCTTTAATTTTTTTCGTCAATTCTTCATTGGATAATTTTCTTAGTTCCTTAGTTTCCAAGAGAATCACCATCCTTTTTTACGAATTTTGTTTTAATTGATAACTTGTGTGAAGCAAGCCGTAGGGCTTCGCGCGCCGTAGCTTCATCGACACCGGTTATTTCAAACATAATTTTGCCAGTTTTAACAACTGCTACCCATTCTTCAACGTTACCTTTACCTTTACCTTGCCGAGTTTCAAGCGGTTTTTTGGTTCTTGGCATATGAGGGAAAATATTAATAAATACTTTTCCGCCCCGTTTCATATAACGAGTCATCGCAATTCTGGCTGCTTCGATTTGACGGGCTGAAATCCAGCCACCTTCTAAGGCTTTTAAACCATATTCTCCAAAATTTAATTCTAAATTACCTTTGGCATGACCATCATAACTTAAACGATGGCTTTTCCGATATTTAGTTCGCTTTGGCATCAACATGGTTATCAGCTCCCTTCACTGGTTTTTTATCAGGTAAAATTTCGTTTTTATAAATCCAAACTTTAACCCCGATTTTACCATAGGTTGTATTGGCTTCGGCCGTAGCATAATCGACATCTGCTCTAATCGTATGTAGAGGCACTGTACCTTCGGTATAACCTTCAGTCCGTGCCATTTCGGCACCACCTAAACGACCTGATACACTAGTTTTACAACCTTTAGCTCCCGCTTTCATTGTATTGCGAATAGCTCTTTTTTGCACTGATCTAAATGGTGCCCGCGCTTCAATTTGACTAGCAATATTTTTGGCTACTAAACGCGCATTTAAATCAGGATTCTTTTCTTCAACAATATTGATATATACTTCTTCGCCAATTAATTTAGCAATTTTCTTCCGTAATTTTTCAATATCTTCACCACCGCGACCGATGATAACACCAGGTTTAGCCGTATAAATTGAAATTTCAAGGCGTTTGCCTTTTCTTTCCACGATAATGGCCGCAATAGCAGCATCTTTAAGATTAGTTTCTAAATATTCCCGGATTTTAACATCTTTGATTAATTTATCAGCATAATCTTTATCCGCATACCATTTAGATTGCCAATCTTTATTGACACCAAGTCGATATCCTATTGGATTAACTTTTTGTCCCATCTCCTATTTACCTCCTTTTTCATCAGTTACACAAACGGTAATGTGGGAACTTCTCTTATCATGACGATCAACATGACCCCGAGAAGCAAATTTAATTCTTTTATAAACAGGTCCTGGATTAATATAGCATTCTTTAATTCTTAAATCCGCTTCGTTAGCACCGTTATTATTAACAGCGTTAGCAACGGCTGAATTTAAAACTTTTAAAATTAAGCGACTGGCTTTCGTATTCGTATTTTCTAAAATACCTTGAGCCGTTTTAACATCTTTACCTCTAATTAAATCCATAGTCATCCGTGCTAATCTTGGTTTAATTAAAGCATTTTTATGTATTGCGTAAGCTTCCATGAATACCTCCTACTTATTACCAGCGTGGCCACCAAATTTACGAGTTTGACTAAACTCACCTAATTTATGACCTACCATTTCTTCGGTTACATAAACAGGGATAAAATCTTTACCATTGTGTACAGCAAAGGTATGTCCCACGAAATCAGGGAAGATGGTTGATCTTCTTGACCAAGTTTTAATAACCGTTTTTTTGCCGCTTTCATTCATTGCTTTTACTTTTTTCATTAGGGACGCTTCAACATAAGGTCCTTTTTTCAAACTTCTTGCCATTTAATCCTCCTATTTGGCCTTCCGACTAATAATTAGTTTTTCAGAGGCCTTTTTCGTTTTCCGTGTTTTATGTCCAAGAGCAGGTTTACCCCAAGGAGTCATTGGACTCTTGCGACCAACAGGAGCACGGCCTTCTCCACCACCATGAGGGTGATCATTAGGGTTCATAACACTACCACGGTTTGTAGGTCTAATCCCCATATGTCTTTTCCGACCGGCTTTTCCTAAATTAACTAATTTAGCATCTTCGTTGCCAACTACCCCAACAGTAGCCATGCAAGTACCTAAAATTTTCCGGGTTTCACCAGATTGTAATCTTAGTAAAACATATTTACCTTCCCGGCCAAGAATTTGGGCTGAAGAACCAGCACTCCGGCAGATTTCGGCGCCCTTGCCCGGTTGAAGTTCAATACAGTGAACAACGGTACCAACGGGAATATTTTTAAGTGGTAAAGCATTACCAACTTTGATATCCGCCTTTTCACCGTTTTCGATAATCATACCGACTTTTAACCCATTAGGGGCAATGATATATCTTTTTTCGCCATCGCGATAATTAATTAACGCAATATTGGCCGTCCGGTTAGGATCGTATTCAATTGTCGCTACCCGACCAGTAACACCAATTTTATTTCTTTTGTAATCAATCATCCGGTATTTCTTATGAGCGCCACCACCAATATGGCGAACCGTCATTTTACCTTGATTATTACGACCACCTGTCCGGCTGACAGATTTAATTAATGATTTAGTTGGTTTTGCACTTGTTAGTTCTTCGTTAACAAGCGTTGTCATTCCCCGGCGACCATTAGTCGTTGGTTTATAATGTTTTATTGCCATTTTGAACCTCCTAAATTTCGATTGAAGAACCTTCAGCTAAGGTAACCATAGCTTTCTTGTAAGTTTTGGTTCTTCCAGAGTATCTTCCAACTCTTCTTTTCTTTGATTTTGTATTAAGTGTATTAACATTTGTAACTTTTACTTTAAATGCTTTTTCAATAGCATTCTTAATTTCGTCTTTACTAGCATCTTTAACAACTTTGAATGTATAAACATTTACATTTCTTGCTGCCATTGATTTTTCCGTAATGACCGGTGCAATAATAATATCTGTATAATTTCTCATTATTTAAGCGCCTCCTCAATTGTTTTAATTGCTTCTTCTGTAATAACGACGATATCGGCATTAACAAGATCATAGCAATTAATTTCATTAGCCATAATAACTGCAACATTGGCTAAATTTCTTGTGGCCATATATAAGTTTTCATTTTCATCACTGGTTACAAACAAAGTTTTTTGGTCTTCAATTTTTAATCCTTTTAAAATTTCTAGCGCTTCTTTTGTTTTTAATCCTTTTAAAGCTATTTCATCAAGAACAATTAAGGCCTTTTCTTTATTCTTATAAGTTAAAGCCGTTTTTAAAGCAATTGTTCTTTCTTTTTTATTAATTTTAAAAGTATAATCTCTTGGTACTACACCAAATGGAATACCGCCACCACGCCATTGCGTAGCTCTAGTACTACCTTGACGAGCCCGGCCAGTATCTTTTTGGCTCCAAGGTTTTTTACCGCCACCTGAAACTTCACTTCTATTTTTAGTTTTTCTTGTGCCTTGACGCGTTGCATCAAGTTGTAAACGAATCATTTTCTTTAAGCAGTCATCGTTTGGTTCAATGTTCCAGATAGTATCTTTTAAAGTTAAATCTTTAACTTTTTCACCTTTAAGATTTTTAACACTAACTTTTGTCATTTTCTACTTTCCTTTCTTAAATTTCCTTATTCGTTTACAGAAGCTTCAGCTTCAGTACTTTCGGTCTTTTCTTCTTCCACAGGGGCTGCTTCTTCTGTTGCCACCGTTTCAGTAACAGGTGTTTCTTCTGCTACTTCTTCTTTAGTTTCTTCTACTGCATCAGTTACAGGAGCATCATTTACTTCTTCGCCTTCAACAGCATCAACAACAGTTTCTTCTTCATAAACAATTACTTCTTTCGCATTTGGTTTACGAGAATTTTTAACTGCTGACTTAATTAAAACTAATGAGTTTTTAGCGCCAGGAACATTACCACTTACTAATAGATAATTTTCCGCAGGGTTTACTTCGATAATTTCCAAGTTTTGGATTGTTACCGTATCCACACCCATATGGCCTGGTAAGTTTTTACCTTTTAAAACTCTTTTAGGTAACATCGTACCTAAAGAACCAACAGCCCGATGATAATGCGAACCATGAGTCATTGGACCGCGATGTTGGTTATGTCTTTTAATGGTACCTTGGAAGCCTTTACCTTTGCTTGTACCCGTTACATCAACTACATCACCAACCGTGAAGGTATCAGCCATTAATTTATCGCCAACATTATAAGCACCTTCAACATTTTTAATTTCTTTTAAGAAGCGCTTAGGATTAGTATTGGCTTTTTTAGCTCTACCCATTTCGGCTTTATTCGCCTTTTTTTCTTTCTTTTCAAATACGCCTAGTTGAATGGCATTATATCCATCTTTTTCTAAAGTTTTAACTTGCATTACCACATTAGGTTCAACTTCAATAACCGTAACGGGAACAAGTTTACCATCTTTAGTGAATACTTGTGTCATTCCACTTTTGCGTCCTAAGATTCCTTTCATAATTTTCTTTTCTCCTTCTCTTATAATTTAATTTTGATGTCAACACCACTTGGTAAATCTAAGTGATTTAAGGCATCGATTGTTTCCTTACTAGGATTTTTAATATCAATTAATCTCTTATGAGTTCTTCTTTCGAATTGTTCCCGAGCATCCTTATCTTTGTGGACAGCTCTTAACACGGTTACTTTTTCAATTTCTGTTGGTAGTGGAACAGGGCCAGAAATTTCGCCACCCGTTCTTTTGACAGTTTCGACAATCTTTCCAGCCGCAACGTCAAGTAAACGGTGATCATAAGCTTTTAAATTGATTCTTACTTTACTATTTGACATTTTACGATGTCCTCCTTTCGCCTATATCTAGTATAGACATACTCCGTACAAGTTCTCTAATTCTAGAATAATTACTACCAACTTATCCTAGTGTATCAGTAACCTCGCACATCAACGCAGTCATACAAGAATCATTTTAACACTAAAATATATGAAAAAGCAAGCATTTTTTGCACAAATGCTTGCCTTTTTGTAACTATTCAGACCTAAAAAGATAGAAAAAAAGAAATCTATCTTTTTTTAATGTTGATAAGTATAGAAATT
>CANQZX010000016.1 GCA_947628445.1 uncultured Bacilli bacterium
TAAAAACAATGAGAATTAACTCATTGCTTTTAAGAATGATTGCCACTTTTATGTAAAAATCTGTGAATAGTAACGATTTTTTAATTTTTTTCACAAGAAAAAAGCAATAAATGATTGACTCACTTATTGCTTAATTATAATTTACTTTTTACTTTTTTCCGGTAAAATTAAATCTTTAGTTTTAAAATAATATTGGCAACCTGATATTACAGAAAATATAGTAGCAATTAATAAGAAGATATCCGCTACTGGAATGCTAATTAATTCAAATGGTAAGTTGTAGAATAAGGTTAAAACAATACCTACTAGCATAAAGATAGTTTTGATTTTACCTAAAATAGAGGCCGCCACAACTTTGCCTTTATTACCCGATACCATTTTAAGAGAATCAACTATAATATCTCTTGTAATTATAATAACGGGAATGGCAATGGAAATAGCTCTTTCATAAGCTAAAATGATTAAGACCCCATTTACTAATATTTTATCGGCAATAGCATCTAATACTTTGCCAAAGTCAGTTACCTCATTATTCTTCCGGGCTAAATAACCATCTAAAAAATCAGAAAAAGCGGCAATGGCAAATAAGAAACCGGCAATAATATATTTTAAACTAACATTAATGCTGCCCACTAAATATTCGGGCCATTCAATGCCTAAAGAATACCAAGGTACTAATAACATAATTAAAACTATTACGGAAATAATAATTCTGGTTATGGTAATTTTATTGGGTAAATTCATTTTTTCACTACTCCTTATAACTTATGACATTAGTTTTTTGATTACTAATAGTTATTTGTTTGACGGACCAAGCCACCACAAGGGCTAAAACAATTAAGGCCAAAACATAAATTAAAATATAAACTTTTTTACTATATTTTCTTGGTGTCTTTGTATAAGGACTGGCCATTTCATTAGTTTCATTTTTGGCTTCTTCCTTTAATTGTAACTCAATCGTTTTTTCAATTTCTTTAATGGGAATTTTGGAGGTATATTCAAACATATACTCATTAAACTTATCTAAGATTTTTTCTGTTTCTAAACCCAAATATTTTGCATATTCTGCGATATAGTTTTTAAGTTCAAACACATCTTTGAAAGCCCCTGAGCGACCGGCTTCAATATTTTCCAAAATTTCTTCTTTTATGTTGAGATCCTTACTTACCTCTTTTAGGTTTATTCCCGCTTTTTCCCGAGCCAAGTAGAGTTCCTCGCCAATTTCGTTCAAAACTTTTTCACTCCTTTGTAAATTAAATAATTTCTCATAAGCCATTTTCTGTACTTTCCTAAGGAAAGCGGCAAATATTTATCTACCTTTTTCAAGGTCCTAAGCTTTGTTTAATTCCGCCACTTAAGCTCCCCTACCAAAATTTGGGTTTCTCGCTCGCGGGGTTTACCACGTTCCACTTTTGTATCACTACAAAACTCGTCTCTTTGGCACTTTTAGACCTACTTTCTTCTTTAAAAAAAGAAAATTTCGGAGCCGTTAGCTAAAAGCTACCCTTGGTTATTTTTTCCCAAGGCACGAACACTACAAGCATCGCAGCTTGTGCGAGTATGGACTTTCCTCTGCATACTAATTTTATGCAGCATTTGCCTCGAAATTATTCATTATTGCCATAAACTATTTTTTCTAATTGGCTAATTCTTTTAAGAAGGTCGACATTATTAATACTCCGATTACTATTTTGACTACCCGCGGTAGTAACTTCATCTTGTAACCGACGGATTTCTTTTTTAAGTTTAATATTATCCTCCGTTAAATCTTTAATGTCTTGTTCTAACTTTTTAATAATATTACCATATTCTGTATAATCGCGGATCACCATATCCAAAAACTTATCTACTTCTTGAGGTCGATATCCTTGAGCATCAATTTTAAATTCTTTTTCTAATATCTCCCGCGGAGATAAATATAATCTATCATTATACAAAATACTCTCACCTTCCATGAGTAAATTATAGATTGTTTATCGCTTTTTGTCAATATTGCGCACATAATGATATAAAAGATCAATTTCTAAATTATCAATTTTAGCAATAACCTCATTTATTAAAAAATCATATGGCATTTTTTCTTCACCCACCCTATTTTATAAAATAATAAAAAATAATGCATTAGTTTCGACAAAACATGCCAAAACTTTTGAGCTTGACAGTTGACAGTCAAGACAATTTAGCGGCTTTATATTCATATTAAAATTTGTGAAAGTATGCTATAATTTATGTTAGGTGATTGTTTTGTTATACCCAAATAATATTAAAAAAAATTTTACGAAAATAAATAATCACGCGAATCGGGGTATGGATTTAGAATACTTAGTGGAAATTACCAATGAGTATTATATTGACCACGATCTAGCATATATTTATAAAAAACCAACCCCTATTGGGATTGTCAAAGTAAATTATGCTTTAGCCAAAATTGAAGAGGCCTATTTTCAAAAGCCCTCAACTTTGGATTACAATGGCTTATATAAAGGTTATTACATTGAGTTTGATGCCAAAGTTACGCATCATAAGACCTCATTTCCTTTAAGCAATGTTAGTCCCCATCAAATTAAACATATCGAACATATTTATAAGCATGGCGGGATCGTTTTCCTTTTAATTCAAATTAATGATGGTTTTTATGTTTTAATGGGATCCGATTTTCTTAAGTTTAAGGAAGAAGGTAAACGGCAAAGTATTCCCCTTGCCTATATTATCGAAAATGGTTATGAAATAAAATATAGTTTTAATAAAGGATTAGATTACTTAAATGTAATTGATAAATTATTGGAGGAAAAGAATGAAAAAATTAAAATTAGTTAAAAAAGATTTAGCTCCGGTTGAAAAGGCGAAAGGAGCGAAAAAGGATAATGCTACAAAAAGTCCTAAAGTAAAATTAAGTGTTTGGGCTATTATATTAATTATTGGGATTATTGGCATTACCTGCATTTTACTCTTTGCCCTTTTCATTATTATTACCTCACCAGAATTTGATACAGAAAAATTATATTCTAAAGAATCAACGACACTTTATTATGCCGATGGCTCGGAAATGTTAAAGATTGGTTCGGAGGAAAGAGTTTTAGTTTATTACGATGATTTACCTCAAGTGCTAATCGATGCCATTGTGGCCACCGAAGATTCGCGTTTTTTCCAACATACAGGTTTAGATGTCGCCCGTTTTGGGAAGGCCTTTTTAGGACAATTACTGGGTAATGATAAAGCCGGAGGGGCCTCAACGCTTTCCATGCAAGTAATAAAGAAAGATTATACCTCTTCCGAATCTCATGGTATTGAAGGGATTATTCGGAAATTTACCGATATCTATATGGCAATTTTTAAACTGGAAAGTAAATATACCAAAGAAGAAATCATGGAATTCTATGTTAATACAATGTGGTTTTCGGGCCCAACTAATAAATATGTGGCCAAAGGGATTGCCGGAGTGGAACTAGCTAGTCAATATTTCTTCGGCAAAAGCGTTTCCGATTTAACTTTAGCGGAAGCCTCAATTCTTGCCGGCATGTTCCAAAATCCAACCCAATATAATCCTTATACCAAAACCGATAATTTACGGAAACGGCAAAATACAGTTTTAAAATTAATGGTCCAACATGGTTATATTACGGAACAAGAAAAAGAAGATGCGCAAAATATTCCGATTGAATCCCTACTTATTAGCCACGAAGAGGAAGAAGATAGTCCCGAAACAAATAGTGCTGTTGTCGATTATGTATTAAATCAAGTCCGGGAAAATACCAAAAAAGATCCGCAAAGTGTACCAATGAAAATTTATACAACAGTCGATAAAAAAGTTCAAGATATTTTAACCCAATTAGAAGAAGGAAAATTATATCCTTTCGATAAGAAAATGGAAGAAAAATTACAAGAAGGGGTTGCGATTACCAGTACCGAAAATGGTTCGATTGTTGCCCTATCGGGTGGCCGAAATTATAATGCGGGGGCTAAAGGAACTAATCGGGCAACCGATATTAGAAGACAACCAGGATCAACGGCGAAAATTTTATTTGACTACGGTCCTTACATTGAATATTTACAAGGATCCCCTTATTCGATGTTCTTAGATGAGCCAACGAATTATTCGACCGGCAAACCAATTAATGATTCCGACCGAAAGTTTAATGGATTAATGACCATGCGAACCGCCCTTTCTACCTCGCGGAATGCGCCAGCTCTTCGAGCTTTCCAAGCCGTCAATAAAGCTGATAAAAATTATATTCCTAACTTTGTTCATAGTTTAGGTATTGATTATGGTAGTACGCTTTATGAATCTGCTTCCATCGGGGGCTTTGATGGTGTTAGTCCACTCCAAATGAGTGCGGCTTATGCAGCTTATGGCCGCGGTGGTTACTATATTAAACCATATATTTATACGAAAATAGAATTCGTTCAAACCGGTGAAACAGTCGATTATAAATACGAAAAAGAACAAGTTATGAGCGAAGAAACCGCTTATATGATTACAAGTATTTTAATGACTGCCGCCCAAAGTGGTGTCGGTGGTGTTTCGGTAAGTGGTACGGATATCGCCGCTAAATCCGGAACTACAACAATTGATGCCACTTACAGTAAAGAACATAATATCCCAAGTAATGCCACGAACGATGCTTGGAACATAACTTATAGTCCAGAATATTGTGTGGCCCTATGGCTGGGTTATGATACCACGACTAGTGATAGTTATCTCGATATTAACCGCGGGGGTACAGCACGAAAAGCTATTATGAAAGCTGTTGGATCTCGCGTTTATTCGAAAAATAAAAAGTTTGAGGTTCCTGAAGGTATTGTTAGTGCAACCGTAGAATTAGAAACCTTCCCTGCGCAACTAGCCAGTGAATATACTCCGGAAAGTTTAAAAACCACCGAAATCTTCAAAGAAGGTACGGAACCAACAGAAGTATCAACGCGCTTTGCCAAATTAAGTAATCCAACCAATGGAGATAAAAAATATAATGGTTCAACTTTAACTTTAAGTTGGAGTCCAATTAAAACCCCGGATGCCATTAATAATGATTATTTAACTGAGTTCTTTAACGAATATTACGATAATCACGCTAGTAAGTATTATCAAGCGCGAATCAACTATAATAGTACTTATATTGGCACTTTAGGTTATCAAATCTATTTCAAAGATGCTTCGAATAATCTAACCTATTTAGGAAGAACGGAAAGCAATACTTATACGGTAACTAATCCCGCTAATGGTACTTACATTGTCAAAGCTGCCTATTCCAAGTTTACCGCCAATATGAGTGATGGCTTAGAAATCAGAGTTAACGCTATTGATGAGAATGTGGAAAACATGGTTACCCCAAATAATCCAGGAACGGATAAAGACGAAAATAAAGATACTCAACAAACGCAAAAACCAACTATTAATGATACAGAAAATGAATTAGAATAGAAAAAATATTTGCTTCACATGAGCAAATATTTTTTTGGTTTAAAAGAGATTTAAAACATCGCCAATATCCGGATTATTTTCTTTTTCAGTTTCTTGATCTTTCTTATTTGTTTCGGTTTTAGTTTTATCTTCTTCCTTAGAGGTATTATCTGAACTATTTTTACTACTTTCCCCACTATTAGGAATATAAATTGTTAAACTAGTTAATTCTTCAATTAAAGTGCCAATTCGCGCATCTTGATCCCCGATTAAGCCCGGCGCAACATCCGCATTATAATGGGCTTCCCCCGGATTAACATATTCTTTATTTAAAGTAAGATTATGCTTTTGACAAAACTCTTCAGCTTTCGCAATATCGGAACCAATTAAATTTGGCATTAATTCTAATGATTGAACTTGTTTTAATCCCTTACCTGCGGTGTGTTCTTCGAATGGTTCATTAACAGAGAAACTAAAGGTTTTAACTGTTTCTTGTTCTTGTAAACCTAAATATATTTTTATTGTATTTTGAATATCCGTTAAACTATCTTGATAATAGCCTTGAGCCGAGGTATATCCCCCCGTCGCGGGCCGATAAACAGGTAAGCTATAAGTTTCTAAAGTCGCTTTATTGATATTAATAAACTCTTGGCCATTTAAGGCTTTAAGGGTCATATCTTTCACTACTTCATAACCCGATAATATTTTATCGGTCGCCATATTAGTGGCAATATTATTACTAATGGCATTAAAAATATCTTTAAAATCCGTTACCGCGCTAAATTTTAGTAATTTTCGCGCTACTGCTTCAACAATTTGTTGTTGATGGCGAACGCGGTCTAAATCACTACCGATGTATAAATGGCGATTTCGCGCATACGCTAAGGCTTGTTCTCCATTTAAAGTTTGATGACCTGGTTTAATACAAACTAATTTATCGCCAAACTCCCGATCGGAATTTTGTTCACAAACTTGACCATTATATTGATCAGCCCCATAGGTTGGAGCTTCGACATCAACCTCAATGCCGTCTAAAGCATCAACCAAATTAACAACGCCTTTAAAATTAACTTTAACATAATAATCAATGTCGGTGGCTAAGAGATTACTTACGGTATTAACAACACATTCGGAACCAAAAGCCGCCGAAGAATTAATTTTTGCATAACGATTATGATTACAAGTAATTGGTACATAAGTATCCCTTGGAATACTTAAAACTAACGAATCTAAAGTTTTAGGATTAAAAGCAATAAACATTAAAGTATCACCATTAAATCCCGCATTAGGATCCAAATTATTCTTTGTTGAATCAACACCCATAATTAGAAAAGTTAAAGGATCATTAAAGTCTTTATTACTAATGGATTTATCACTTGTTGAATTCTTTTTCTTTTCTTGATATTTATAGATAACTGTTGTTTTATCAGCAATTGACTCATTTTCATCTAATTCGGTAAATAAGGCTAAATAATTGCTGGGTACAAAGGCGGCGGCAATTTTCCCGGCATAAAGATTTAAAATCATATCATCATAATCACTATAATCGACAATTTCATTTTTCAATTTATATTTTTTAATTAATTTTTCCGTTAAAACATAACCTTCCGTATCAGCTTGGTTATCAATCCGGCCAATTTGCCCTTCACTATTAAACTTTGTATCTTTTAATTTAATTAAATAAGTAGTATATAATTCTTTATCTTGTTCAAAAATATTATTTAAACCACCATAGATGGTACCAATAAAATAACTACTAACATTAAAAATACTAATGAAGATCAAGGTAAGTAGCGATATTAAAACATATTTTTTATATTTTCGCGTTAATAAGTTTAATAAACCATAAAGTAAATAAAATAAGAAATAAAGGAAAAAGGTGACAATTAAGATTATTCGTAAAACCGTTTCAATTCCACTTAAATTAACTAAATTAAAGGTGAAAAGAAGAAAACTAATAAGATAAACCACCAAAAAGAAATAGTAAGAATATCTTGCTATCCCATTTACATGTTTTAATCTTCTCATTACTCTTTTCATACTGCCCTCTTATTCTTCTATTGTTTGATATTCTACCACATATACTTTATCTTGATCCTTTATTAAGGTTACTGTTGCTTTATTATCGTAACCCAAATCTTTTTCATATTCCCAACTGATAGTTTCCTTATAAGCCGGATAAGTTTTTTCGCCAATGGTGTATTCCACATCTTCCCTATTATCAATTGTAATACTTGTGACTACTGGCAAATCTTGATTTCTTTTATTATCCTTTACCTCCACATTTTTATAAAGGGTATTTTCCACATTTAACTTATAATTGTCTTGGCTATCGGGATAAACATAATCTAAGCCGCCAATATCATATTTACTTAGTTTATTATCAATTGTAAATAAATCAATAATAAATAGTTGAGCTAAATCGGATGCATAAGCTGCATAATCAATGTCTTTATTTTTTAAATTAGCTTTTAAATGATTATAAGTTTCTTTAAAAAGAGCCGTATCCCGTTCTTCTAAAACATAATCATAATTTTTCACGGCATCTAAAACTTTAACTTTGGTATCCTTAGATCCGGAAAAAAAGATCCGGATTACTAAAGTGGCCACAACTAAAACAATGGTTACAAGAATTAACCCTGCTAATATTTTCCGATACTTCCTTTTCATTTAATCTCCTGACACTGATTTGTTTTCTAATAAATTATATACGATAATGGAATTGGAAATTTCTAACTTATCATCGACAATCTTTTTCTTTTCCGCCAAATACTCATCCGTAACTTTAAAGTCAGGATTTAAGATTTTATACTCTTCTTTGGAATTATTGTAATAGATATCTTTGGTTAAGAAATTACCATTTGGATAGACGATGATGTTATCATCTTTAACATTAAAGATGTCACTACCCACGGAATATTTATTATTTAAACCAAACATATTTAAAATCGTCGTTGATACATCGTACATACCCATAGTATACTTAATTTCGCCTTTAAATATACGCTTTAGCTTTTTATTTTTCGTCCATAGGATAAGCGGTGTTTTCTTATTTAATTCGTGATCAAAGGAATCATATTCGTAATAATTTTTATCCCCTTCTTTATAAGTTTCTCCCGTTGCCGGATTTAAATTATAAAGATAATTGATTTCTTTCCGTGATAATTTGGCATCGTGATCGCCATAGAAGACAAATAAAGTATTATTGAAAGCCTCTGATTCATTAATATATTTAATTAAATCACCTAAAGCGCCATCGGCATAATTAACGCTTTTAATATATTCCCCGACCGCGGAATCACTTAAATAATCCGTGGTTTTAGTCGTAGTAATGCCGGTTGCCGGATCTGTTTCTTCGAAGGTTTGGGATAAATCATAATCGCTTACCGCGCTGGCTAAAGCAAATGGGGCATGGTTAGATAACGTAATAATTGTCCCCATATAGTTACTATAAGTCTTTTCAATATTTTCAATAATTGGTACCCCTTGTTCAAAGAAGCGGTAATCATTAATACCTAAATTAACAACATCGGCATCGGTATAATTAAAGTGTTCGGCAAAAATCATCTCATCATAACCCAAAGATGGATGAGCTTTATCCCGGTTCCACATGGATGGCAAATTACCATGCATACTAAAGGTATGATAACCCTTATCTTTTAGATATTTAGGAATCGTTAAATAATTTTTATTATAGTAACTTACAAATACCGTTCCACTGGAAGCGGGAAGCAAACCACTTAAAAGGGTAAATTCAGTATCACTACTCGTTCCCAAACTTACTTGAGGATAGAAATTACTGAAAAACATTCCCTCCTTAGCCAATTTATTTAAATTAGGAGTTACCTCTTGATCATTAAACTTTAAATCCATCAAGAAATCTTGCATACTTTCCATATGAACAAAGATAATATTATAACCATCTAAAATACCGGTATATTTATTATCTTGGTGTTCTTCTTTGGCATCAAAATAATTATTAAAGCTTTCTAGGGCTTCATCATAACCAAACAAACTACTCAATCGTGGTGTTAGAGCTTGGATTAAATCATTAAATTGATAAGTGACAATTCCAAATCTTTCGACAATATAAACTCGATTCCATTGTTTAGCCAACCGACCATAATCGGTACCAGTGGCCGTTGCAAAACTATATACTAAAAAGACTGCGCCGACAGCCACGGTACTAACAACCATTTTTTTGCCTTTTTCAATCTTATCTAAAAAATGATAATATGGCGTCGATGCTAATTTCCGGTGGACTAACACAAAAATAATTGGCACTAAAACATAGACAAAATCTATTAAATGCAGTTTTTCAAATAAAGCCCCTTTAACACTTTCCACTTGACTTAAACTAGCAATTTCCCCAATGGAAGCAAAATTAACATAGAAAGTGTAATAAACGGAACTAATCGTACATAAAATAGCATAGAATGTTGTCCAGAAGAAATAATATTTAAACTGATTATGGGGTTTAATAAAGTAGCCCAAGCCCCCAATAATCAAAATAATACCTAAATCCGTTAAAAAGGGTTTTAAGGCATTCGCGTTATGAATCGTTATGTGTCTTAAAAATGTCACGGAAATAAGTGATAAAATAACATATGTTAAAAATAATCGATTACTGATTACATACTCTACGATATTTTTCTTAATGTGACGCATCGTATTTAAAAATTTATCTTTCATCTTTACCTCTTTATCTCTCCTATCATACCAATATTTCAAATATTTCGCAAATTATGTTGCAAAAATAATTAGTATCTGTTAAAATAACTTATATGCAGGTGTGGTTCAATGGTTAGAATATGGCCTTGCCAAGGCTAAGATGGGAGTTCGATTCTCCTCACTTGCTCCATTAGATGATTACTTGTTCTTATCAAGTTACATATAAATTATTATTCGTTAACTACTTGTATTAACAATCATAATTATATCATTTACTTGTTGTTGCAACAAGTTTTTTTATCGGCTTTTGACAAGATTTTTTCTTCATTATCCAAAAATACTAAAACAAAAAAAGGAGGCGAACAAGAATGCCTAAACTAGCTAATTTAGAACCCGGACAAAAAGAATTATATGCAACCAACTTTTATAGTGCTGATTACCAACAAGATCTATATTTAAAAAAAGCTAACGCTAATGATGCTTTACCCAAATATTATTTAAGTGTCTATACAATGCTTAATAATACTTTAGTTCAACAAGGTTATTTATATTTTTATTTAGATGAAACCACCAAAAAAAGTTATTTTATTGGTCTTTATGTTTTTGAAGAGTTTCGGAATTTAAATATTGGTTCTTTTCTCATTGCTTCGTGGATTGATTTATGCCTTAATAATGGTTATGACTTTTTAGGAACAAATAAAAAACAACGGAAACCTTTTCTTTTATATTTATTAAAAACCTATGGTTTTGAAATTATGAATAAAAACTTATATGCTTCCCGCGATGATGTAATTACTATTTGTCGGAATGTAGATAAGCAAGATAAAAGTAAAATTCTCGTTTTTAAAGATCCTAAACACCAACAAAGATTTCAACAAACTAATGTCTTTAAAGATGATAATTATTTAATTAAACCAAGTGTAGAGGGACTTATTACCCTAGATCAAGTAATTATTCCTTTACAAGATGCTAAAACTTGTGGCCTACCCTATGATCTTTCAGATTATGACCAAGCTGAAGCTAAAGTTCACCAAATTATCCATAATCATCGCAAATAAAAAACCTGCTATAAAATTAACAGGTTTTTGTTTTAACACTTTTAATATCTTGTAATTCAAACCGATATTTTTGTTTCACATCAGGATATTTTTCGTGATCAACTTCACTTAAAAACATAGTTAAAGGCCGAATATATAAAGTATTATCGCCATATAAAGCTCGGTAGACAACATATTCTTCCCCAGTTTCAGAATGAAGAGCAACATCTTCCACTAAATAATAATCACCTTTAAAATGTTTATATATCCCTTTAATTTTTAAATTATTCATCTTCTCACCTATTTAATTATCCCATAAAAATTAAACTAAAACAAGAATATTAGGGGTGAAATTTTTGAATTAATGCCTCCGCTATTTTTAAACCATCCATCGCGGAGGTAGTAATACCCCCAGCATAGCCCGCTCCTTCGCCTCCAGGGTAGATCCCTTTGATATTACTTTCCATCAATTCATCTCGATTTAAACGAATTGGGGAAGAGGTGCGGCTTTCAATAATGGCTAAAATAGCATCTCCACTTGCAAAGCTCTTAAGCTTTTGCCCAAAAGAAGGAATGGCTTCGAGTAAGGCCTCATTTATAAAATCCGGTAAACTCAAACGAATATTAGTAAGCACATAATCTCCTTTTAACATTGGCCTAACTTGGCCTAATTTAGTTGAAGCCACATTATTTTGGTAATCTCGCCATAATTGAAGGGGTATTTTACCTTGGCCTAACTCGTAGGCTGTTTGTTCTAAATTTTGTTGGAAACTTAAAGCACCGGCAATTGTATTTCCAAAATCTTCTGGTTTAACTGTTACCACAATTGCACTATTGGCAATACCACTATCTCTTCGATAATTACTCATGCCATTAATGGCTAAACCATTGGTTTCACTCGCGGCATTAATGACAAAACCGCCAGGACACATACAAAAAGAATAAACTCCCCGGCCCTTGGTTGTTGTATGCGTTAATTTATAACTAGCATTAGGTAAAATACTCGCCCACTTACCATATTGACTTTCATTAATCATGGCCTGATCGTGCATAATTCTAATACCGACCGCAAAGCCCTTGGGCTCCATGGTTAAATCGTGTTGTTGCAACATTCTTATCGTATCCCGCGCACTATGACCAATTGTTAAAATTAAGTTATGGCACGGGATTTTTTCGATATTATTGATTTCAATGGCTTCCAATTTATTATCTTGAGTGATAATATCAGTCAGTTTGCTATTAAAGTAAAACTTACCTCCCTGAGCCATAATTTTGTGCCGCATATTTACCACTACTTGGCGCAAGTTGTCCGTCCCAATATGGGGTTGATGTTGATATAAGATTTCTTTAGGGGCCCCATTTTCCACAAAGATTTCTAATACTTTTTGAATTAAGTTTCGTCTATCTTTAACACTGGTATTTAATTTGCCATCCGAAAAGGTACCGGCTCCCCCTTCCCCAAATTGAACATTACTTTCGGGATTTAACTTACCGGTTTGCCAAAAGATTTCGACATCTTTTATGCGATTGGCAATCGCTTCGCCCCGTTCGAAAACAACCACGGGATAATTTAAACTGGTTAAAAGATAAGCTGCGAATAAACCTGCGGGGCCACTGCCGACAATATAGATTGGTTCCGTTAATTTTATTTCCCCCTTTTTAGGTACTTGATAAGTTTTGGCTTCTTCGAGCAAAATATCGCGACTTAAAGTAATTTTAGCCTCATCCTTAACTTTAACATCAACCTCATAAACCCAAAAAATATTGTTTTTATTTCGCGCATCGATGGCTTCTTTTTTTATTTGCCAAGAAATTAATTCTTTAGCGGTAATTCGTAAGCATTTTAAGATTTTCTTTTCTAGATGGGCTTGGGGATTACTTTGACTAACCGGAATTTTTATTTGCCGAATTCTAATCATGACAAGCCTCTCCCGCGGCTAAGGCACTTATCCAGGCGAATCCAAGATTATAACCGCCACAATCGCCATCAACATCCAAGATTTCCCCAACTAAATATAGATTAGGAACAATTAAGGATTCCATGGTGGATGGATTTATTTCTCGTAAAGGAATGCCCCCACTACAAACTTGGGCCTCAGCAAAAGAATTAGTTTTTATTGCCTGGAAAGGAAAACTCATAATTAAATCAATAATTGGCTCGGCTTCTTCTTCATTCCACCTTTTATCCATGGGAAGACGCAAAAGCCGAAAAATTAAATTAACAATTTTATAGTTTAAAAAGCCCTCCAAAATTTGTTTTAAAGCAAAGTTGGTTGTTGCTGCTTGCTCATCTAAAAATGCTTTAAAAGCTTTTTTATCGCCTTTAAACCAGGGCACAAAATTAATCTTAATTACCTCTTCCCGGTTTTGGGCTAAACCTTTAGCCACCCAAGAGCTTAAATTAAAAGTACATATGCCACTTAACCCATAGTTGGTAAGTTGAACCTCTCCAACTTCGGTTTTAATTTCTTGACCATCTTCTATTAAAGTTAATGCGGCATCACATCTAACCCCTGCCCAATCAGCATAATAATTTTTATCGCCATAAAGTTGAACTAAGGCCGGTAAAACAGGAATAAGGCTGTGGCCTAAATCTTGGGCTAACTGATATCCATAGCCCGTCGAACCTGTTTTGGGAGCCGCCATAGAGCCTAAAGCCATAATAACTTTATCGGCATGATAAGTTTTAATATTTGTCGTAATTGTAAAATCTTGGGCATAATTAATCTTTAAAACATTTTCATTTAAATTAATTTTAATACCTAAGGCTTCAGATCTCGTAACCAAGGCATTAGTAATACTCGTGGCTTGATTAGCATAGGGATAATAATAACCATTAATAACTTTAGGTACAATTCCTAAGGAGGCAAAAAAAGGTAAAACCTTATCTTGATTATTTTTTAAAATAGTTGCTAATATATCACTATCCGTTGCATGATAATGGCTGATATCTTGATCACTATTCCAAAAATTACAACGGCCATTGCCAGTTTGCAAAAGTTTTTTTCCACACTTACTATTTTTTTCAAGAATAATTACCTCATTATACTCCGTCTTCGCTTTAATTGCGGCTACCAAACCGGCAGCACCACCGCCCAAAACAATTATTGTCATTCTGCCACTTCCTTAATCTAAGTTTATTATATCAAAAGTTAAAGAAATCCCCAATTACTTTTGGGGAATTAACCGTCTACTTTGCACTAAAGGATTCAAATCCCGAGCCTTAATATAAGGTAAATCGCGATCCGTAATTTGCTTTTGCGTAATATTTTGAAATTTCGTAAGTAAGGCCTGTAACTTTAAAGAAGGACTATTTTGCAATAAGGAAAATAATTCTTGTTCATTTAAAGTATATAAATCGTTATAAGTAATTATTTGCTCGTGAATCGCAAAAGCGGTAATATCCGCAAGGAGTTGCATCATATAATTATCTTCTTTACTGTGGCAAAAAGCATCAATTTTTTGACTGGCTAACCATACTTTTTGAGCAATAGGACGAGTTGCAAAACCAATTTCCCGTTCCCCATCGCTATTTTGAAAAATAACTAAATCATGTAAAATGGTTTCCACATCTTCCATTGTTAAATCTTTCGTCCAAGCATAACCTGTTAAAATCACGCCATCCAAACGATCAGCACAAAGTTTCGGGCGCTTATTATCGACAATGGAATATTGTTTATAATCAATGATATCGGTATAATCTAAGTTATCTTCCATTAAACATTTTAAAATATAATAATCACTTTTAATAATTAAAGCCGTATCCCGTTCGGTACTTTCTTGGGTAGCATAATCTTGATTCATATAATCAATGACATGCGAAAAACAAGGGGTTGCAATATCGTGAAATAAAGCGGCAATCGTGGCCTTTTTATCTTGAGTTAGATGATAAGTTAATAAAGCAACGGTCAAGGAATGATCATAACGACTAATATATTCGCGAAATTGATAAACATCTTTAGAAGCATAATCCATTCCACAAAAATAACCAACTTTTTGCAAACGCATTAAAGTTGGAGCTTTTAAATACTTTTTTAAAAATTCGGGAACGGGTCCTAAGAGTTTAATATAATTTGCAATAAACATTTCTCTCACCTAATTTAATCTGTGGTTTATTATAACATGAAACCCATTAGAAACCAAATATTTTCGTTAAATGATGTTCGATATCGTTTAGATTTTCATAAGAAATTAAAGTAAGGTTGGGATTCCCTTGGAGCATAGCTGATAAATTAGTATCTTTTTGAAATAAACAAATTACTTTTTTACCTAAATTAAGGGCGGTGGCAATTTCATACCCTACGCCTAAAGAAGGAGTGGAAACCTCCGCGAAAACATAATCGCATTCTTTAAGCCACGCCATATCTCTTTGATAAATGGTTGCGGCATCAAGCATTTCTCCCGCCGCGGATAATTTAGAATCGCCCACATGGGGATCTAAAACCATATCATACTTTTGTAAATAAGTTAAGATTTGGCCATAAGTTTGGGCCATATCTCTTCCGCCCCGAATAGCCGCGGCGAAATAAATTTTCTTTTTCACTAATGAATCACCTACTTTATTACCTTTATTATAGCACAATCATGATATAATAAGGATGGTGATGACATGCAAGTATTTCATACCTTAGATCCGATATACGAAAAGGATAGTAAAGTCTTAATTTTAGGGAGCATGCCGAGTGTTGTTTCCCGGCAAAATAATTTTTATTATGCCCATCCCCAAAATCGATTTTGGCCAATTCTAGCCCAAATATTTCATACGCCCTTAACAACTATCCAAGAAAAAAAGCAATTCCTACGGGCTAATCACATTGCTTTATGGGATGTTTTAGCCGCTTGTTAAATCACTGGTTCTAGTGATGCGACCATTAAAAATATTAAAGTTAACGATATTCCTGGTTTAATTCAAAAAACCAATATCCAATATATTTTTTGTACGGGCAAAAAGGCCTATGATATTTTTCAAAAATACTTAAAAGTTAACATACCTGTTTTTTACTTGCCTAGTCCTTCGAGTGCTAATGCTAGTTTTACCTTTGCTAAATTAGTGGCAGAATACACTAAAATTAAAACTTGCTTAAACGAAAAATAAAGCAAGGACGTTACTATTCACAGATTTTTTTAAAAAAACTCGCAAATCTAGATAATATATTGGTTTGCAGTTATTTCAGAAAAAAGTTGTTAAAAACACCATTTTCTTCAAAGTGGGAGAAGTATACAAAAAATATTTACTTTTTAGATTTTAATTTCCAATTTTATATCAATTTTAATACCAAAAGTGGGAAAAATTATTTTTGCATAATTTATTTGTGAATAGTAACAGCAAGGACTTGATTTTAGGAGTAAGATTTGATATTCTAATAGTGCTTTAGATTTATGGCGGAATTGGTGAAGTGGTTAACACGGTAGATTGTGGCTCTATTATGCGTGGGTTCGACTCCCACATTTCGCCCCATTTAAGGTTATTACACAGTAATGTGTGATAATATTGATTAAAGTTTCTGCTCAAAGTTTTAATCAAATTGGGAAGAAAGAATACTAGCTATTCTTTTTTCTTTGTCAAAATGTACATAAACATCTAAAGTAGTACTAATTTTACTATGACCCATTATCTTAGAAACTCTTGCTATAGAAACATGTTTATTAATCATACGAGTAGCAAAACTATGCCTAAATTGATGTTGAGTAATAACTCGTAAATGAGCTTTACTACAAGCTTTAGACTTATAACGATCTAAAGTTGTAGTAGAAAGTGGTTTAAGACCACCAAATATAAAATAATCATTATTAAACGAGCCATAAACTTTAAAATAATATTTTTTTAAAAGCCATATCCTAAAACGCATAGAATAAGATAATTTTATAAATCGTACACTAGACGCATTTTTAGGGGTATCTAGCAAACGTTTACCACGTCTATGTATATTATGTCTAATATATATAAAACCTTTCTTAAAATCTCTAAATTGTAAAGCCATTGCCTCACTTGGCCTAGTACCATAGAAAAACATAAAAGTAAAAAATTGTTTATGAACAAATAAATCTAAATGACGACGAAACCTTAAAAACTCAAATAAATTATAAACATCATATTTTTGAGTTTCTAATTTCTTTTTAAAGATATCAGTCTTCAAGACAATATTTTCCTTTAAATAACCACAATAGACACAATACTTAATAAAAGAACTAAAGGCGCAATATAGACTATTATTAAAACTATTACTATAATTTTTAGAATAAATAATATTCTGCCAATTAATAATATCAATAGTTTTAAGATCATTTACAATTCTATCTTTAAAATAAGGCAAAATATGTAAATTAAAATTTCTGCTCAAAGTTTCAAAACCTTGTTTTTTATGCCGGTTTTTAGCATATTCTAAAAAATCTTCATATGCTTCCGAGAAGCACATAATAAACCACCACCCGCGGTCTATTATAAATA
>CANQZX010000017.1 GCA_947628445.1 uncultured Bacilli bacterium
ACTTGTTCCATCTAAACAGACATAGTTTTTAACCTCTTCACTTGAGCCACTATAGCGATAACTATTATCATTAGCATTTAAGGTTGCATTAGATATTTGTGATTTGGCTAGGGCTGTATTATTATGATAAACTATATGACTTAGACTATAATCTGCTTGTTCTAATTTTTTAGCACATGTTCCTATTGTATCTGTAGGTCCACAAGCATCGGCTAAATTAGCAATTATAGCATCTTTTTGTAAGATTAATTTACCACTAAACTCTTTTCCGGTATTTTTATTTTGACTGCTATCTAAGTTTATTAAGGTTATTTTTATTTCCCATTCTTGGGTTGCTTTTACTGTTGGTTCAGAACCTGTTGCTATTATTTCATAGTTTTTAGCTATCGCTATTAATCCAGTAGCTTCCGTTATATCAAAACCATTTAATCCCTTGCCATCTACATCTGTTTTATATTCTAAGCCATCTATTTGTTTTAGTTCTCCATCTTCTCCAGGTTGAGTTACAGTTAGAATTAATTCTGGTACTTTAGTAGTATGGGTACTATCTGGAGCTACTATTTCTCCATCTACTTCTTTTCCTTCTAAGATTTCTCCGTCTTCATTTTTAAAGTTAGTATATCTTAATTCATTTTTAGCAATATTTAAATAAACATAATAATTATCTTTAGCATTATTGGTCGCATTATTGGCTATTAACGTTGCTGTTCCAGTTACTCCATCACCTACACTAATATTTCCTTCATTAAAGTTATCCATATTAGCTGTAATCATAATATTACTATTATCATTTTCTTCATCTTTTACTTGTTCTGATGTTACATCTTTATCATTTAAAGAAAATGATAAAACATCGGTAGTACCTGATTCCGCATTAATATTAACATCTTGTTTACCGGTGTTTTGGGAAGCAAAGAAAGCATAAGCGGCACCAATGGCTACTAATAATAAAGTAACAATGGCAATCAAAGTTAAGATTAATGTTTTCTTTTTATTTTCCTTTCCTAAATTATTCTTTTCTTCATTCATTACCACGACACTCCTTTATCTTTTATATTTTTATTATACATCTAAGTAGGTGTAATATCCAGACATAAGAAAAAATATTTTTTTCCTATCTTCCCTTTAATTATATATATATATATATATTGTCAAGGGCTTTGAGTGTTTTTCTGTTTACTTAACGTCAAATAAAAAATAATCCTTGAAAGGACTATTAATTATTAATTTGGTCTACAATTTCTTTAAAATTAAGACGCATACTGGCTTTAATTAAAATATTATCGTCTTTTTGTTTTAATTTATTAATTAAATTAATGGCATCATTATTATTGGTAAAATGATAACTATTATCTTTATTAAAACCTAAAGCTAAAGCTTTTTCATTTATTAAATTAGTATATTCCCCGACAGTAATTAAAATATCAATGTCTTCTTCAACAATTAAAGAACCAATATCGGAATGGAGTTTTTCAGAATATTTTCCTAATTCTAACATTGTTCCTAAAACAGCAATTTTTCGACCGCGTAAGGTACCTAAATATTTAATACTATAACTTAAGGAATCAAAATTAGAATTATAACAATCGTCAATAATGGTTATGCCTTTAGTTTGGGTAACATGCATCCGATTTCGGGAAAGTTCAAAATTATCAATTCCTTTTTGGATTTCTTTAGTACTTAAATTAAAAAGAGAGCCAATTGTAATAGCCACTAGAGCATTATAAATGAAATGTTCACCACCAATAGGCACATGATAAGTAATATTTTGACAATTAAATGTACTTTCCGTAGCTTCTTCTTTAATGTTTTCGGCCCGATATTCCGCTTCTTCCTTAATCCCAAAAGTTTTAATATGATAATTATCTAAATTATTTTGATACCATTTATTTAATAAATCATTATCTAAGTTTAAGACTAAAGTTCCCTCTTTACTTAAACCATTTAAGATTTCAAGTTTTGCTTGTAAAATATTTTCCCGACTACCTAAATTACCAATATGAGCGGTTCCCACATTGGTAATAACGGCTACATCGGGTTTCGCAATTTGGGTTAAATAATCAATTTCACCTAAATGATTCATTCCCATTTCAACAACTAAAACATCTTTTTGCGGATCCATTGCTAAAATAGTTAACGGTAAGCCAATATGATTATTTTGATTACCAATAGTTTTATAAGCATTATATTTTTCATTTAAAACACTATAAACCATATCTTTAGTACTTGTTTTACCCGCACTGCCGGTTATAGCAATAACGGGTTTGTGAAATAAACTCCGTTTATATTGGGCAAGTTCCCCTAAAGCTTTGATCGTATCTGGTACTAAAATGATACACTTATTATGAGTTTTTAAATAATTTTCTAATTCAGTGGTGAGATTAACTTTGGATAAAATAGCTACTTTAGCTCCTTTAGCAAAAGCTTCTTGATAAAAATCATTACCATCAAAGTTTTCCCCAATTAAACCAATATATAAATCATTTTCCTTTATTTTACGGGTATCGGTTACCACATTATTAATCTTTCCCGCGATTTTATTAAAAATTGTTTGATAGGTTATATTTTGAAATATTTCTTCGGTATTCATCTAGATCACTCCCTATTTTTTCATAGTAATTATACCTTATTTGAAAAGTTTTGTATATATTTCCTTAAAGTCACTAACTAAATTAATTGTCATTTGTTCTTGAATAATATTTGGTACTAAAGCTAAATCATTACTATTACTTTTAGGTATATACACAATCCTTACATCGTTATTATATGCAGCAATTAATTTTTCCTTTAATCCTCCCACTGGTAAGATTTCGCCATTTAACGATAATTCCCCGGTAAAAGCAATATTTTTGGCAATTTTTTGTTTTTTAGCTAAAGATAAGATAGCCACAGCAATGGCCACTCCCGCGGATGGTCCATCTTTTTTGGTAGCCCCATCTAAAAAATGGATATGTAGATTTTTTTTATCGCTAGCTATTTTATATTTGCTTTTTAAAAAACTTAGAGCTACTTGGGCACTTTCGTGTAAGGTATTGCCGACAGAACCAGTAATGATAATTTGGCCATCGCCCGGGAAACTGGTTACCTCCAATTTTCGCATAAAGCCCCCATAACCACTGATGGCTAGCAAATTAACCTCACCAATTTTGCCAGTTGAAAGACTCGGTTTAACAAAAGTTGGTTGACCTAAATATTTAACAATATCGTTAGTAGTTAACCGTTTTTTTTCATTTATAATGGCTTTTCTTAAAATGGTAGCTAAGATTCTTTCTAATTCCCGGACACCTGCTTCTTGGGTATAATTTTCAATAATATAGCTTATTAATTCATTAGATAAGTTTAAAGAATTATTATTTAAAATCTTTTTAATCTTGGGAATTAAATAATCTTGAGCAATATCTTGTTTTTCAAATATGGTATAGCTATTTAAATTAATTACCTCTACCCGATCGAGAATAGCCTCAGGAATATTTTCCTTATTGTTTGCAGTCAAAATAAAGAAAACATTACTTAAATCAAAAGGTTCTTCAATATAGTTATCCGTGAATAAATGGTTTTGCACCGGATCAATAATTTCTAGTAAAGTACTTGCAGGATCGCCTCGATAATCCTTGGTCATTTTATCGACCTCGTCAATTAAAATAACGGGATTTTTACTACCCACTTTGCGCAAACCTTGGATAATTTTGCCGGGGTTAGCCCCTAAATAAGTTCTTCTCGAACCAATAAGTTCCGTCGAATCATTAAGACCTCCCACTGAGATCTTATAAAACTTGCGTTTTAAAACCTCCGCAATTGCCATAGCAATCGAGGTTTTTCCTACTCCCGGAGGCCCAATTAAACAAATAATTGGACTTTTTAAAGTAGGATTAAGTTTTTTTATTGCCACATATTCACTAATTCGCGTTTTAATTTGTTTTAAGCCATAATGGGTTTCATCTAAAGCTTTAATTACTGCTGTACTGTCTTCCGGATCTTTCGTTTCTTTTTGCCAAGGCAAATTAATTACCCATTCGAGATAAGTTCTTAAGACACTATATTCGGGACTAGCTTCATTTAAAAGCGCATATTTTTCAATTTCCCCTTTAAGTTTCGTTTTTGTTTCCTTAGCTAATTTTAAATTATTTATCTTTTTTAAAAAGATTTCACTTTCTTGTTCTTGAGGTGTATTTTCACCCAACTCTTCCCGAATAACTTTTAATCTTTCTTTTAAAATAAACTCTTTTTGATTTTCTTCTAAGGAGATTCTTACTTTTTCATCAATTTCTTCGTCCAATTTAATAATTTCAATTTCTTCTTTTAAATCATTAATTAAACTAATAGCTCTTTTTAACGGATTAATATTTTGCATATATTCGCATTTTTTTTCATAACTAAAGTTTAAAAAAGAAGCAATAATATCCGTTAAATTACTTAAACTTTTGGTTTTATGAACTAGATTCAAAACACTATTAGAAATATTATTAGCTGAATCAATATATTCTTTTAAAGTCGCAATTAATTTGCGTTTTAAAGCATTTTCTTCCGAAACAACAATTTTGGGTAATTCTAAATCCCGGATTTGGGCATTTAAAATATCTTCATTTGTTGGATTTAAATAATATTTATCAACAACAACGCGTTTTATCCCTCTTAAAGTAATTCGCAAATTACTATTGGGTAACTCAATTTTATTTTTAATTTTGGCAATAACCCCTACCCGAGGTAAATCTTCCGTATTGGGTTCTTCTTCTTTGGCATCAAGCGGAGATACAACTAAAAGCTTACTATCATAGTTCAGTGTTGCTTGTTTACATATTTGCTTACTTAACCGATTATTAAGCTCAATTTTAATTTCTTGATTAGGCAATATTAAAAGTTCTTTTAGGAGTATAACTATGATTTCACTTTGCAATCTGGTGCACCTCCAAACATACTGATTATTATAAGGATATTTAATTTAAAAGTAAAGAAAAAAGATAACTTTTTGCTATCTTCTTTCTACTTGAACATTGCTATCTTCGTTTAAGGCATTTCGCAACTCATCTAACGCATTAGCGTTTAGGGTAAAGAAGGAACGATACTTTTCAATTAAAAGGTTTTGTTTTGTAATTGTTTCATCTTTTTGGGCTATTTCTTGCGTTAAGTTTTCTTCCCGTTGTTGCATGATTTTCATACTAGCTTCGGCTTGAGCAATTTGATCATCTTTCGCCGCATTAGTATCTTTTAATTTCGTAATTGTTTCATCGCGAGCTGCTAAATCAGAGGTAAGACTTTTATTATCTTGATCTAATTTCATATAAGCATCGTACAATTTAGTATGTTCTTCTTGTTGTTCTGACAATTTGACTGTTAAATCACTTAAAGCTTTTTTTAGCGAACTAATTTCTTCTTCAGAACGATGGGAAAGATCAGTTAAATCATTTTTTAAACTCCGATTTTCTTGACCTAAATCTTTAATCTTTTGAGCAGCCGCTAAAGCTAATTTGGCATAATCGTCATCCATTTTTTCGTCAGTATTATCTTTTTGAAATTCGATTTTTCCCGCAACAGGGAATGTTTTTTCAGAAGATTTACTTTCTTCTTCAATTTCTTCTTTTTCTTCTTCACCAACTTGTTTAGTATTAGCAGGAGCTGAACTTTTAATATAGGCATATCTTTCATTTATAATATTTTCTTTATTGCCATATTGTCGTAAAGGCGAATCGGCTAAATCATCACCATTTTGCCGAGCTTCATAATTATTTAAAAACTCTGCATCATGAGCCCATAAAGCATAAGAAATTATAACATCTTGTTCATTTGGAGTAAGCATTTTTTGTTTTTCGACGGCGCGATAGCAATTAGCACAAGTTACTAAATCGAGCACATGTTTATAGACATCACTTTGTTTTTCTGAATCATTTAAAGCCGCTTGTAATTCTTTGGTTTTTAAATAATCATAACGCAAATATGGCAAATATTGAGGATTACCATATCGGCCATAATAAGCGGTTAAATCTTTATCTAAAGTTTCGTTATTTTTTTCTTCATCACTAAGTTTATCTTGGGTTGCCTTCACATATTCTTGATGTAAAAAACTTGGAAAATCACTTAAAAAGATTTCGTCATCCGGCCAAATTAAATATGAAAGCAAAAGATCCGCATTTTTATCCGCAGTGGGATAATCAGGCCAAAAAACAGGTAACAAAGATGCATCTTGAGCATTTTCCTCAGTTAAATATTCTTGAACAATATTTTGGCAAATTCCATATACCTCTTGTTGTCGATTAGCATCAAACATTGCTTCATTTAACTTTTCTGATGCCGCTTTAGCAAAAATAATACCCGTTTTTAAATCGTCTTCACGATTTTGCAAGGTTGCATAATCAAGATTAGCCCAATCTTCTCTTTCTTTTTGAATTTTTTGAATTATATCATTTACTTCCATCGTCTTCACCTAGTATAAGAATACAATAAAAGTAAGAAAATGTCAAAAGCTATTAACCAAAACTTTTTTCTTTCATAAAATATCTTGATTGGAGGAATAATTGTGTTTTCCTGGTTTAGTAATTTAAGTTATGTTTGGCAGGCTTTACTTGCAACTATTTTTACTTGGAGTATTACCGCTTTAGGTGCTGCGATTGTCTTTGCTTTTCGTAAAATTAATAAAAATATTATGGATGCCATGCTAGGCTTTTCCGCGGGTGTCATGATTGCTGCGGCCTTTTTCTCTCTTTTATCCCCGGCCATTGAAATGGCTCAAAATTTAAATATGATTCCTTGGGTAGTCGCCTTTATTGGTTTTATCTTAGGAGGTATTTTACTTTTTATCGGGGATAAAATCTTTGATCATAAATTAAAGAAAGCGCAAGAAAATAAAAATAAACTGAAACGGAGTTTAATGCTTATTTTCTCGATTACGCTCCATAATATTCCCGAAGGAATGGCTGTGGGTGTGGCTTTTGGTTCCCTAGCCTATGGCATCGATGGAGCTACTTTAACCTCGGCAATTATGTTAGCTATTGGGATTGGTTTACAAAATTTTCCCGAAGGTTCCGCGGTGGCAGTACCATTACTCCGGGAAGGTTTTTCAGCCAAAAAAGCATTTTTCTATGGCCAATTAAGTGGTTTAGTTGAACCCCTTTCAGGAGTAATTGGAGCCATATTAGTAATTCGTATTCGATTGCTTCTGCCCTTTTTACTGGCCTTTGCCGCGGGTGCAATGATTTATGTTGTAGTCCAAGAATTAATTCCCGAGAGTCAAACTAACAAGAAAAAAGACCTAATGGCCTTATTTACAATGATTGGTTTTTCTCTGATGATGATTCTCGATTTAGCTTTGGGTTAAATTAATAAGTAATTTTGACCCAAGCGTTTTTATTAGCTGATACTACTTTATAGAAATCATCCGCTAAAGGAATAATTTGTTGAGCTTCAATTTCTTTTTGTAAAATATTTTGATAATAAATACTAATTTTTTCATTTTCGCGACTAAAAACTAAATCTTTATTCGCAAAGACCTCAAAAGTCATATCTAAATTATCTTTGATGTATGAATGAAGTACCGCTCCCGTATTAACGCGATAAAAAACATATTGGTATTTATTATCTTTTTTTAAATCAAGATAAAGCCGGTTATCATTTAAAAATCTAACATGATCTACATTATCGCGGAAATTAGTATCCAAATTTATTTGCTTGTCGGCCGCAAAATAAATGAAGAAATTGCCTTTATCATTTACAAGATAACAAGGTGTTTGATAAAAATAAGTACTATTTTCGATTAATTTTATACCGGTTACTAAATGAGTCTTGGCCTCATTAGTAACAATTAATTCCCTCGTACCATCAGATACAACATTTTGCACTTGATAAAAACCTTGATATTTGGTAACGGTAATAGCATTATTTAATATTTGATATTCATCCCCCACGGGTTTTAATAAATTATCATAGATAGTCAAAGTTTTATCTTTAACTGCAAAGATAAAATCATCCATCACAATTATTTGATCATAAATATAATCAAATGCAACATTTAAAGCATTATTGATAAGACCATATTTACCATTTTTAGCAACAGCATAATAAGTTTCATTAGCCGATGCAATATCAATTGTTTGATTTTCCGGAGTCAATATTACATTACCTTTGATATTGATTAAGCCCTCTTGATTATTTTCCCGATAAACAAAGTTTTGTAAAGAATTAGTATAAACCGTATCTTCTGTTTTTTGATGCCAAATAATATCAACATTTTCCAATAACTTTTGATTATTTTTAATATCCCAAAGATAAGTGGAAGAAGCATCAATAAATAAATATGGTTGTTCTTCTTCATTCATTTTAACCGGGAATATTTTTTTAATATTTTGAGCAATTATTTGACCAGTTATAGCATCATACAACAAACCGGCATCATTATTAAAGGGGACATAAACTAAATCTTGATAAATTAGATTTTGTTGGTTTAAGATAACATTATATAAATAAAGATATGCTATATGTTTACTACTAGCATCGGTACTATCTTGATAAAGTGTAGTCCGATAATTTTGAGGATTCGTAAAATCAATATTTCCTTGAATTATACTCCCATTTTTCATTAAACTATAACGATTGTTATTCTTAACTAAATAATAACCATCATATAAACAAAATAAATTATTTTTTCCGGGGATTTCCGCGATCTTTTTTAAATCTCGCGAAAGGATTATTTCCTCATCTTCGGTTTCCACTTTAAAAAGATGGTCGCCACAATAAAGAGGATTAGTATATTCTTCATTAACATCTTCGTAAGCAAAATCAATATTGATACTATTATCGACCGGCTTTTTGGCTGATGGACCATTAATAAAAAGGTGATATATAATAATTACCCCAATAAAAACCGCTACACAAATAGCGACAACTTTAATTGTTTTCATTATTTGTTCCTTCGTTTGCATATCATCACCTATAATAAGATTAACAAAAACTAGGGTTTTTTGCAAGCTAAAAGCTAACCTTTCGGTTAGCTCTAATTTTAATTATTTTCCGTTAAGATTTCCATCGCCCGACGCATTTTCATATCGTATTTAACGATATCTTTAGTACCATAGGCTTTTAGTAAATCTTCGACACTTACACCATAGCTTTGAGCCATTTCTTCAGCTCTTTGATCAACTTCTTTTTCCGTAAAATCAATTTTTTCGGCATCAGCAATGGCTTCAATTAAATAACGATATCTAACTCTTTTTTCAGCTTCGGGAGCCATTTGTTTATGTAACGCCTCAGGGGTTGTACCCGTAATTTCATAATATTTTTCAATATCTAGACCTTGCATTTGTAATTGTTGAGCATATTGATCAATCATCCGGTGGACTTCTTCATCAATTATTTCAGGATTAATCTTAACTTTCATATTAGCTGCCGCTTTTTCTAAACAAGTATCTAAGAACTTATCTTCAATTTCATGTTCTTTATGATGTTTAAGATCTTCTTTAACTTTATTTTTTAAATCGTCGACTGTTTTAACGTCGTCATAACCTAAATCTTTAAAGAACTCTTCATCCATTTCCGGTAAAGAACGCGTTTTAATTTCGTTTACCGTAACTTCAAACCGGACTTTTTTATTTTTTAAATCTTCGACATAATTTTCCGGGAATTGGAGATTTAAAGTTTTCTTTTCCCCGGCCTTTAAACCAATAAGACCTTCTTCAAATCCAGGAATAAAGGTGTGAGAACCAATTTCAAGCGGATAGTTTTCGCCACTACCACCATCTAATTTTTTCCCATCAACAAATCCTTCAAAATCGATAACGGCTGTATCTTTATCAGCAACAACGCCATTTTCTTTAACGACCACATCCGCCATTCTTTCTCTTAATCGAGCAATTTCTTCATCAATTTCTTTAGCACTAACAGTGGCTTTTTCCCTCTTTAAGCCCAACTTTTTATATTCGCCTAAAGTAACCTCCGGATGCGTAATAAAAGTAAACTTTAAAATGATATTGGTATCACTAATGCCGGTTATATCGACAGTTGGTTCAATAACAGGCACAATTTTTTGTTCTTCTAAAATCTTTTTATAAGCAACTTGAATGGCTTCATTAGCCGCATCAGGATATAAAGATTCTATTCCGTAATTTTTAAGATAGATATCTTTAGGCACACTACCTTTCCGGAAACCATCAACTTTGGCATCTTTAACTTTTTTCTTAAAAGTTTTATCTAAAGCGTCTTTCCATTCTTTTTCCAATTTAATTTCAATTTCATGTACATTCTTTTCCATATTCTTTCCCTCTTTCAAAACTGCTTTTATTATATTATAAACTTATAGTTTTGGCAATAAATATCGGTTTTAATTACAAACAGTGATTAAAAAACTCATTAAAGCCACATCTTTATCGTATTTACCGGTTTTAATGCCAATATCTAAATCGGCTAAAGCACGGATATTGGCTAAAAGTTCACTTTCTTGATAATTTAGGCTATTATTATAAAGTTTATTAACTTGCCAATCTTGTAAGTTCATTGCTTTACAAATCTCATTTAAAGGTCGATGATTGGCTTGATATCTTTTTAAATAATACATTTGGCGATATTCCCGAGCAAGCAAGATAATTAACGCTAAAGGTTCAACTTTATAAACTTTTAAATTGGCAAGTATTTTTAAAGATGTTTGGAGATTCTTAGCGATAACGGCGGCCACAAAATGAAAATTATTATTATCGACTAATGAACCGACAATCCGGGTAACATCTTGATATTTAATATCTTTTTCATCCCCATAATAAAGAAATATCTTCTTAAGTTCTTCGTAAATGTTATCCAAACTCATGGTATTATTTTGAATATAACTAACACTATCCATCGTAATGCGGTAATCATTGTCCTTAACAACTCGCATAATTTCCGCTTGCGTTTCTTGATAATTAAGTTTTGGTAAATTTATTAAATGATATTTATCTTTAATTGTTTTCGTTATTTTGCGTCTTAAATCAATACCATTTTGCGTTGTAAATATAATTGTTGTCTGTGGCGAAGGATTAGCTAAATATTTACTTAGCAAGTCAACCTCTTCTTCATTACTTTTGCCCGAACCAAAAAAATTGGCATTACTGGCCACAATAATTTTATCTTGATTATCTAAACTATAGTAACTAGCTTCTTTAATTACATCCGCGATAGTGGTCATATTTAAATTAAGTAGTAAAAAGGGTCGGTTCTTGACAATTTTTTGAATCTCCCGATCAATTAAATGATAACTTTCGGCAGCGATAAGATAAATATTCATACTTTCTCTCCTAAAACAATTATAACAAATAAAAAAGGTTTAGCCAAACCCTTTTATCTATATAAACATTAATTAATGTATTATATTTTATGCACATTTTTTATTATGTTCTAGGCCAATATCTTAATTTAGATTCCACTTTTCGTAATTTGATAATTATTATTTTTTATTTTTACTCCAATGGTGCCATCTTGATCCGTCCGATATATTTGGCTCGAACTTAAATTGGTTAAAACTTCTTCATGAGGATGTCCATAACTATTATTCCGCCCGACCGAGATAATCGCATACCTGGGCTTTATTTGGTTAATAAAGTTCTTACTAGATGAGGTATTAGAACCATGATGACCTACCTTTAAAAAAGTAATGTCGGTTAAAGCATAATGGTTAATTAAATCAAGCTCCCGTTTTTCACCGGCATCACCCATAAAAAGAAACTGAAAACTTCCAATCTTAAAATAAATTACATTACTATTATCATTTTCATCATCATAGACTCCGGTATTTAAAAAATCCATCGTTAAATGCGCAAGTTTTAACTTTTTTAAACCCCTTTGATAGGTAATTTTTTTCTTCTTCAAACTTTGAATTATTTTTTGCTCCAAAGTATTATAAGAATCAATATTAAATATAACTTGCTTAACTTTAAAGGTCTCAATTATATGTTGAGCTTCCCCTAAGTGATCATTATCTCCATGGGTGGTTATTAAATAATCGAGATGATTAATCCCTAAACTTTTTAAAAACTTTAAGGTATTATCACTCAAATAATAAGTTTTACTCGACTTGGCCCAGGATTCTTTAGCTATTTCTACCTTGCCACCCGTATCAATTAATAAGACATCTTTTTGTCCCGGGGTAATAATGACCGCTGAATCCCCCTGCCCCACATCTAAGTAATAGATTTGATAACTATTTTCAAATTTAGGCCATAATTTAATGATTATTAATAAAAGAAATAAGATTCCCCACCGCCGGGGTTTGGCTAAAACAAGTAATAAAATTATATAATATAAAAAAATAAAAATAACATTTAAACGGGGAAAAATTATCATTAAAGCCAGATGGCCAAAGAAAGTATTAAGCTGATTTAAAAGGCTAATGGTCAAATTAAAGATGGGACTTAACATCGAAAATAAAAAAGTAAGTAAAGCTAAAGGATAAACAATTAAAGAAATAAAAGGTACAAAAATTAAATTAGCCGAAATACTTGTTAAATTAATTTCATAATTTAAATTAATAGTTATTGGTAAACTAAAACTAAAGGATATTAAACTAATAAGCAAAAGTTGTTTGACATAATTTCCTTTCAGATATTTATTATTTAAAATAATTCCGCCCGTAATAACAAAAGAATATATAAAACCTACATCATAAAAATAAAAAGGGTTCCATAAAAGTAAAAGAAAAGCCGTGATTAATAATAATTTAAAGTTACTAAGACGCCAATGGAAAATCTTTTGACAACTTAAAAGAATATAAAATAAAGCGGCCCGCATTAAAGAAGCTGCAAAATTAGTTAAAAAACCATAAAACAATAAAATACTGCTAATAATAATGGTCTTTTTAACTAATTTTATCCTTTTGAAAAATAAATCTAAGACCTTTAATAAAACCCCAATATGCATTCCTGAAATAGCCAGTAAATGTGCTACCCCATTTTGTTGAAACAAACTATAATCTTCACTATTAATTAAACTTTTATCACCTAAAATAAAGATTTTTAAATAATCACTATTGGGTAATTTAGCACTTCGTTTATAAAGATATGTTTTAACTTGATAAAAAATATTGTTATCTGCTTTGATTTTAAAATCCGTCATATTATAACTACGATATATTTTTTGGTTCGTTAAATATTTCTTATAATTAAATGTATGCGGAATAGTATTATTTAGTATAGCTTGATTTTTCCCCGTAAATGTAATGGTACAACCTAAACAGATTTCCTTATCTATTTTTTCTTTTTCACGCTCATTTTTAAAATAGTAATTGGCTTTAACCATTTCTCGTCCCTTTATCTCTAAAGTTAATTTATCACCATTAATCGTATAATCTCTAATTTGGCCGGTGATTGTTGTATCGGTATCCTTATATTGGGACTTATATACTCTAATCTTGGTATTAAAAAATACATAAAGTAAGATGAAAATAGTCAAAAAAATAAACTGATAATTAAATACAAATAAATTCTTTAATTTTGCCATATATGGCCTCGCCAATCCCTTTAACATTTTGGATTTCTTCAATGGTTTTAAATAAACCATTAGTTGTTCGGTAATCAATTATCGCTTGGGCCTTGGCAGGACCAATCCCATTTAGTTTAGTTAATAGTTCAACTCCAGCGGTATTAATATTAACAATTAATATTTCCTCCGTTTCTTCTTCTTTTACTTCATTTTCAGTATCTACATTTGGTTTCAGTTCGGGACTTAAATTAACATCACTTGAAAGAGAATCATTATTTGTACTGGCATTCTCCTTATTTTCTTGATTATTAGAACTACTTACCGTAATCTCAACCTTTTTAGTCGAAGTACTACCACTACTACTTGAAGAATTATTTGAACTATTATTACTACTTGTTGTTTGACTTGTTTTAGAAGTAGTTTTTTTAACACTTTTAGTCGTTTCTTTTAGCGTAGGTATAGTTATTACCAAACCAGCTTCTAATTTTTTATTTAAATTAAGATATTTAGTTTCAGCCTTCTTGGTTAAATCACCCGCTAAAGAAATTAAATCTTGAATATTTTTATTAGAATCAATAGCATATACTCCGGGTTTAGCTACTGCTCCTTTGATATCAACTTTGATTTTCTCAGGGATAGATTCGCTAGCCAAATCTAAAACTGGTTCTTCAGTTGCTTGTAAATTATTAATTTCCTTATTTAAATAGCCAATAAAAAGAGCCAAAAGCCCCAGGAAAATAATTAAAATCACCATAAGCATTTTTTTCATACCAATATTTTGCCAGAATGTTATTATTTTTGTCATCATTTTTCCTCCTTCACCTATAATATTTCCTTTTATTTTTAAATTTCCTTTTTCTTACTTTACAAAAGAGAGGAAAATGACTAAAATAACAGCTAAACAGAAAAGAGGCGTATTATGGAAAAAAGAGCTAAAGTTATTGCTTTTGCGGGCATCGATGGTTGTGGTAAAAGCACCCAAATTAATCTGCTTTATCAGGCTTTAATTAACCAATATCAGATCTTTATTTCCAAAATTACCTATATGCCCTTAAACGAGAGAAACCAAAGTAAGTTGCAAGATTTATTAATTGATTGCCGCAGTGGGATTGAAATTCTGAAACAAACTTGGGAAATTTGGCAAAAAGCCCAAAAAGATTACGATTTTATTTTTTGTGATCGATATCTAATGTGTTATCTGGCTTACGCCTATGCTTATGGCTTTAAAAATATTGAATTAATTCGCCAAATGCTCTTTTTTATTAAAAATCCCGATTTAACTTTCTATTTTAATCTAGATCCCACACTAGCTTTAATGCGAATAGATAATCGTTCGAAAACTCATGATAAACATGAAAATATCCAAACTTTAACAAAGGCGCAAAAAGGATATGCTAAACTTTTCCCTTCTATGGGCAAAATTATTACTCTTGATGCCACTCAAGAACCAGAATTAATTAATGAAAAGCTAATTAGAACCTTACAAAATCAGCATTTTATGTAATTTTAGGCATCAAAAAAATGGCACAATATTTTAAAATGCCATTTTTTTCATCTTTAATTTTGGTAATTAATTTGTTGCCTCTTAATTAGATCATAATTAATTAGTTTGGTACCATCTAAATCTTCATGATGCATATCAACAGCCGTAATTTGGCTATTTTCATAAGTCGTATAATAATATATTCCTTTATCTAAATTACAGCAAGAACTATAAATAGTTATTTCGTACTTATCTTCCCCCATATGCACACAACCTCTTTGTTGTTCTACTGAACCTAAAATATGAAAAAATTGGCTAATGCTCGAACTTTCTGAAACATCAGCAAGAGAATTCATTTTGGTAAATGTGGCTTTAACAAACCGAGAGGCCGAAGATAAATCACCAGGCAATCCTAAAGCTCCCATCCCTCGACTATAAGTTGTAAGATCTAAATGGGGAGCAAATGTATTATGGGGTGGTTCAATAGATAAACTTTGATAATTATTTAAATTAAAAAGCTGCATATCGAAGGTTGGATTATTTGTTAAAACCCCCACCGGATTATCATAGATTTTTAAACCATCAGCTACACATTCAATAGTTAGGGAACTATTTTGATCAGCAATAATCCAATGCAATGGTGAGGCTGGCAAATCGGCACTAAAATCAATTTTCGCAATATTAATCTTGGCTAATAATTTTTTGGCTTCCACGACACTTGCACATTGACTTAAAATCCAAGGAATAAACTCAAATGGGGCAATATTATCTTTAGCCTCAGCCATTTCTTTATAATCGGCATTCGTAGGAAAATTCAACCCCGCCATACCTAAACCTTTTTCGTTAACAGCATCATAATAAAGGGGATAACCAGCAGCCACATAAGCCATGCCAATTAAAGCATAATGACTTTTAATTTCCTTGCCACAGCGAAACTTAAAAGCAAAATTTCGGGGCGTAATCGTAACCGTTTCTTGATAAGAATATTCTAAATCTAAATTTCGACCAAAATAATGATCTTTCGTATGATATGTAATTGCAGTACACATATTTATTACCATCCTTTCTTATCAATTATATCACAATCACCAATTAACAAAAATACCTAATCTCTTAAAAGAAATTAGGTAGATTGACTTAAGGCTTCATAAGTTTCCTGAGTACCAATCGATATAGAATATATCAAATATTATAAATTGTGTCATACTATATAAAATATATTTTTAGTTTTATAATATCAAATACTAAGAGAGCTTAGTCTTTATCATTTATTATTTTGCTTGTTTTTCTTTGATTGCCGCTTGGGCCAGAATCTCATTCGGGATGAATAAGATCAAACTTATAAAATATTATTTTTAAAATTACTTATTTGAATTTATTTTACTTCTTCTAACATTTTTTCTTTTAGTTTGTCTATATCTGTAAAAAATAAATTTGTACCTCTCTTTTTTAACCCTATCATATTTTTAAATAAACCTTTAATTTCATTTTGTAAATCTGTTGGAACTTTTAGCGGTACTCCATCAACAGTATGAACATGGTCTATATATTTTTCTAGTGTTGGAAAGGCATTTTGTAATAGTATAGCAGCATCTTCATCGGCAATTTTTCTAATAATTATAGTATTACAAAACCCATACTTCTCGACTTTTTTATCAATAATTTTTTGATATTTATCAACTTTAGAGCTAATAGGAATAAACCATAAAATATTTCTATCTTTAATTGTAAAATAAGTAGGCCTCTTCTTACCTTTTTCATGATTTTGCATTAAATTTTCATCATTAACGACATCAAAATATTCATCTTTGATGTGATATAAATAACCTGTTTTTATTTTCATAGTCATCAACTCCATTTGTAATATATCACGAAATAAAAGAAAACTCCATCATATTTGATGAAGTTATTCTCTATTTTCAACCAGGATCATTTATTAGTCGCACCACCTGGAAGCGAAAAACATTGTCGCCTGGAATCATTTATCGTCCGCACCATCCAGAAGCGGAAAACATTTTCACACTTTTCAGTGCAATACAAATATACTATATTTTTATGAAAATGTCAAATAGCATATATTATTAATATATGCATTTTTTAAATATTTATTTACTAGAATTTTCTTTGATGGCTGCTTGTACCACAATCTCATTAGGGATGAATAAGTAATACTTATATAATTTTACTAAAGACTAATGCCTTCTAATACTATTTGATTGTACCACTTTCAGTTCAAAATTAAAACCTAGTTATTAAAACTAGGCTCTGAATGACCTAGAGCTTCAAAAGTTTTCTAGGCACCACTCATTAATATTATATTACTAAATTTAAAAATTATACATTAGGATAACCCATAATTCTTAAAATATTTTTTACACTTATTGAATTTAATTTTTTATCTAATTTTTTAATTTCTTTTTCTATTGATATAATTAAACTATTATACTGTCTTTTATCTAAAATAATTTGCATTGATTTTATCATCATATATAAATTTGTAAGATTATCTTTAGATTTATAATTAACATCTATTTCTTTAAATTTTTGTTGTGTTAAACATTATGACTGATTAATGTATTCGGCATAAGCGACTTTTAAATCAATAGGCATTTTAATAGAG
>CANQZX010000018.1 GCA_947628445.1 uncultured Bacilli bacterium
ATCTGAACTTTTAACAAGTAAAAACAATGAGAATTAACTCATTGCTTTTAAGAATGATTGCCACTTTTATGTAAAAAAATCTGTGAATAGTAACGGGTTTAGTTTTCTATTTGACAATTTTTTGTCAAGAAAAAAGGAATGAATTCCTTAAACTAAAGTATTAAATATTTCTTTTAATTTTTCTTCATTCCAGATTTCAATTTTTAATTGAACTGCTTTGTCATATTTACTGCCGGGATTTTCTCCAACGATTACTACATCGGTATTTTTACTAACAGATTCACTAACAATGCCATCATAACTTTCCAAAATATCTTTAATTTCATTGCGCGTATAATCATTAATTGTTCCGGTGATAACAAACTTTTTACCGGTGATTAAATCATTTTGTTTACGCTCTCCTGCAGCTTCGGCCATATTGATACCAATATTTTTTAATTCCGCAATAAAGGCTTGATTATTTTGAAAATAATTGTAAATATTCGTTGCTAAGATATTACCAATATCCGGAATGGCTTCAAGTGTTTCTTGATTGGCTTGCATTAAATTATCAATATGACCAAAACGATGGGCTAAAACTTTGGCCGTTTTACTACCAATTCCCGGTATACCGATGGCAAATAAAACTCGTTCCAAACCATTTTGTTTACTAGCTTCAATATTATCTAATATTTTATTAATACTTTGTTCGCCATATCCATCAAATTCTAATAATTGTTCCTTTTTGGTTTTTAAATCATAAAAATCCGGAATCCGTTTAACAAAACCTAAATTATATAATTCTTCCACTATTTCTTCTCCCAGACCTTCAATATTCATCGCATCGCGGGAAACAAAGTGAATTAAACTATTGATATTGCGAGCAGGACATGATTCATTAGGACAAAAATAATCTACTTGCCCTTCTTTTTTTTGTAAAGGCGTATCGCACATCGGACAAGTTGTAATCATCACAAAATCTTTTTCGGCACCCGTTCTTCTTTCGTAAACGGCCCCTGTTACTGCCGGAATGACATCCCCAGCTTTTTTAATCGAAACAATATCGCCAATTTTTAAACCCTTACTTGTAATAAAATCGGCATTATGTAAAGTAGCTCGGGCAATAGTTGAACCCATTAAAATGACTGGTTCTAAGACCGCATTAGGTGTAATTCGCCCTGTCCGGCCAACCGTAAAAATAATATCTTTGAGCCGGGTTAAAACTTCTTGAGCCGGGAACTTATAGGCTGTAGCCCATTTCGGGTATTTGGCAGTATAACCAATTTCTTGTTGTTCAGCAAAAACATTATGTTTCATAACTACCCCATCAATATCATAAGAAAGTTTATCCCGCGTCTTTAATGCTTCGGCAATATAACTTAAAACATTACTTACACTTCCAACTTTTCGACTTTCGGGATTAACTTTAAAGCCTAATTTTTTTAAATACTCTAAAGCTTCACTATGTGTTTTAATATTAAACTTTTCCGGTTCCATTAAATAATAAATAAAGGTATCTAATTCTCTTTGGGCGGCAATTTTACTATCTAATTGGCGAAGCGAACCTGCTGCCGCATTCCGGACATTAGCTAAAACGGGTAAGCCTTCTTTTTGGCGTTGTTCATTTAATTTGGCCAGGGTTTTTTTATGCATGAAAACCTCACCCCGTACCTCAACATCAATAGGCTCCGTTAATTTTAAAGGAACACTTTTAATCGTTTTAATATTACTGGTGACATCTTCACCCGTAATGCCATCACCCCGAGTAATACCTTGAACTAAAAGCCCATTTTCGTAAATTAAGGAAATCGATAAACCATCAATTTTATATTCACAAACATAATCTGGCGTAAAACCCTCTTTTTTAATCCGTTCATCAAAATCCCGAATTTCTTGTTCATTAAAAACATTTGATAAACTAAGCATTGGGGTTTTATGCACTACTTTATTAAACTTATCAACAGCTACGCCTCCGACTCTTTGACTTGGTGAATCCGCCCGTTTGTATTCCGGATATTTTTCTTCCAAATTAATAAGTTCCCGTAAATATTTATCATATTCTTGATCGGTAATCGTCGGATTATCTAAAACATAATATTTATATGATGCCTCATTTAAGATAGCAATTAATTCTTCAATTCTTTTGGCTACATCCATTATTCTTCCTCCCATAATTTTTTCGGATAAACTCCCTCTTTAATTAAATCTTGTAAGGTGGCTTGTAAATCTTTAATATCTTCGCGATAAGTCATCCCAACCCACCGAGCCGATGTCGTTATACTTTTAAACTTAATTTGACCTTTTTGCAAACAACTTTTAATAGTATCAGTTAAAATAAGTTCATCCATATCATTAATATTCCCGGCTAAAAAGTGGTTTAAATCAGCAGCTAAAAAATCAAATATTGTCGGTTTAAAAACTAAAAAGTTCATGGTTACCGGCGCATCTGCGGCAATAATTTGTTGAGTATGATCTTTTTTACTCGTGGCAATGACTTGCCCATCTACCTCTTCAATGCTGCATTCATCGATATCTAAAATATTATTATTTTCGTCTAATTTCACTACCCCGCGATTCACTTTACCATTTTGGCTTCTACTTTTATTATACGGATAATTCACCGATAAATATTCATAATTATCGCTGCTATTTTCAATAAACTCTTTAGCTAAAATATAAGACTCCCGGCCATAAAAATCATCGGCGTTAATCATGACAAAGGGTTCTTTTACATAATCTTTAGCACAATATAAAGCATGCGCCGTTCCAAGCATTTTAGTCCTTGTTGGTGGAAGATATTTTTCGAATCCTGCTAAACTTTGAAAAGCAAATTCTACTTTAATTTTATCTTGATAAGGCGCAATGATATGATTTTTAAAATAAGCCAAGTTTTCTTTTTTGATAACAAAGACAACTTTGGTAAAACCACACTTTAAAGCATCATATATGGAATAATCGGCTATTATTTCGCCATTGGGCCCCACCGGTTCAATTTGTTTTAAACCGCCGAAACGCGAACCCATCCCGGCCGCTAAAATTACTAAAGTTTTTTCCATATGTTACTCCTTTTTTAAACCCTTATAGTTGCTTAAGATTTTTTTAATACCCCATCTTTTACTGAAAGCAACAGTCACGAACTTTTCATCAATATCTGTTACCACACCCCGACCATAAGTTAAATGAAAAACAATATCCCCCCGGCGGAAAGTTCCTGGCGTATCATCATAATACTTTTCTTTAACAAAAGGCTTTTCTTCCTTTTCGTTAGGTACCATATCAATTAAACTTTGATCAATTTCTGTAATAAATCGGCTTGGAGGATTCATTTGGGTATTCCCAAAAAGCATCCGTTTTTTGGCATTGCTGATAATTAAGCGTTCTTTAGCCCGGGTAATAGCCACATAGCAAAGGCGTCGTTCTTCTTCTAAGCCATTTTCTTCTTGCAAGGAAATAGCATGCGGCATAATATTTTCTTCCATTCCGGCTAAAAAAACAGCGCGAAACTCTAAACCCTTAGCCGAATGAATTGTCATTAAAGTAAGGGCATTATCATATTCTTGGTGTTCAGCCATATCACTTACAATACTTATTTCATCTAAAAAGTCTTCGAGATTAACACCTCCAATTTCATTTTGATAATTTTCGGTAATACTTTTAAATTCCATTAAGTTTTCTAATCTTAAATCGGCTTCTAAAGTATGTTCTTTTTCTAAAGCCTCTTTCATTCCTGATTTTGTTAAGACTTGATCAATCAATTCCGTCAAATCACAATTTTTAGCAATTTCTTGCAATTCTAAAATTAAGTTTTTAAACTCTAATTCCTTAGGCTTATTTAAGGCCTCAAATAAAGTAATATTATTTTGGGCAGCATAAGTAGCTAGTTCATCAAGCGATTTCGCCCCAATTCCTCTTTTGGGTTCATTAATTACCCGTCTTAAGGATATTTCGTCCGCAGGATTGGAAATTAATCTTAAATAACTTAATAAATCTTTAATTTCTTTGCGTTTATAGAAATAGTAACTACCCACGATCCGGTAAGGAAAACGAGCATTATTCATCCCTTCTTCAAAAACTCGGGCTTGAGCATTAGTTCGATAAAGAATCGCTATATCATTATAACTAAAGCCCTCACCTAACATCTTTTTAATTTCTTCAATAACTAAGGTAACCTCTTGTTTTTCATCATAAGCCCTTAGATATTTAATTTTTAAGCCCTTACCTAATTCACTAAAAAGATTAATATCTCTACATTCTACATTATTTTTAATTACACTGTTGGCCGCATCTAAAATGGTATTCGTACTCCGATAGTTTTGATTTAAAGTAACACATAGGGCATCCGGATAATCTTTTTCAAAGTTCAAAATATTTTTATAATTGGAACCCCGAAACCCATAAATAGATTGATTATGATCGCCTACAATAAAAATATTCCGATATTTGGCGGCAAGTAATTTAATCATTTTATATTGGACCTCGTTGGTATCTTGATATTCATCTACCAAAATATAACGATATCTTTCTTGGTATTTATCTAAGATGGCTTCATTTTGTTCAAAAAGTTCCACCGGCATTTTTAATAAATCATCAAAATCTACCGTATTATTTTGGTGTAAAGTTTTTTCGTATACAAAATAAATTTCGGCCGCGATTTTATCAAGGGGACTATTTAAAAATTTCGTAATTTCATCTTTACTTAACATTTCATTTTTAATAAAGCTAATCTTACTTTTAACATATCCCGGGGTTATTTCTTTAGGATTATAACCTAATTCTTTCATTACTTTTTTAATTATCGTCGTAACATCATCAGCATCAACAATTGTAAAGTTTTTCTTTAAACCCAAAGCCTCATAATTTTCTTTAATAAGCCGAAGGCCAAAAGAATGAAAGGTTCCAACAAAAGCCGAATTTGGTCCGACAATAGTTTCTAAACGTTCTTTCATTTCCTTCGCCGCTTTATTGGTAAAAGTTATGGCTAAAATATGCGATGAATAAATCCCTTGGGCAATTAAATTAGCAATGCGAGTCGTTAAAACTTTCGTTTTCCCACTCCCGGCACCCGCTAAAACAAAACAAGGTCCATCAATATGTAAAACTGCTTCTTTTTGGCGTTCATTTAAACCTGCAAGTATATCCATAAAACCCTCCAACTATGTATTTGTATTATATCAAATTTCTTATTTTAGTTAAAGATTATTCCCATAAAAAAAGTTGAAAATTAATTCAACATTTCTTTAAGGTTTACAAACATAATAATTATGTTCGCGCACACAACCATGATCGGCATGCCATTTAGTTTCTAATGCCTTTACTTTGTCGTTCGTTAAGCCCAAAGATTCCGGATCAGGAACTATCGTCGAGCCAATATCCGCTAGAACCATTTCAATTTGACGATCATATTTTTGGCTATTAATTTGGATTTCTTCTTCCCAACCTTTTTTACCATCGCCATAGGTATTTTCGAGGTTCGAAATATAACGAATATAACCTGCTTTGTCAATTGCAATAGTAAGTGTAAGTTCATCTTGATAACTACTTGCTAAAGTATGATCATAGTATTTTTCAATCCACGCTTTAACATCGGCAGCCGCAATCTTAATATTGTAATAAGTAACATCTTGATCGGCTAATAATTGTTTGGCTTCTTCGGACATACTAGTAATTTCATTAACTCGTTTTTCTTCTGGAACTCCAGTAATTTTTTCAATTAAACTTAATTCAGCCACACCCATGCCAGACCAACCATTAAAGATAAATTTCCATTCACCTTCTGTTTCCACATCTTGACCATTAAAGGTTACGTTCCGAGCCAAAGCTTTAACACGATATAAAGCTTGTTCTTCTGAAGATAATTTCTTAATTTCGTTAAGACTTAAATATGGTTTACCATTCATATTAAAGGTATAGGCTTGAATTCCCGGATTAATTGATCTTGAGAAATAATTTGTTATTTCCCGATTTTCCGCACCTTTTTGATATTTTTGTAACCAGTCTTCAACTATATTATGAACCGTTAAACTTACTGCCGCCTTAGTTTTGGTAATATAAGCTGAATATTTAGTTTCCGCATTTTCACCAGTAAATAGACCTTCATAATCAACCGTAATAGTTGTTGGGTCATATTTTGTTTCATCCCCATCTAAGTCAACGGTTAGCGTAAATTCCTTATTTTCAATTTCTTTTACTTCATATTCAATATCTAATTTGTTTTCAGCAAAAGAATCACTATTATAGGCTTGGGCACTACCACTTACTTTAACAACTCCTTCCGCCGCTTCCACGGGCTTTTCTTGAGTTGTTAAAGAATATTTTATTTTATTACTTGTTTTTAGATAACCAACTAATTGTTGATTATTATCTTCAAAGGCCTTAACTAATTCGCCAGCACTATTTTTGGCTTCCACCTTGGCTTCATTTACTTTAGTCATTACTTTAGGTGTAATTCCCCCGAATTCTAATTCGTAAGTTGATGCTAAGTATTTTTCGGCAGAATCACCATCTTCATCCACCACAATTTTAAATTTACATTCATCGGAATTTTGACCCTTACAAGCAGTCATTTTTTCTTCCGTAATTCGAAATATAATTGTTGTTTTGTCATCTTCTTTTGTTATTTTAACATCATCACTACTATCATTTAAAGTAACTTTAACATCGGCTAGTTTCTTATTAGCAGTTAAAGAAATATAATAAGCATCTTGGTTATCACTAAATTCCTTTACTTCAAATTGTTTATATAATTTATTACTTATTTGCATTGTATTTTGACTTTTCGCTAAAGTAACATTTTCCCCTTCTTCTTTAACATAATGAGCAATATTTTCATTATCTAAATCAAAATCTACTTTAGTATAAGTTTGATATTCCACTCCCGTAAAATGAAGAGCATAAGTAGCCGTATTATAATGAGTTTTAGCCCCATCTTTATCTACTTTAACATAGTAATAGTTATCCGTATCAGTAGTTAATGCCATTAAGATAACATAATTACCTTGCGCTAAATCTTTCTTGACAATTTTAGCAGAATCCGGTAAATCTATTGTCGTTTCATTGGTTGCCCCTTCAACATGTAAAACATAGGCAAAGTAATAATTTGTATTTTTAGCTGCTTGCGTTACGCCTTCATTTATTTTGGCTAAACCGCTTACTTCTTTCGTAACAGGATTATATTGAAATGCATTAGCCACATATTTTTGATCTAAATCTTTTTTATAGGATGCTGTATCGGTTGAAATACTTATAACGGTATCTTTAGCCACATATTTATAATCAATATAATCAATAGTAATTTGACCGCCATTTTCTTCAACATATTGGCTTAATGTTTTAGCCCCAATTAAATTACTACCAGAAACCCATTTTCCCCGAGATTTCCGAATTTGGAAAATGTTCATTTTTTTATAAACATTGTCTTCCTTAATATTGGAATTGTAATCATATTCTTCCCCAACGCCATCAACAGTAATACTTCTACTAGCAATCATTACATCTTCTAAAGTAATACTCCGTGCCGAAGTATAAGCATGATTGCCAATAATATAGGCAAAGGTTGCGTTTTTATTGACATTTTCAATTTCTTGACCTAATTGATCAAGATTAACTTCTTTCGCCATTACATAGCCATTAAAAGTTAAAAAGCCAATTAATGTAATTAACAATAATTTTAAATATTTTTTCATTTTTTCCTCCTTATTTATTTATCACAATGGTGGCTTGACGCGTTTGACCATTTTTTAATTTCAAGGTTGTTGTTCTTTCACTACCTAAATCCGTGACATCGTCTTTACCAACAACTCCATTACTTGGATAATAAGCATTTCCTACGATATCAAAACTTTCATAATCGGTAAAAACTTTACCATCTCTTTCTACTTTAAAACTATAATCTGATAAATTACCCATTAAGTAATTGGCTGTTAAATAAATAACATAGATTGATTTAACCTCGATTTGATAAGTTGCTTCTTTACCATTTTTCGTTTTGGCAGTGATAGTTACAGTTCCTTCGGCTTTACCAACAACATGACCGTTTTGGTCAACCGTGGCAATACTAATTGAACTACTTGACCAAGTAACTGTCTTATCCGTGGTGTTAGTTGGTTCAAAATTAACCTTTAAATCAATTCCTTCATTAACATTTACTTTTGTACTACCCGTAATTGTTATTTTGGTAGCTTCAACTTTCGGTTGTTCCGTTGTTCCCGTTGATTGTCCACTATTTGGTGTAGTTCCTGGTGTGGTCCCTGTTCCATTACCGCCGGAGCCACTGCCACCGGAACCACCGCTTGGTGTGGTTCCGGTACTCGGATTGGTTGTAGGAGTTGTGCCAGAACTTGGAGTCGTACTTTGTGTCTTGGCTTTAATCGTTACCTCATAAGTTGCCTTTAGACCATTTTCACTTGTTGCCGTAATAGTTATCTTACCAGCCTTCAAACCTTTAACATTACCCTTTTGATCAACTGTTGCTATTTGAATATTACTACTTGACCAAGTAACCTTTTGATTAGTCGCATCTTTAGGAGTATAGGTTATTGTTAATTTTGTGGTCTTACCCATCTCAATTTCTTTGTTACCTTTTATTGTTATTTTACTAAGAACAATTTCATTATCATCTTTTTCTTGAATGGTAACATTACATTCAACTTTTTCCCCTTTTTTATTAGTAACTGTAATTGTAGCTTTCCCAACTTTTAAAGCAGTCACTTGCCCTTTTTGATTAACTTTAACAATTTTTTCATCACTACTTTGCCAAGTTAGTTCTTTTGCACTGGCTTCTAAAGTAACTTTATCACCAACTTTTAAAGTCATCTTATCAGTATTTAAATGGAATTTTTCTTCTTCCAGCCATTTAGCTTTTAAAGTCAAATTAGTTGTAACTTTATCTTTGAAATCATATTCCTGATTATTTAAATACCAACCGGTAAAAACATAACCCTCTTTAGCTGGATCTTGAGGCTTGGAAATCACGTCCCCTTTTTGTACCTTTAAAGAACTAATTTGACTGCCCCCATCCGTATCAAATTTAATTTCATATTGTGGTTTAGCAAAAGTTTTAACTAATAAAACAACTATTAGACAAATTATTAAGACACCACAAAGCGAACCGATAATAATTTTGGTTTTCTTATCTTTTAGCATTTTTAAATAAACTCCCTTCTTAGAAATAAACTACTAATTATATGCTTTCTTTCCATAGTTTATTAATAATTTAATAAAGTGTTAAATAAACCATATGTTGTTTATAGTTTATCAAAATCCCCTAGTTTAGTCAATGAAATTAGGTTACTATTCACAGATTTTTTTAAAAAAACTCGCAAATCTAGATAATATATTGGTTTGCAGTTATTTCAGAAAAAAGTTGTTAAAAACACCATTTTCTTCAAAGTGGGAGAAGTATACAAAAAATATTTACTTTTTAGATTTTAATTTCCAATTTTATATCAATTTTAATACCAAAAGTGGGAAAAATTATTTTTGCATAATTTATCTGTGAATAGTAACTGAAATTAGATAGGCATTTTTTGGAATGTCAATATAACAATTGTATAAAAGAAATTGCCTATTTCCTTATCTATAATAAAGGTAATGATGGGAGTTGATAAATATAAATCTTGCGAGTAAAGATATTTTAGCAATCAATTTAAAATATTATCGATATTTATCCCAACTTTCCCAAGAAAAATTCGCTGAGGCCATCAACACCAGTTTAATTTACGAAAACCAATTAGAAAATGGGCATCGTAATCCCACATTAGAAATGGTTGATAAAATCGCCCAGCAAATATCAAAACTTTTAGGTCGGAATATCACCAGTGCCGATTTGTTAACTTATGATATATCTAAAATAATTGGTTCTAGAAGAATTGATGCCGAGAATGTTTTTCAATAAAAAATAACTTTCACCAAAGTAAAAGTTATTCATCACAATTAGAACAAATTATTTTTTTGTTTTTTTCTACTAAAAGTTCACCGCATTTAGGACATTTTTCGCCCGTGGGTTTATCCCATAAAGCATACTTACATTTAGGAAAATTCGCACAGCCATAAAAGACTTTGCCTTTTTTACTTTTGCGCTCAATTATTTTGCCTCCACACTTCGGACAATCGCAAATTTCCACTACTTGCTTTTCACTTTTTTGGACATATTTGCATTTAGGATAGTTGCCACAGGCCACAAAAGTACCATATTTGCTTTGGCGATAAACCAAATCGCCACCACATTCCGGACATTTTTCCCCTGTCGTTTCGGGGGCTTTCTTTTCCATTTCGTGGAAGGCCTTTTCCACTAGAGGCGCAAAGTCAGCATAAAAATCTTTTAAGACTTTAATGTTATCTTTTTTGGCTTCCGCAATATCATCCAAATCTTTTTCCATTTGAGCCGTATATTTAACATTGACAATATTAGCAAAAAACTCTTGTAATTTATCCGTCGTTTCATAACCAATATCCGTGGGTTCAAACTTTTTATCTTTTAAGATAACATAATCCCGATCTTTAATTGTTTGAATAATTGTTGCATATGTACTAGGCCGACCAATACCCAAACTTTCTAATTCTTTAATTAGACTACTTTCCGTATATCTTGGGGCTGGTTTCGTAAAATGTTGGATTTTAGCAATATCATCCGCGGTAATCACATCAGATTTATAATTTTTTAAATCTGGTAAAATAACATCTTCTGAATCTTCATATTCCCCATATACTTTTAAATAACCATCAAAAGTTAAGACACTACCCGTGGCTTTAAAAGTATAACCATTATTTTCTAAAATGACCGTTGTTGCTTTGGTTTTAGCATCATGCATTAAAGACGCTAAAGCCCGACTATAAATCAATTTATATAATTTATATTCATCACTTGATAAATATTCTTTAACTTCACTTGGTGTCCGGTTAATACTTGTTGGTCTAATCCCTTCATGCGCATCTTGCACATTTTCGGTTTTCTTGGCTTTTTTAACATAACCAATGTATTCTTCCCCGTATTTACCTTTAATATAGCCAAACGTTTGCTTAACAAACTCATCAGATAACCGAATACTATCGGTACGCATATAAGTAATTAACCCAACAGTTTCCTTACCTAAATCAATACCTTCGTATAATTTTTGGGCTATCTTCATCGTTTTAGAAGCCGCAAAACCTAATTTATTAGAAGCTACTTGTTGTAACGTAGAGGTTCGAAATACTTCGCGAGCACTTTTGTTTTTATCTTTTTCCGTAACACTGGCAATTTTAAAAGATTTTGATAAGGCCTTTAAAATATTATCGGCACTTACCTCATCCGGTATTTCAATATCCTTGCCTTGATACTTTTCTAATACGGCTTTAAAGGAAGCAAAATCGGCTTCAATAGTCCAATATTCTTTGGGCACAAAGGCCTTAATTTCCCGTTCCCGATCGACGATTAATTTTAAAGCCACACTTTGCACCCGACCAGCCGACTTTCCAGCCGTTTTACTTTGCATTAACCGACTTAACCGAAAACCAATAATCCGGTCTAAGATGCGCCGCGTTTCCCCACTTTTAACTAAATCCATATCGATTTTCCGAGGATTTTGAATGGCATTTAAAACAACATCTTTGGTTATTTCGTTAAAAACAACTCTTTTATACCGATCCATTGGAATATTTAATTCATCGTATATATGCCAAGAAATCGTTTCTCCTTCACGGTCCGGATCGGTTGCTAAATAAATAGTATCAGCTTTACTTACCGCTTTTTTTAATGCTTCCACATCTTTTTTCTTTTCTTTAATGACCGTATATTTCGGTTCAAAATTATTGTCGACATCTACACCTAATGCATATTTTCCTGATTTAGATAAATCCCGAATATGCCCCTTACTGGAAATAACATTATAATTATTTCCTAAATACTTAAGAATAGTTTTACATTTAGCAGGTGATTCTACAATAACTAGATCTTTCATTATTCCTCCATTTCGGCATTGGCCAATACTTGTTCTTGATTTGCTTGCGCTTTAGTTAATTTATTATTTAAATCCGCGAAGTAATTATTTTTAATAATTAAGGAACTCATTTGTGTTTTTAAACTAATCTTTTGATTAATTTGTTTAATTTCCTCAATGGTATATTCCTCATCCCCATAATATTTAATGGTTCCATCACTGGCATCATAATAGGCCTTAGCGTTTTTCCAAGAACCATCGGCATAAACCACCAAAGATTCATAATCAGGGCTTAAAACATCAGTGCCCATATAAAGCCGCGGATCATAATCTAAGTTGAAAAGATTAGCCAAAGTTGGCGTTAAATTGATGTATGAGGTATATTGACTAAATTCTTTAGGTTCCATAGTACTATTATATATAACAAATGGTGTTCTTTCAACCTCATAATCACTCAAATCGTAATCTAATACATAATTAATCGTTTTATTTTTTAACCCATAAGGATAGTGATCGCCATATAGAGCTATAACTGTATCATCAAGCATGCCGGCACTTTCCAAACGATCAAGTAAAATACCTAAGGAATTATCTAAAGTTTTTAATTTTGACATATATCTTTTTAAATCTTCTGGATAATCAGTGTCTTTAAATAAATCTTTGTATTTATCCCCTTCAACTGAAGAAACAACATAAGGTTGGTGACTTGATACGGTAGTTAACCAAACCATAAATGGCGCATCACTTTCCCGGGCCTCAATAATATCCATAGCCGCATTCATAAAATCTTCATCACTAGCCCAGTTTTTATATTCGGTATAAAAATCGATGCCTAAATCTTGGACGCCATAGTATTTACCACTACCTAAATTTTGGTGAATCGTTTTGCGATAATAATAGGCCTCCGTATAATCATGCATACTTAAAGTATCATAATTTTGCTTGTTAAATAAATTGAAAATGGCTTCATTATAAGTATTTTTCCGATATTTATTGGCTGTACAATTATTATATATTGAATATAGTCCCGTCATTCCACTAAACTCATTATTCCCGGTAGAACAAGAGTTTCGAGGAGAATAGTGATTTACAAATGACCAACCTTGAGTATATATTTTATAAAAATTAGGATAATATTCCGGATTAATCAAGATTTCATTAGCCGATTCCATCATAATCACAATTAAGTTTTTACCGGCGAATAACCCGGTGTATTCGTTATAATCCGTAATCGATTGATTCATTAAATAATTACTTATATTTTGATATGTTTTATTCGTTTCATTAGTGGTAACCTCTTGCCATAAAGTATCATCAAAGTTTCGTGTTGTAATCTCTTTTTCGGGCTTTTCAAAAACCAAATCATTGGCATTTTCCGTATCAATAAAGGCTGATTTAATATCTAAAACGCCAAAGCCCAAGACGCCAAATTCATTAACAACAATACTAGGAACATTCGGATTTTGGAATAATTCTAAATTACTCACCGGTTGTAATTCATTTTGCATAAACTTAACTTTTAAAGTTCCATAATAACCCAAAGCCATCAGAACTAAAATAAGCATTGTACTAATTGTTCTTATTTGATATTCGTAACGGGAACTTTTCTTTAAGAAAAACTTTTTTTCGGTTTGGGGTTTCTTTTTATGAGCTAAAATTAAGTTTAGAACAATAACTACGACTAAAGGTAAAAAGACTAAATAATAAATTGGCAAAAATGAGGCTAAAAATTCGCGAACATAATCGACGACGGCCCCCAATTGACTCGAGGTATTAACAGACATATAAACGCCAATAAAATTATTGAAACCCATTTGCAAAAAAGCATAAACAGTCAAAATGATAAAAATAATATAAAGCATAACTTTTTGGCTGGATTTTTTGAACCAAGAAAGTAAAAACGCGAAAACTAGGGCTAAAATACTATAACCTAAAATAACGCGTAAAATAGACACATCAAAAATCGCAATATGACTAGCCAAGCGAAAAAGTACTTCAACACTTAAAGTATATGCTAAAATTATGACAAAATTTTTAAGCATTTTGCTATTTTGCCACTTCGTCATCTTAGTTGTCCCCCTTTACCCGCGTGCGTTTAAAAGTAACCTCAGGCATTTCATAAGAGTTCATTAAAGCGGTTGTTAATTCATCTATTTGGCTGACTAAAATTGCTTTTTCTGCTGCTGTTTGAGTTTCTTCATAAGCCGTTAATAATTCTTGTAAATGCTTAATTTGTAAAAGTAAAGTACTATAACTTTTTAAATCTAAACTATGTTTTAAATTGGCTTGCTCCGCCGCAAAATAATCCGTTTGATAAAGACCATAATTATAAACTTCTTCTTCAGCACTATTTTCATTTTGCTCTTGTTTTTCTTGATTATGCTTAAGTTTCATTTCGACAATATCTAATTCATCTTTGAAAGTTTCTAGCGAAACTCTTTTTGTAATTAAAGAATATTCATTTTCATTATGGATCTTCGTTTTGGCAATTTCTTTCAAAAAAGGATATTGCTTTAAATCGACTATAAAAGAACTTATTGCCCCAACAATAGCGCCAAAAATAGCTAGCCCCGTAATAAGGGAAGCATCCATTAGTCCCGTTAGATGGCCAAAAGCCATTATAGGAGCTACTAAAATAAGACCTAATAAACCATAATTAAATAAGTTTTGGAAAATGTGTCCCCAACAAGAATCTTTAAACTTTTTAGTTTTTTCATTTTTAAGTTGTTCATAAGCATGGATGGCTTTTTTTACTTTGGCCAGTTCATTTTGAATATCGCTTTTTAAATCTTTAATTAAAGCCATTTTAGTAGTATCCGCTAAATAGGGAACTGCTAATTTTTGACTAACTTCTTTAAAGTTATGGCGCCAAAAAGTAATTTCTTTATTGCTTGATTTTTTCATGATTATCCCTACTTTCTAATTCTTTAACGGGTCGATATGTAAACCTGTAATTATCTAATATACCATATTTCGCCATATTTTCAAGATGTTTTTTGGTGGGGTAGCCTTTATGAAAGCGAAAACCATATTCGGGATGCTCACGGTCTAGTTCGTACATTATTTGATCCCGCGTTACTTTGGCAATGACACTGGCCGCGGCAATGGATAAAGATAACGCATCCCCATGAACAATCGGCAAAACATTTTCACGAGTCGGCAATTTCATGGCATCTGTTAAAATATATTCCGGTTTAACTGATAAGTTGTCTAAGGCCTTATTCATGGCTAAACGAGAGGCCTCATAAATATTTATCTCATCGATTGTTTTGGCATCGACGATGCCTACCCCATAACTTATTGCCTCTTTTTTGAGACATTCAAAAAAATAATTCCGCTTTTTCTCGCTTAATTTTTTTGAATCATTTAAGCCTTCAAGTTGATAATTTGGTGGTAAAATCACGGCTGCTGCCACCACGGGGCCAACTAAAGGACCCCGTCCCGCTTCATCAACGCCCGCGATTAAAGTTATCCCTTGGGCATATAATTTTTTTTCATATTGTAGTAAATCTAATTCTTCTTTTGCCATTGATCAAATGTAACTCCTTTGATGTTACCATCCACCACATCATTATACAACCGCCAAGAAACTTTTTCACTATCAAACTCATCATCTTTAACACAACCCATCTTAAGGGCTAAATAGGCCATAATATCAATAACATCTTTTTGAATATCCACATGATACTTCGTTTTTAAAATCTCTGGATAATAATTTTTATAAAAACTAATTAAATAAGAACCAATATCATTAATGTCTAAAACTTCACTTTTAATGGCCGCCGTAGAAGCCAAATTTAAAGCAATTTCATTATCATCTAATTTAGGCCATAAAATTCCTGGGGTATCCATAATTAAAATATTTTGGTTGGTTGTTAACCAATTAATTTCTTTAGTTACGCCTGGTTTATTTCCAACATTAGCAACTTTTTTGCCCGCGAGTTTATTAATCAAGGTACTTTTACCAACATTGGGAATACCAACAACAAGGGCTTTAATTTCTTTAGGGCGTAAGCCATCTTTTTTACGCTTAGCTTGAATATCGGCTGTTAATTCTTCCGTCAATTGAAAAAGCTTTTTATAATCTTGATTATTAGTTAAATCCATTAGCACTACTTTCATGCCCGCCTCTTCATAATACTTTTGCCATTTTTGGGTAACCTTAAGATCACACAAATCTTTTTTAGTCATAATTAAAATTCGGGGTTTTTTCCCAATTATTTCATCAATATCTTTTATTTTAGAAGATTTGGGTAATCGCGCATCAATAACTTCATAAATAATATCAATTAAATTAATATTTTCTTTAATTTGTCTCTTAGTTTTGGCCATATGACCTGGATACCAGTTGATTACGGATTTATTAACCCCTTTATTATTATTTTCAATCATTTTTACCACTTCCTTTTTTATCAGTTTAATACCTATTATTTTACTTTGCTCCATTTTTCTATTAAATAATTAACAAATGCTGAGCACGAAACTAGCATATATTTTGCATCCTCTGATGGAGCATTTTGGAAATCTATACCTCCATGTCTTATCCCAGTTTCATCCGAAGTATAACCATACAAAGATGTAAAGGCTTTTTCCATCGCAGGATGGATATATACGCCTTTGTCTTTTAATTTTTTTAATGTTTTTCCTAAAGTTGCATCACTACCTGATGAACCTGTAATAATAGAACAAATTGACTCAACAGCACTAATAGATTCTTTTATGGAATTTTCATAATCCGGCTTTTTTCTATCAGAAAAAAGAAATAGTGCTTTTTCTATATGTATATTTACTGTATCAAAATCAGTACTTTTTGCATCTTGAATAGTTGATAATTCCGATTCAGTTACAATTGGAACTACTTGCCCATCTAAAATACGATAGGAAGCTGCTTCATCCTCAAGTATTGTATTAAATATCTTTGTCATTTTAATTTTCTTATTACTATCTGAATGTCTTAAATACTTTTCTATGAAATCATATATTACGTACCATTCTTTTGCGTTTAACACATATTCCTGCAAAGCCTCTGCATTCTTCTGTTTGTATATTTCATTTTTTGGAAATGTATATGGAACACCCATTTCTATCATCATATCTTCAATACCTGTTGTATAATTGGTCCAATCTAAAACATCATATGTATCAAATTCTTCTTTATAAAATGCAGCAAGAATTCTTCTTTTTAATACTTCGCTAACACATTCAAATTGTATTTTATCTGTATTATATCCATTTCTTCGTGAAAATACTGCCATATAAATACCTCTTTTCTTTTTCTCAACTTTTGCGACTAACTTTCCGATTAAATTACTCTAATATTATATAACATAACCTTTAACTTTTTATTACATTACTTTCTCTGATTTATTCAAGTAACTTTTCAAAATAATCTTTATCAATGAATGAAGCATTTTTCATTTTTTCTTTATCTAATATATATTCTTATCATTATGTTCAATCATTTTCTTTATTTTTCTTCACTTTCTTCTTTTGCCAATTCATACAATTCTTTCTCATCTTTTATTATTTTAATCAATTCTTCTTTTGAAGGCAAATATGTTAAATATTTTGATGC
>CANQZX010000019.1 GCA_947628445.1 uncultured Bacilli bacterium
ATTTTTTTATTTTTCTTTTATTTTTTCTTTTTCTATTTAATATGGAGTGTTTTTTATTTTTCACTCCTTATTACTGGAAGCCAATTACTTAGCTTCTTCTTGCGCTCTAGTTTCGCGAATAACGGTAATTTTAATAGTTCCCGGATATTGCATTTCGCTTTCAATTTTTTCTTTAATTTCCCGCGCCATCTTGTAACTATTAGTATCATCAACTTCATCTGGTTTAACAATAACTCTAAGTTCTCGACCAGCTTGCATTGCAAAGGTTTTTTCCACCCCTTCGTAAGAATTACCAATTTCTTCAAGTTGTTCTAGCCGTTTAATGTAATTTTCCAAAGAATCATTTCTAGCTCCAGGCCGAGCCGCGGATAAAGTATCTGCAATTTCCACTAAAACGGCGATAGTTGAAGTGGCTTCCGTATTACCATGGTGGGAAGCAATCGCATTAATTACAACTTCATTTTCATGATGTTTCTTGGCCATATCAACGCCAATATCAACATGACTACCTTCAACTTCAAAGTCAATGGCTTTCCCAATATCATGTAATAGCCCAGCTCTTTTGGCAAGTGTTACATTTTCCCCTAATTCGGCAGCCATTAAGCCACAAAGATTAGCAACTTGAATTGAATGTTGTAAAGCATTTTGCCCATAACTAGTCCGATAATTTAATTTACCAATTAATTCGATTAGTTCAATATCCATTTTAGCAATCCCCAAATCGCTAATAGTTTTATTTCCTAATTCAATTATTTTCGTATTAATATCTTTGACCGTCTTATCATAAACTTCTTCAATCCGTGCCGGATGAATCCGCCCATCTTTAATTAAAGTTTCCAAAGTAATTTTAGCAATTTCCCGTCTTAAAGGATCAAATGAAGAAATAACAATGGCTTCTGGTGTATCATCAATTATTAAATCGACACCTGTGACAGATTCGATTGTCCGAATATTTCTTCCTTCCCGACCAATCAAACGGCCTTTCATTTCATCGTTAGGCAATTCAATGGTACTAACAGTTTGCAAACCCACGACATCATCAGCATATCTTTCCATGCTATTAACAATTAATTGTTTAGCAATTTCATGGGCTTCAACTTTGGCTTTAGCTTCGGCTTCTTTAATATAATCCATGATTTCTAGTTGCATATTGTTTTCAACTTTTTCCATGATTATATCATGAGCTTTTTCCTTACTAAATCCCGAAATTTTTTCCAACTCAGCTATTTCATCTTTTAATAGCTGATCCATTTTAGCTTCTTTTTCTTGTAAGCTTTCTTGTTTGGCTAATAAATTATTTTCTCTTTCTTGTAAAGTTATATCTTTTTTTTGGAGCATTTCTTCCCGTTTATCGAGATTATTTTCACGACTCAATAACCGTTCTTCACTTTGAACAATTTCGGCCTTTTTTTCTTTAATCTCGTTATCAGTTTGTTGTTTTAATTCAAAAGATTCTTTCTTTAATTCTAATAAAGTATCCCTTTTATGTTTTTCGGCTTCTTTCTTAGCATCTTCTAAAAATTTACTAGCTTTATTTTCTTGGTTTTTGCCTTTTAAGTATTGAATTAGGGCAACAATAACGGCACCAATAACCAAGCCCACAACAAGAGCTAAAATGGACATTAAATTTTTATCCATTTTTTCTCCTCCAATTTTCTATAGATTAAAATTTTTCTTAATTCATCTATAATTTAATTATAACGGCAAATGCTAAAATTAGCAAGATTAAAAAAAGAACATTGTATCCTCAACGTTCTTCTTTGGCTTTAGTATCTTTCGGTTTATCGCTATCAAAATTATAATGTTCCCGAATTTTTTGGGTAATTTCCGCGCATAAATCAGGATTTTCCTTTAAATATATTTTGGTATTTTCTTTACCTTGACCAATCTTTTCGCCATTATAAGAATACCATGCGCCACTTTTATCTATAATACTTAAATCACTGGCAATATCAACAATTTCTCCTTCCCGCGAAATACCTTCCCCATACATGATATCAACAGATGCCGTTTTAAATGGTGGAGCCACTTTATTTTTAACGACTTTAATATTAGTACGATTACCAATTACTTGATCGCCTTGTTTAATTTGTTCGCCCCGTCTAATATCTAAACGAATACTAGAATAGAATTTTAAAGCCCGACCACCAGGTGTTGTTTCCGGATTACCAAACATTACCCCAACTTTTTCTCTTAATTGGTTAATGAAAATTGCTGTTGTTTTTGTTTTATTCATTGTTCCGGATAATTTTCTTAAGGCTTGACTCATTAATCTGGCTTGAAGACCAACATGGGCATCGCCCATTTCCCCATCAATTTCGGCTTGAGGTACTAAAGCAGCCACAGAGTCAATAACGACTAAATTAACAGCTTCACTTCTCACCAAGGCCTCACATATTTCTAGGGCTTGTTCGCCCGTATCGGGTTGACTCAATAAAAGTTCATTTATATCAACACCTAAATTTTTAGCATAAACGGGATCAAGCGCATGTTCCGCATCAATAAATGCCGCTCTTCCACCTTGTTTTTGCACCTCAGCAATGGCTTGTAAAGCAACAGTTGTTTTCCCACTTGATTCGGGTCCAAATATTTCAATAATTCTGCCCTTTGGAAAACCACCAACACCTAAGGCAATATCAATTGCCATTGATCCACTAGAAACAACATCTATTTTTTGATGTTCTTCTTCCCCCAAACGCATTATAGCTCCAGCTCCAAATTGTTTTTCAATATCGGCCAAAACTTGTTCTAATGCTTTATCTTTATCCTTTACATCTTTAGTTGCTTTCATTTTTCCTCCTTAGTTTTACTCTGATACATCTTTATTTTACTTTACTAAAATTAATTTGTCAATAATTTTTTACAAATATTTGTTCGTATAAAGATTTTAGCATATAAAAATCACTAATTTAATAGCTAGTGATTTCTTATTATTTAATTCCACGATAGTCGAAATGGATTATCATGAGTTCCGTTACCACTTATTATTTTGGTCGAAGAGTCTAAATAAAAAGTTGGTCGAATGCCATAAAAAGCACGCACAATGTGGCTAGTCGCAGCAGCTGTATAGTAGACAAGCCATGCATGATCTCCATCCTCAGAATTGCGTGAAATCGCCCATTCACCTAACCCCATGTACATCCAATTATTTGTTTTTACAGTTTCACTAGAATATCCACTTGAATTAGATACGTATTGATTCCATGCTTCAGGATAGGCAGCATATCCATAATCATTTATGTACATTAAACCTATTTTAGCATCTTTATAACTTAAATCGTCTTCGATACATGTTTGAGCTGTACTATTATTAGCTTCGGCATAGCATTTATTATCATTTGTTGTTAGTTTTTCTTCTCCTAATTCCATATCATATACTTGTTTTGGTGTATAACTAATTGAATACGAAAATCCACCCGTTGTCCATTCATGTTCAGTTATATGGTTCTCTAAATTATTTACTTTAGTAGATATATAATTATAATAAAATTGATTCAAGTTTATTTGATTTAAGTTGCTATATTGCCACATATTATTATATATTCCTGATCCTGTGTAATTCCAATAATATGCTGCTATATTTTCAGCATTTCTTCCTTTGTAATTATCTTTAGAAGTATTACTATAATTACCCTGATATGCACCACCTTCTGCAGTTGATTTATCACCTAATTCCTCTTTAGTTGCATAATCATATTTGATTAATTTCATTTCATATTCACCTGCATCATTTGGAAAGAAACCTATTATTCGATAAAGGTCGGCATCTCCATTTTGACATTCACCAGCACTACTTATTCCATCTAGACATACATAGTTTTTAACTTCTTCACTTGAACCACTAAATCTATAACTATTATCATTGGCACTTAATGTTTTATTAGCAATATTTGTATTCGATAAAGATGATGTATTATGATAAATTATATGACTATATTCATAATCTTCATTGCTAATTTTTTTAACACAGGTTTCTATTGTATCTTCAGGTCCACAAGCATCTGCTAAATTAGTAATTATTTGATCTTTTTGTAATACTAAGGTAGCATCAAAGGTTTTGCCTGTATTATTATTTTGATCACTATCTAAGTTTATTAAGGTTACTGTTATTTCCCATTCATGCGTTGTCATATTGGGTAAGTTGTCTCTTCCTTCATCTTTTTCCTCATTACTTGTATGGATATTTTCATATTTTAGTAATATCATTCCTTTAGTTTCGGTTATATCAAAACCACTAATAGTTACATCTTCGGTACTATCTGTTGTTTTCTTTTTAGTAGAAATACTATCATAATAGGTTAAGTCTTCTATATCTTCTTGAGTTAATTCTTTGGTTTCTCCAGTTGCTTTATTTGTTTCTTTAACAGTTAAGATTAATTCTGGCACTTTCGTTGTATGAGTTGCATCTGGAGCTATGATAGTTTTATCTGCTTGTTCAATTCCCGGTTTAATATCATTAGCACTATCTTTAAAATTAGTATATCTTAATTCATTAGTATTTATTTTTAAATAGACATAATAACTATCACTAGCTTCACTAGTCGCATCATTAGCAGTTAATCTAGCTTTAGCTATAGTTTGACCCTCTTCACTACCCATACCGGATGCAAAATTTCCCTTATTAGCCGTAATTCCAATATCTTCACCTGCTTCAAAAGTTAAAACATCCGTAGTACCTGATTTGGCATTAATATTAACATCCTTTTTACCAGTGTTTTGGCTAGCAAAGAAGGCATAAGCAGCGCCAATAGCAACTAAAAACAAAGTTACAATTGCTATTAGGGAAAGAATTAATTTTTGTTTTTTATCATTCATAAAATCTTCCTACTTTCCCTTTTATTATATATATATATATATATTTGCAAGGTTTTTAAATAAAAAAATAATCAATTATTGCTAACTGATTATCAATTAATTCCAAGAAAGACGGAATGGATTATCATGGGTGCCATTTCCACTTTTAATTTTGGTTGAAGAGTCTAGATAGAAAGATGGCCACACACCACTGACGGTTATGGTTATGTTGGTACATCCCACATAGCCCTCAGGGTTAACATACCATGCATTATTGCCATAGTTCGCCATACGAGAAATTGTCCATTCGGTTTTTCCTAAAAACATCCAGTTATTAGCTTTTACTGTATCATTGCTATAACCACCAGAATTTGTTATTACTTGATCCCAAGCATCTGGATATGCTGCATATAAATAATCGCTTACATACATTAGGCCTATTTTAGCATTTTTATAGCTTAAATCATTTTCAGTACATTTTTGAGCAATACTATTATTATCTTCGGCGTAACATTTACTATCGTTTGTCGTCAGTTTTTCAGTTCCTAATTCTTTATTATATGTTTGTTGGGCATTGTATGAACTTGAGTATAATAATCCACCTGTTATCCATTTATGTTCCGTTATATGTTCACTTAAATCGCTTACCTTAGTAGTTATATAATTGTAGTAAAAATCATTTAAATTCTTTTTATTTAAGTTACTATATTGCCACATATTCGCATTACCATCGCCATAATCAGTACCTTTGCTACTATTCCAAAAATAATAACTTGCAATATGATATGCCCCACCTTCCGCTGTCGATTTATCTCCCAATTCTTTTATTGTTCCCTCAGTAGCTTTGATTAATTTCATTTCATATTCGCCAGTTTCATTAGGAAAGAAACCTATTATTCGATATAAATCGGCATCTGAATTACATTCATTTTCACTACTTGTTCCATCTAAACAAACATAATTTTTAACTTCTTCACTTGAGCCACTATATCTATAACTATCGTCATTAGCATTTAATTCCTTATTGGTAATGTTGCTACTATCTAATGCATCATTATTATGATAAATTATATGACTTAAATTATAATATGATTTTTCATATAATTCTTTAACACATTCTCCGACTTTTTCATTACTATCACACACATCAGCTAAATTGGTTGGGATTTCTTCTTTTTGTAAGATTAATTGACCACTAAACTCTTTTCCCGTATTATTATTTTGACTACTATCTAAGTTTACTAAGGTTATTTTAATTTCCCAATTTTGAGTTGCTTTTACGGTTGGTTCAGTACCAGTTGCCGTTATTTCATAATTTTTAGCTATTGGTATTAAACCTGTTGCTTCCGTTATATCAAAACCATTTAAACCATGACCATCAACATCGGTATAATATTCTAAACCATCGATATGGTCTAATTCTTCTTTTTCTTCTCCTGGTTTTGTCACTGTTAAGATTAATTCTGGTACTTTGGTGGTATGAGTTTCGTCTGGAGCTACTATTTGCCCATTTTCTTCTTTTCCTTCTAAGATTTCTCCGGGTTCATTTTTAAAATTAGTATATCTTAATTCATTTTTAGCAATATTTAAATAAACATAATAATTATCTTTAGCATTATTGGTCGCATTATTGGCTATTAACGTTGCTGTTCCAGTTACTCCATCACCTACACTAATATTTCCTTCATTAAAGTTATCCATATTAGCTGTAATCATAATATTACTATTATCATTTTCTTCATCTTTTACTTGATCTGATGTTACATCTTTATCATTTAAAGAAAATGATAAGACATCGGTGGTTCCTGATTCGGCATTAATATTAACATCTTGTTTACCAGTGTTTTGGCTAGAAAAGAAGGCATAAGCTGCCCCAATGGCAACTAAAGATAAAGTAACAATAGCTATTAAAGTTAAGATTAAGGTTTTCTTTTTGTTTTCCTTTCCTAAATTATTCTTTTCTTCTTCATTCATTACCACGACACTCCTCTATTTTTTATATTTTTATTATACATCTAAATAGATGTAATATCCAGACATAAGAAAAAATATTTTTTTCCTATCCTCCCTTTTATTATATATATATATATATATTTGCAAGCATTTATCAAAAATATTGACATAAAAAAACGCTTACCTATTTAATAAAGGTATAGTGTTCTAACAATATTACACCTTATTTACTATTTTTAATTTCGAAATATTCTGCGGGTACTTTAATTTTATTTTTATCGTATTCTTCTTTTAAATATTGCATAAATTTCCGATTAATACTAAATTGGCTTTCCGCACTACATTCAATCATTATTTTATAAATATAATGATTAGCATTAATACTTTCGATACCTAGTAAATCAATATCTCTTTTAACCTCTTTTAGTTTGACCATTTTTTGATTAATGTTTTTAAGAATTTTTTCAATGGTGGCCAAACTAATATTTTTAGCAATCGGTAGTTCTAAATAAAGATTGGTGTTATACATGCTATGATTTATAACTGAGGTTACTAAACTATTATTGATTATCATAACCTCTCCGTTATAGGCCCGAATCTTGGTTGTTTGTAAACCAAGTTCAATAACTTCACCACGAAAACCATTGATGGTAACAACATCGCCTTGCATATAATGATTATCAAAAATTATGGCAATGCCGGATAATAAGTTTTTAATAGTATCTTGGAAGGCCAAACCTAAAATAGCTCCGGCGATTCCTAAAGAAGCAATAATGCTCGTGGTTTTAACGCCATAAATACCTAAAACCGCTAAAAAAGTGATAATAGCAATTATATATTTTAAAATATTTTTAATTAAGTTAATAATCGTTTCTTCTCTTTTAATTTGCAAAGTTTTTTGTTTACTTTTTTTATTAAACTTTAATATCTTATCCACAATTTTACTTAAAAGTAAGTATATGATAATGGCAATACCAATATAGATAAACGGCATATATATTTTAACTAAAAGTTCTTCCCGATCCAATGCAATCACCTATTAAATATTATACCACAGATTTTCGATATCTTTCCTTAGGATCTAAATATTTTTTCCGTAATCGGATTTCTTTTGGCGTAATTTCAATATATTCATCACTTTCAATAAACTCTAAGGCCTCTTCTAAAGTGAATTTTTTGGCTTTATTTAAGGCAATCGCTTCATCGGAAGATTTACTCCGGGTATTTGTTAATTCCTTATTTTTACAAGGATTGACATTTAAGTCGCCTTCTTTATTGCAAATACCGACAATCATGCCCACATAAACTTCAACACTAGGATCAACAATCATGGTGCCCCGGTTAGTTAAATTAAACAAAGAATAACCAAAAGTAGTACCATTTACCATGGAAACCATAACCCCGTTTTTCCGGCCACTTATTTCACCGGCATATGGTTTATAAGAATCAAAGGAACGCACCATAATGCCTTCGCCCTTCGTTTCGGTAATAAAGTTGCCCCGATAACCAATTAAGCCCCGGGTTGGCACTAAATAATCTAAATGGGTATAACCAATATCACCTGGTGCCACACTTTCCAAATTACCTTTCCGTTCATTTAAGGAGTTAATAACACTACCCGAATATTCATTAGGCACATTGATTATAACTCTTTCGTAGGGTTCACATTTTACCCCATCAATAACTTTAGTAATAACCTCAGGTTTAGAAACCGATAATTCGTATCCTTCTCGGCGCATATTTTCAAGTAAAATCGATAAGTGAAGTTCCCCACGACCACTTACTTTAAAACCATCTTCGCCGGGTAATGTTTCCACTTGTAAACCCACATTAGTTTCTAATTCTTTTTCTAATCTTTCTTTTAAATGACGACTGGTTAAATATTTGCCATCTTGACCTGCGAAAGGCGAATCATTAACTAAAAAGTTCATGGACAAAGTTGGTTGTTCAATTTCAATTTTAGGTAAGGCATCAATATGGCCAACCTCACACATCGTATCACCAATTGAAACCTCACTACAACCGGCAACAGTAACAATATCACCAAAATAAGCAACATCAACCTCGCGTTTTTTAATGCCTTCATTGACAAATAATTTAGTAACACGAAAACTCGATGTTGTGCCATCATTTTTGGCTAAGGCAATCGTTTGCCCAACTTTGATTTTACCTTTATTAATCCGGCCAATACCTAACCGACCAATATAATCATCGTAAGCTAATTGACTAATTTGGAGTTGTAAATGATCATTTTCATTACCTTGAAAAGGTTCAACATGATTAATAATAGTTTCAAATAAAGGGGTTAAATCTTTCCCTTCATCATGCATATTATAAACGGCATATTCATCCCGAGCACTACCATAAAGAATTGGGAAATCTAATTGTTCATCGGTGGCCCCTAATTCTAAGAATAAATTAAAGGTCATATCGACAACTTCTTCAGCTCTTTGATCTTTTTTATCTATTTTATTAATAAAAAGAATCGGTTTTAAATTATTTTGTAAGGCCTCTTTTAAAACAAAACGCGTTTGAGGCATGGGGCCTTCGGCGGAATCCACCAAAAGAATAACTGTGTCCACCGTTTTAATAATTCGTTCAATTTCACTTGAAAAATCCGCATGTCCCGGCGTATCAACAATATTTATTTTATAATCTTTATATTTAATAGCACAGTTTTTTGCCGTAATGGTAATACCTCTTTCTTTTTCGATATCCCCACTATCCATCACACAATCAATAAGCTCTTCATTTTCGCGAAAAACTCCACTTTGACGAAGCAAACCATCAACTAAAGTTGATTTACCCGCATCGACATGGGCAACAACCGCAATATTAATAATTTTATCCATCCAACTTCACCTTTTTTTCCAACCTTTAGATAATAATATAAAAAAAGGTGAAAGTCAAGCAATATTCGTAGTTTTAACCCAATAAAAGCGATAAGGATTAGTCTTACTACCATCACCACTGATAATTTTAGTATTTGTGGAAAGATAGAAAACTGGCCTAATAGCAAAATCACTATATAATTGAGGTGTACCGGCATATCCCGTTTCAGTAACATTCCAAACACTATAGCCCGTACCACTTGTTTCACGAGATATTGCATATTCAAATATTCCTAAAAATAACCAATTATTAGTTGTTATATTTTCTTGAGTATAACCACCTTTACCAACAAAGATGTTCCAAGCATTGGGATAAGCTGCATAACCATAATCGCTTACATACATTAAACCGATTTTAGCTAAATAATTTAAATCGTCTTCTTGACAGGAAATTTTTGTTGTATTATTATTTTCTGCATAACAATAAACATCACCTATTGATAATTTATCATCACCAAGTTCTTTATTATATACTTCTTTGGTATTATGAGTATTTGAAAAAGAAAATCCCCCGGTTGTCCAGTTATGTGATGTTATATGATTGTCTAAATTAGCCACTTTATTTGTTAGATAATTTAAATAAAATGTATTTAAATTTATTTTATTTAAGTTACTATATTGCCACATATTATTATTAATATCCGATGAACTATTACCATGCGTACTATTCCAACGATAATTAAAGTTCGCATTATAAGAGCCTCCTACAGCAGTAGTATTATCTCCCAATTCTTTTGTTGTTCCTTCCATAGCTTTAATTAATTTAGCCTCATATTCACTATTTTCATTAGGAAACAAGCCAATTATTCGGTATAAATCCTCATCAGAGCTACAAGTGCCTGTAGTAGTTGTTCCATCTAAACAGACATAGTTTTCAACTTCTGCACTCGAACCACTATAGCGATAGCTTAAATCCCCCGCTTCTAAATTACTATTAGGATATTCGCCTTGTCCATCATGATAATATATTTGGTTTGCTCCTTCGCCCGTATGCAACTTAATTAAATAATCATTTAATTTAACATAATCAAAGTAAACATAACATTTATCACTTTTATTGGTTGTTACTTTTACCTTTTCTCCATCAAAACTTAATTGGCCACCATTTTCACAACCACTTAACTCTTCATTAAATATGTATTTATCATTATTCCAAACATTTTCTTTACTTTCTTTATATGTTCCATCTTCTTGTTCTACCAACATACTTATTAAGTTATTATCTTGTTTTGGTTCATTAGCAATAACTTTTATTTCAGGGTGATTATATTGATAAATTATAATCATGATTGTTAACAAGATAAAAACAACTAATATGGTATTTAAAAAGGAAAATCTGTTTTTCATTTTCTCACCTATTTTCCCTTTAATTATATATATATATATATATTTGCAAGCATTATTTATTTTCCGAAATTAAATTGCTAATTGTCGTAATAGTTATATCTTTAAAAGTAATATTATCCAAAAGTAACTTAATATTATCTAAATTAGTTCCTTTTTTAATTAAAATAATATCGCCTTTATTTATATTATTTTTAATATTTAAGAAAGTCGTATTATTTAAGATTAAAGGTTCAATTAAATATTTTTCTTGATCGCGACAAATATCTTCTAAAGCTGAACTAACAAGACATATGTTTTTATTTAAATTCGCATTATTTAGTAAGCTTTCCATTTTGGCATAATTAACAGCATCGTTATTAATTAATTCAAAATTTTCTTTAGGAGCATAATTATCTAAAGTAACTAAAAGATTCGCCGGAATTTTATGTACTTGAAAATAATTGATTATTTTTTCATCATTTTCTAAAATAAAGGCGATATTATTCTTGGCGGGATTACCTTGGCGAATAATTTTATCTTTATGATCTTCGAGAGAAATCTTGGGTTTAATCTCATCAAAAACTAAATAATATTCGTTAAAAAGATCGAGATTTTTCATATTATAATAACTATTTTTAACATTAACAGCACTGCCATTTAACCCCGGCGTTATATATTTATCCTGAATAACCGCGGAGACACTCGTAACCGTATAGTTATCTTTAAGGGCAGCAATCTTTTGATATAATTCATTTTTTTCTAAAACCAAATTAGCGATTTGATCCGTATAATAAAAACTAAATAACATAATGGCACAAACACCAAAGTACTTAAAGAATTTCAAAAAATATCACCTATCAAAATAATATGATTTTAGCTATTTTTTCTTGCTAAAATTGCCAAAATATTTTATGATAAATGTTAACGATGAAGGAGATAACATGGATTTAATATTAGATTGGGAAATAGATAATGAATTACATCGTTTACTTGAAGCGGTTATTGCCATCAAATTCGATCAAAAAGAAGCTCATAAGATGCTAGAAAATCGGGTTATAACATCCTCAGTAGTCGAAAATTTCAGTAAAATTGTTACGATTAATTACGAATATTACTTTAAAAAATATCGGAATTATTTGCATGTTATCTTATATAATTATGCTTTAGCGGAAACTGTTGGTGATGAATATTTAACCGCCATTGATTATGCTAATATCGTAGAAAGCAATGGAGTTATTGATATATTAGACATATGTGAAAAACAAGCCGATATAAAATATTATTTATTTTTAAATTATTTGAAAATCTTATTAAGTCCCGAACTTTTAGAAATTGTTGCCCATCAACCAGATTTATATAAAAATCTACTGTGGATTAATTCGTGGCCAGATTTAATGCCTAATAAATGGGAACTAGTAACAACTAAATTAAAAGATGTTTTATTTGCCTTAAGGGACTATGCCGATTATGCCGAAACGGATTTAAAATCCATGCGCGAACCTTTATATATTGACTTTATTGAAAAGAATTATGATTTTTTTGATTTAATTCCCACTTTTTTTAATTCCCGGGAAGAATATTTACAATATAAACCTTTATTAATTCAAATGCTTTATTTTGATACCTTTTTCTTTTTAGCAAGTAAACCCGATTTAAATAAACAAGAACGCGTTTTAGCCATGTTAGTCGAAAACCGTATTTTAGATGAAGATATCGATTCCCTACCCGACAATGGTTTTATAATCTTACAAATGCTAGAATGTTTTTATGATGTTAATTTACTTAAAGATATATTTAAAAAAGAACATCCGCGGGAATTAAAAAATGTCCAAAGGTTAATCCGAAAAAAAGCTAATAAAATTCTTTTTCTCGAATATTATTAGCCAATTTTTTGTTTTACTAAATCAGAACCTCGTTTAGGATCTTGAAATAAAATTTCATAAACAATTTTATCTTTTCGCAGTTCATCGATAAAGGCAACTTCTTCTTTTGTCATCGTCCGATATCGCGGATTATCGACAACATCCGTTTTAATTATCTTATCCGTTCCTAGTAAATAATCAGAAGAAACACCTAATGCATAGATAAGTTCAATAATGGTTTCTAAATTAGGATTCCGAGTTTCTTTTTCATAGCAACAGATTGCCGATTTACCAACACCAACTAAGTTGCCTAATTCTTCTTGCGTCAAACCCAATTTTTTCCGCGCACTTTTTAATCTACTCCCTACTAACATACTATCCTTCTTTCTAGATTTAGTATAGCTAGGAATAGTCTTTTAATGCGGATAGTTTACCAATTGTAAATTAGGCTGTTTCGGTATTTTCTAGATCTTGAATTTCGGTTTTCCGATTAGAAGAAAGAAAGGTTACTCTTTCGGCAATAACCTCCGTTATATATTTGGTGTTATGCTCCTTATCTTCGTATTTGCGATTTTGCAAACGTCCCTTAATACCTACCACATCCCCCATGTGACAATATTCCGACGTATTCGCGGCAATGCCGTTCCATAATACACACCGAATAAAATCGGTCTCATAAGTCCCTTCTGGGCCTTTAAAACTACGAGCTACTGCTAAGTTAATCGAAGTGTACTTTTTCCCATTTTCGGTTTCCGTAACAATAGGATTTTCCACTAAGCGACCAACCAATACAACCTGATTCAAATAAATCAGCTCCTTTCCAGTTTTAAAATAGCAAAAGGAAATACTAATAGCAAATTGCAGTTTTTAAAAAACTACACAAAAAAAGACCTTAAATTAGGTCTTTTTCCCAGTAAAACCTTCCCAAAAACAATATTTCTACTCTTTTAATAACCGATTTAATTCGACGGCATATTCCATGGGTAAACTTTTCTTAAAATCGGATATAAAGCCCATTATTAAAAGTTCTTTAGCCCGTTCTTCACTCAGACCTTGACTCATTAAATAGAAAAGTTTTTCCCCACTTACTTTGGAAACCACCGCTTCATGTTCAATTACACTCGAGGTGTTTTCTAAGATATTTTTAGGATAGGTATGGCTACAAGATTCATTATCTAAGATGATGGTATCACATTTAATTTTCGCTTGACTATTTATCGCTCCCGGGGCAATGCGAACTGTGCCGCGGTAATTAGCCATCCCTCCTTCGAGAGCAATTGATTTACTTAAAATATTACTCCGGGTATTTTTGCCTAAATGAATCATTTTGGCACCGGCATCAAGTTTTTGCTTACCCTTGGCATAAGCAATACTTAAGGAGTTACCCGTGGCATTGTCTCCTTTTAAGATACAAGATGGATATTTCATCGTCAAGCCACTGCCGATATTGCCATCAATCCATTCCATTTGACCATTTTCTTCTACAATGGCTCTTTTGGTGACTAAATTATAAACATTTGTCGACCAATTTTGAATTGTCGAATAACGACATTTAGCATTTTTCCCAACATAAATTTCCACGACCCCAGCATGAAGCGACAAACTATTATTAACCCGAGCCGTACAACCTTCAATATATTCCAGTTCTGCCCCTTCATCGACAATAATTATTGTCCGTTCAAATTGACCTAAGGCCTCACTATCAATCCGAAAATAACTTTGCAAAGGCCGATCTAACTTCGTATGCGGTGGCAAATAAATAAAACTGCCGCCACTCCAAACTGCACCGTTTAAAGCCGTATATTTATTTTCATTGTATTTAACTAAATGATTAAAATACTTTTGAAATAATTCCGGATATTTTTGTAAAGCCTCATCAGTTGAGGTAAAGATTATTTCCTTATTTGTCTTTTGCTTATGGTAAATAACATCACTTTCATATTGATTAGTTACCCCATCCAAATATTTTTCTTCGGCATTGATAACACCTAAAGCACAAAAAGTATCTTTGACATTATCTTTTACTTTATTCCAATCATCGGTTATTTCATTACTTTTATCCTTATAATAAAGAATTTTATCAAAATCAATATTAAATTCGGGACCAAAACTAGGTTCAGCTTGTTTTAAAAATTCTTGATAGGATTGCAAACGAAAATCCCGCATCCACTCCGGTTCATTCTTCTTTAAAGATAGGTCTTTTATAAAATCTACATCGAGTTTTCTCATTTCAACCACATCCTTATCTTACAATAAAATAAACGGAAAAACAATTGTATTTTAGTTTTAAAAATGCTATGATAGAAATAATAGGAGTGCTGGGCAATGGAAGAAAAAGAAAATTACTATGCTTATGTGAAACAAATCTTAGAAATATTTAAAAAAAGCGAACTTACAGCCGAAGATCGCCAAGCATTAGAAAATTTTGTCTTAAATCATTTTGCCAAAACGGAACAATTTTTAAATAGTGATCGATTTGAGGAAAACCTCCAAAGTGAAATTGCCCTGGGTGAACAAGTTATAATGCTTGCTTACAGTAATGAAACAAGCGAAGCCGGACGGATTGTAAGCCAAAGCTTTAATCAAAAAATGCAAGAAAGTACTACCACCGCCCAAGAAAAAGGAATCGGCCGCGTACGGATTAATCCCAATTTTCAAATGGTGGCCAAAGAAGAAAATAATGATGATTTAGGGGTTCGTGGTTTTACCAATGCGGTTATTCTCATTATGATTACCGTTTTACTCGGTCTAGTTCTAGCCGCCTTCATAATTAATAGATAATTTTTAAAAATTAAGTCATCAAAAAAAATGCCCGCGGGCATTTTTCTTTTTTTAATAGTTTTCAGCTTTAAGTTCGAAATAGCTTTGCGGATGCGCACATACAGGACAAACAAGTGGTGCTTCTTTACCAACAACCACATGGCCACAGTTACGGCAAACCCAAATAGCATCGCCATCTTTACTAAAGACTAATTTATTTTCAATATTATCGATTAATTTCCGATATCTTTCTTCGTGTTCCTTTTCAATTTTAGCTACACCTTCAAATAAATTAGCAATTTTAGTAAATCCTTCTTCCCGAGCTACTTTGGCAAATTCGGCATACATATCTGTCCATTCGTAATTTTCCCCAGCGGCGGCATCTTGTAAGTTTTCTAAAGTTGCTGGAACTTCACCACCATGTAATTCTTTAAACCACATTTTAGCGTGTTCTTTTTCGTTATTAGCGGTTTCTTCAAAAATCGCGGCAATTTGTTCATAACCATCTTTCCGGGCTTTAGATGCATAATACGTATACTTATTCCGCGCTTGACTTTCTCCCGCGAAAGCAGCCATTAAATTTGCTTCCGTTTTACTTCCTTTTAATTCCATATTTTTCTCCTCCTACTACTATTAATTATACCTTATAATTATCTTAAAAGCAAAAGGTATTTCATAAAAAAAACAACTTTTCCGTTGTTAATTTTTATTTTCGACAATTAGTTTTAAAGCTGTCTTTTGTTCGCCATTAATCATAATATCATTAAAGGCTGGGATAACTACTAAATTATCTCCCGTGGGGGCAACAAAACCACGACAAATCGCTATTGCTTTAATGGCTTGATTTAGTGATCCTGCTCCGACTGTTTGAATTTCCACACTACCTGTTTCTCGATAGATATTGGCAATCGCTCCCGCAACTTTACTAGGATTAGATTTTGATGAAACTTTTAAAACTTCCATATTTATTACCCTCTTTCAAAAAATTATATGAGGATAAAATTAATTTAATAACTATTTCTTTGGACTCGTTAAATAAATTGTTAAAGGATCGGTAAGTTCTAACATACCATGAATTAAGAAGAAAAAGCCCAAAACTAGAACTTGAATATCGGCCTCATAATATAAGTTTAAGGTGGCAAGTAAGCCCGTTAGAATAAATAAAATTAAATCAATAATCCGGAGAATCCAAATCGTGCTATGGCGATCATGATAATAATCGGCCTTTTTTAATTTAATTAAAGACATCATAATAATCCAAACAAATAAGGATAATGCTAAGTACCAAGGTGTTTTCGCAATATCTAAGCGCCAGACCACAATTAAGGTGATTAAAGAAGCAATTGTGGTAAATAAACCTTCATAATCTTTGGCTTCTTTTGTTAATAAAAATTGGCATAAATTTAAAACGCCATATACCCCTAAAATACTCATAAAAATAACTTTAACATTAACAAAATGAAAGATTGGTAAAACTAAAAGTAACGAACCTCCTAAGATTAAAAATACCGCAATAACTAAATCAACAATTTGTTTTTTCTTCATAAAAGTTACCTCCTAAAATCATAATAAATTAAATCAGATAAAAAGTCAAATAATTAAAAAAGTGTTAATTTAAAAATGAAGTGCAACAAAACAACATTGAAAAAGACATATGAATAATCTATAATATCTTTTCGTCGAA
>CANQZX010000020.1 GCA_947628445.1 uncultured Bacilli bacterium
TATCAGTTTATATTATTTCTATTGAAGTTACCATTCTCTTTTTTTTCTTTGTCTACTTCATTGGGTACACTTCAAATTTCCTAAAACCTTTTCTCGTTATTTTTCCGTAATTTCAATGCCTAATTCTTTTAATTGTTTTTCATCTAAGGTATTCGGACTACCCATTAGTAAATCCATCCCGGAAACATTAGGTGGAAAAACTTGGACTTCTCTTAAGTTTTCTTCATCTGTTAAAAGCATGACAATTCGGTCAATCCCAGGTGCCATGCCGGCATGAGGCGGTGCGCCAAATTGGAAAGCCGTATATAAACTGCGGAATTTATTTTTAATGACTTCTTCATCATAACCCGCAATGGCAAAGGCTTTTTTCATAATGCCGATATCATGATTTCGCACGGCTCCGGAAGCCATTTCATTACCATTACAAACAAAATCGTATTGGTAAGCCAAAATGTCTTCAATATTAGCACTTTCTAAGGCTTCTAAGCCTCCTTTAGGCATACTGAAAGGATTATGCCCAAAATCCCATTTTTGATCTTCTTCATTGTATTCATACATTGGAAAATCATTAATAATACAAAACTCATATTTATTATGATCAATTAATTCCAAATCTTCGCCTAATTTTGTTCTTAAGATACCGGCATATTTGCTAGCGTTTTTGGCATCGGCAATAAAGAAAATAACATTACCTTCTTGAAGAGCCAATTTTTTAATTAAACTGGCAATTTCCGATTCACTTAAGAATTTAGCAATAGAGCCTTTTAATTCTCCCTCTTCATATTTTAAATATGCCAGTCCGGCTGCCCCCTTGGCTTTTATAAAATCTTCTAGTTTTTTATACCAAGAATTTGGTTTAGCACAACTTTCGACTTTAATTACTTTAATCGTTTTATTTTTAAAACCATTAAACTCCGTATTGGCTAAAATATCAGTTATATCTTCGATAATTAACGGATTTCGTAAATCGGGTTTATCGGTACCATATTTAGATATAGCTTCCCGATAAGGAATTCTTTTAAAAGGTCGCGGTGAGACCTCACGATTGGAAAATTTGGTAAAAGTATCGTAGAAAACTTTTTCGCCAACGGCATAGACATCTTCTTCGGTTGCAAAACTCATTTCTAAATCTAATTGATAAAACTCTAAAGTTCGGTCGGCCCGACAATCTTCGTCCCGAAAGCAAGGCGCAATTTGAAAATAGCGATTAAAGCCCGAAACCATTAGTAATTGCTTATAGATTTGTGGTGCTTGCGGTAACGCATAAAACTTACCCTTGTAATTCCGGGAAGGAATAACAAAGTCCCGCGCTCCTTCGGGGGATGAGGCCGTAATAATCGGGGTAGCAATTTCCGTGAAGCCCAATTCTTTCATGGTTTGGCGAATAAAATCAATTACTTGCACCCGAAAGACAATCTTATCGTGAACCGCCGGATTCCGTAAATCCAAATAACGATATTTTAACCGCGTTTCTTCACTGGCTTCTTTGCTTCGATTTACCTCAAATGGTAAAGTATTTTGGCAAAGCCCTAATATTTCCATTTTTTCTAAAACAATTTCAATTTCCCCGGTTTTCATCTTCGGATTAATATCGCTCCGCATCCGCACAGTTCCCGTAATAGTTGCTGTACTTTCCCGAGTAACATTACTAAAAAGGGCCGTATCTTCACTAATTATTTGAACTAAACCTGTTTCATCTCTTAATGTTACAAAAACTAAGCTACCTAAATTCCGAATCGAATTAATCCATCCGGCAACGCGCACAGTTTGCCCAACATTTTCTTTTGTTAAATTGCCACAATAATGGCTACGATAAATATTTTCCATTTTCTCCTCCTTGAAATAAAAAAGATCCTACGCTGTAAGGACGAAGATATTTCGCGGTACCACCTTACTTCATAGAATCTATGCTCTTTTTTCTTTAACGCAGAACTACGCTTATTTCCCGTTTAATGTCTTCCTTTTAAAAATATAACTAATTTTCACCAACCATTAGCTCGCTAAATATCTTTTTAAAAGTACTCCTTTAAACAAATAATTCTTCTAAAATGATATAACTTTTTTATTATTTTGTCAAATTAATTATGCCATTTCTAAAGCGATTGTAATTGGACCATCATTGGTAATTGCTACCATCATTTCGGCCCCAAAAATACCAGTTTCTACTTTAATTTGACTTTCTAAAAGTTTGTTAAACTCTTCGTATAATTTAATGGCTTCGGCCCCATTTAAAGCCGCAATATAACTGGGTCTATTCCCTTTTTGGGTATTAGCATAAAGCGTAAATTGGGAAATCGATAAAATTTCGCCCCCGACATCTAATATCGATTTATTCATAATGCCATTTTCATCATCAAAGATCCGCAAATTTAGGATCTTTTTTACCATTTTGGCAATTGTTTGACTATTATCCCCCGCGGTAAACCCGACAAGTAAGACTAATCCATGATTAATTTGGCCGACAATTTTGCCGTCAACCCGGACACTACTTTCTTTACTTCTTTGAACTATTACACGCATAATTTCTCCTTAAATATTTTGACTGACCGCGGCCACATACGGCATTTTAGCCACACTATTGATGACTTGTTCTAACATTTCGGTATTCCGAATCCGAATATTTAAAACATAAACTAAATAGTTTTCTTTTTCAATCGTATTACATGATCTTACATAGGCCTCTTTTTTACCTATTTCGGTAATTAATTCGGCCATAATATTTTTATTTTCGTTTACTTTAACATAAATATTGGTATAAAAATTATTCGTCGAATTTTCATTCCATGTAACTTTAATTAATCGCTCATCTGTTAAATTAACATTAGGACAATTTTCTTTATGAACCGTGATTCCTTGACCCTTGGTAATATAACCAACAATCTTGTCCCCTTTAACGGGCATACAACATTTGGCCATATTAACTAAAATGTTATCTAAGCCATCGACATAAACATCACTTTTATAATTAACTTTAATTGGTTGGGGTCTTTTTTCAATTAAGATATCTTCAACCCGATCTTTATCAGTATCAACTAAATTAATGACATACCCTGGGGTAAACCGTAAAGAACCCAAAGCCATATATAATTCATCGATATCTTCAAACTTTAAATCATGTAAAACTTTTTTTATGGCTTCATTATTAAAAATGGTATTAAAACTTAATTTCCGTTTTCGTAATTCTTTTTCTAAAATATCTTTCCCCTTGGCAATGTATTCTTCCTTATCCTTTTTACTAAAGAAGGCCTTAATTTTATCGCGAGCTTGGTTAGTTTTAACAATATTTAACCAATCGATATTTGGCGTTGAGGAACTATTTGTCATGATTTTAACGATATCATCATTTTGTAATTCGGTATTAATGGGAACCATTTGATCATTAACAATCGCCCCAACCATGGTATCACCAACTTTGGAATGAATGCGGTACGCAAAATCAATAGGCGTACTTCCTTGTGGTAATTCCATGACATCTCCTTTAGGCGTATAAACATAGATATTTTTAGAAAAAATACTCCGATTAATTGCTTCTTTAAAGGTATCGTCAGTTTCTGAGGCATTAGTATCAATAATACTCCGGAACAATTCTAATTTTTGTTCCATTAATTTTTGAACTTTTTTAACCCCTTTTTCTTTATAAGACCAGTGACTAGCAATCCCTTTTTCGGCGATTTCATCCATTTCATAAGTTCTTATTTGCACCTCAAAGATTTTATCGGATACCCCAAAAACAGTGGTATGAAGAGATTGATACATATTTTCTTTCGGATTGGCAATATAATCTTTAAAACGGTTCGGAACTGGCCGAAAATGAGCATGAATTAAACCCACGACAGCATAACATTCACTTTCTTTTTCGACAAAAATCCGCAAGGCCAAAATATCGTAGATTTGATCCCATTTTTTGCCATTATTTAATTTATTATAGATACTATAAACACTTTTAACCCGACCTTTAATTTTAAACTTAATGCCGGCTTCCGTTAAAATATCAATTAATTCTTGTTTCATATCATCTAAATAATCATTTAAACTCGAAACGGTATCATTAAGTTTCTCTAGGATATCATTATAGACATCAGGTTTTAAGTAATATAAAGATAAGTTTTCCAGTTCACTTTTTATTGAATTAATCCCGAGCCGATGGGCAATAGGCACCAAAACATCCAGTGTTTCTTCGGCTTTTTCTTTTCTTTTTTCTTCATCGACTGCCCAATAGGTACGCATATTATGTAACCGGTCAGCCAGTTTAATATAAAGCGTTCTTACATCTTCGGTTAACCCCACTAAAATATTTCTTAAGTATATCGCCGAATTATCATTTTTGCCCGGCAAATCAAGATTATTAATTTTGGTAATTGATTCGACGATTTTAGCTACATCAGTCCCAAAGTTTTCTTCTAAAACATCATAAGTAGCCGTCCCATTCATCATCGTTTCATGCAAAAGCGCCGCGATAATGGTGGTATCATCGACATTTAATTCCATTAGTATTTTAACAACGGCCAAAGGATGGGTAATAAAATCATCCCCCGTTAACCGCTTCATCCCTTGATGTTGCTCTAAAGCAAACTCATAAGCCTTTTTAATTTCTGCATAATTTTCTCTTTTATTTAACTCTTTTTCCAACTGGTTAAAATCAATTGATTCAGTCATAATATTCACCTTAAATAATATATTTTATAAGTAAAACTTACATTTTCATTATAAACCAAAATGACCTATAAATAAAGGTGATATTATGCAAAAACGCGAAAATCTCTTTTTAAAAGCCACATTTATTCTCATTATAAGTGGCTTTTTGACTAAAATTTTAGGTTTCGTAATTCGCATCATTTACACCCGAATTGTTGGTGAGATGGGCGTTGCCCTTTATTCGATTGCTACCCCCACCTACTCGCTTCTTTTAACAATTTCTTCCCTAGCCATTCCGACCGCCATTTCCAAATTAATTGCCGAGAATAGTGCTACTCATAAACGGAGTTTAAATATTTTAACCTCTAGTGCAGCGATTATTTTAACAATTAATTTTCTCTTAATTATTATCATGCTTATTTCAGCTAAGTTTATTGCCAATAATTTATTACAAGAACCCCGCTCCTTTTACATTTTAATTGCCATGGCCTTAACTTTACCTTTTGTCTCAATTTCCAGTGTTTTTAAAGGTTATTTTTATGGCAAACAAAATATGATCCCCCATGCCACCAGTAATGTCATTGAACAAATCATTCGCCTTTTAATTATTAATTTCGTTTTACCAAAATTAATGCAAATCAGCGTCTTAACCGCCGTCGTCGGTTTAGTTTTACTTACTATTTTAAGTGAAATATCAAGTATTATCGTCTTTTTATTTTTCTTACCCAAAAAAATTAATTTAAAAAGGAAAGATTTAAAACCCAATTTTACCACAACTAAAAGTATTTTAGATATATCCCTGCCTACGGTATCAAGTCGAATTATTGGTAATATTGGTTATTTTTTTGAACCGATTATTTTAACTAATTTGCTCCTTTTCTCTGGTTATTCCAATAATTATATTCTAACGGAATATGGGGCTTATAATGCTTATGCGATTGCCCTTCTAACCATGCCTAATTTTTTTATATCTGCCATCTCCATGTCTATTTTACCTGAGATAAGTAAATATTATTATCAGCATAAAATAACCATGGTCAAAAAAAGAATAAAACAAGCCTTAATTTTTGCTTTTATTATTGGCATCTTTTTTTCTTTTTTAATTTTTACTTTTCGGGATACTTTACTCTTTACTTTATATCATACGACTAAAGGCAGCAATTACATTAAATATTTAGCCCCCATCTTTGTTTTATTCTATTTAGAAGGTGTTCTTATATCTAGTTTACAAGCCCTTAATAAAGCGAAAATTACTATGCACATATCTTTAATTGGTGTCTTCTTAAAATTACTTGTTTTGGCTATCTTTTCCCTTTTACATATTGGCCTATATAGTTTACTTATTTCCGAAATCATTAATATTATTTATGTTGTATTTGCCAACTTCTATTATTTAAAGAAAACTTTAGCCAAAGAAAAAGGATAGTTTATATCCTTATCTAATTCCATGAAAGTCGGAATGGGTTTGTCTTACTGCCATCACCACTGTCAATCTTAGTTGAAGAGTCTAAATAGAAGACCGGCCGCACGCCATAGTGGTTGATGCTCACGCTGAAGTTGTTCGCATAGCCCATAAAGTCGACACGCCACGCACTGTCTCCAATGTCCGAATTACGAGAAACTGTCCAGTCAAATAAGCCCATATACATCCAGTTATTTGTCTTCACGGCTTCGCTACCATATCCACTTGAACTATCTACTGTTTGATTCCATGCATTTGGATAGGCGGCATAACCATAATCACTTAAGTACATTAAACCTATTTCATCTGGATATGTTAAGTCTTCGTCTTTACATGCTCTTGTACCTGCATTATAATCGTCATCATAGCAATTATTGGCTCCGGCTTGTAGTTTTTCTTCTCCTAGTTCTTTATTATATACTTGTTGAGCATTGTATGAACTTGAATATGAACTTGAATCAGGGAAACCTCCTGTTGTCCAATCATGTTCCGTTATATGGCTCCCTAAATTACTTACTTTTGTAGTTATATAACTTAAATAAAATTGATTCAAGTTTATTTGATTTAAGTTACTTTTTTGCCACATATTGCTAGAATCCTCCCCATTAGTGTAATTCCAATAATATCCTGCTATATTTGCAGCATTATTTCCTTTGTAATTATTTTTGGAAGAACTATAATTATCATAATATGCTCCACCTTCAGCTGTTGAATTATCTCCTAGTTCGTCTTTAGTTGCATAATCATATTTGATTAATTTCATTTCATATTCGCCTGATTCATTTGGGAAGAAACCTATAATACGATATAAATCGGCATCTGAACTACATTCGTTTTCCGTGGTTGTACCATCTAAACAGACATAGTTTTTAACCTCTTCACTGGATCCACTATATCTATAACTATTATCATTAGCATTTAAGGTGGCATTAGGTATTTGGGATTCGGCTAGGGCTGTATTATTATGGTAAATTACATGACTTAAACTATATTCAGATTGCTCATATAATTCTTTAATACAGTCTCCGGATTTTTCATTACTATCGCACACATCGGCTAAATTAGTTGGGATTACATCTTTTTGTAAGATTAGTTTTCCACTAAACTCTTTTCCCGTATTCTTATTTTGATTACTATCTAAGTTTACTAATGTTACTTTTATTTCCCATTCTTGCGTGGCTTTTACTGTTGGTGTATCTCCTGTTGCCGTTATTTCGTAGTTTTTAGCTATTGGTATTAAACCAGTAGCTTCCGTGATATCAAATCCATTTAAACCATGTCCATCTACATCGGTTTTATATTCTAAGCCATCTATTTGAGTTAATTCTCCTTTATCGTCTGGTTGAGTGACAGTTAGAATTAATTCTGGTACTTTAGTAGTATGGGTACTATCTGGGGCTACTATCTTTCCATCCTCTTCTTTTCCTTCTAAGATTTCTCCGGCTTCATTTTTAAAGTTAGTATATCTTAATTCATTTTTAGCAATATTTAAATAAACATAATAATTATCTTTAGCATTATTGGTCGCATTATTGGCTATTAACGTTGCTGTTCCAGTTACTCCATCACCTACACTAATATTTCCTTCATTAAAGTTATCCATATTAGCTGTAATCATAATATCACTTTTGTCATTTTCTTCATCTTGTACTTGATCTGAAGTTACATCTTTATCATTTAAGGAAAATGATAAAACATCGGTAGTACCTGATTCTGCATTAATATTAACATCTTGTTTACCAGTGTTTTGGCTAGCAAAGAAAGCATAGGTAGCACCAACTACGACTAGCAATAAAGTAATAATGGCTATTATTGATAATGTTAATGTTTGCCTTTTATTTTCCTTTCTTAAATTATTTTTTTCTTCATTCATTACCACGACACTCCTTTATTTTTTATATTTTTATTATACATCTAAATAGATGTAATATCCAGACATAAGAAAAAATATTTTTTTCCTATCTTCCCTTTCATTATATATATATATATATATATTGTAAAGGATTTTGAGCGTTTTTTTATTTACTTGACGTCAAATAAAAAAGATTCAAAGAATAGTTAATCCTTTAAATCATTTTTCATTTCATATAAAATATTTAAAGCCTCCATTGGCGTGGTATTCATTAAATCTAGTTCTTTTAGTTTCTTTTTAATGGTATCATCTGATTCTTTATTTGCGGTAAAATCCATCATTAATTGGACATCTTGGCTTTTATTTTTTTGTTTTTGCTTGTGTTCGTATTCGTTTAAAATGGCATTAGCCCGGTCTAATAGTTCTTCTGGCATGCCCGCGAGTTTAGCAACATGAATACCATAACTTTTATCGACAGCACCATCTTTAATTTTATGTAAAAATGTAATATTATCGCCATCTTCTACCGCACTAACATGGACATTTTTAATATTTTTAAACTTATTTTCTAAGGTTGTTAATTCGTGATAATGGGTGGAAAATAAGGTAATAGCATGAATATTTTGACTAATGTATTCGAGAATCCCTTGAGCTAGCGAAATACCATCATAGGTAGCAGTTCCTCGACCTAATTCGTCAAATAAAATTAAGCTTTTTGCCGTCGCATTTTTAATAGCATTCCGGGCTTCTTTCATTTCAACCATAAAAGTTGATTCACCACTAACTAAATCATCACTAGCCCCAATGCGGGTAAATATTTTATCAAAAATAGGCAAATTAGCTTCTTTAGCGGGGACAAAAGAACCCATTTGGGCCATAATACTAATAATGGCTAGTTGCCGCATATAGGTTGATTTCCCACTCATATTTGGTCCCGTAATTAAAAGGGTGTCAATCCCCTCAGTTAAAATACAATCATTAGGGACATATTCTTTTTTATTGACAATTTCGACAACCGGATGGCGTCCTTCAATAATTTTAACGATTTTTTGATCATTTAAGGTAGGTCTAACTAAATTATATTCTTCACTACAAATTGCTAAAGAAAGTAAAGCATCTAATTCACTTAAAATATCGGCTGTGGCTCTAAGTTCTAAAATATTAGCTTTTATTTTAGTTTTAATTTCCATAAATAATTGATATTCTAAATCATTAATTTTTTCTTCGGCATTTAAAATTAAAGCTTCCTTTTCTTTTAATTCTGGAGAAATATATCTTTCACAATTAGCTAAAGTTTGTCTTCTTTCCCATTTAAACTCATCTTTAACTAAATCCTTTTGGCCTTTACTGACCTCGATATAATAACCAAAAACTTTATTAAAACCAACTTTTAAGTTTTTAATCCCGGTTTTTTCTTTAATTTCGGCTTCAAATCGGGCAATAAAATCTTTACCCCCACTCCGGATTTCTTTTATTTCATCTAGTTCACGATTATACCCAGGCTTAATAATTCCTCCTTCATGGAGCAATATAGGAGCCTCTTCACTAATGGCTTGATCGAGAATATTATAAATATCTTCATGTAAATTTAAATCATATTTAAACTTTAATTTTTTAATAATTTCTTGGATATGCGGTAAAACTCCTAAACTTTTTTTGAGTTGTAATAAATCCCGGGGATTTAATTGACCATTAGTGGTTTTCCCGGCAAGTCGTTCCATATCATAGACCTCAAATAAAGCTTCTTTTAATTCATCTTTTAAAATAAACTCATTATTTAAAGTCGCAATTTTATCATAACGGGCTTCAATTTCTTTTTGATTTTTTAAAGGGTTTAATAACCAACTTTTAAGTTTTCGACTACCCATCGCTGTTTTACATTTATCAAGTAACCAAATAAGGGAGAAGGTCCGATCCTTAAGCCGCACCGTTTCAGTTAATTCTAGATTCCGAATCGTATGTACATCCATTTCCAAATAATCAGTTTGGCTAATAATATTTATTTTATCGACATAACTTAAATCTTTTAATTGCCGGTGATCTAAGTAATAAAATAAATGCTTAATTCCGTTTTTAATTCGAACATCATTCGTTTGATCTAATAATTTTTCGTACTTATCTTCTAAAAGTAAATCACTGAAAGTAATTTCAATATTATATTGTCTTTTTAATAAATCAATTAAGGCTGGTTTAACATCATGCATCACGACAACCTCTTTAATATTGTAATTTAATAGCTCATTAATTAATTTTTCTTCCGAAGCATCAATGGTTAAACTTAAAAGTTTCCCCGTCGATAAATCTAAAATAGTTAAAATCGTAATATCTTGAAAGAATAATAATCCCGAAATATAGGTCGCATCTTTGGCACTAAGTAAATCAGCATCGGCAATGGTTCCTTTACTAAATACATCAACTACCCCGCGTTTAACCATGCCCTTAGTTGCTTTAGGGTCTTCTAATTGTTCGACAATTGCCACCCGATAGCCTTTATTGACCAGTTTTTCAATATAGCTTTTAACTGCATGATGCGGTACCCCACACATCGGGACTCTTTCAGCTAACCCAGCGCCCCGGCCCGTTAAAGTTAATTCTAATTCCCGTGAAGCAATTAAAGCATCATCGAAAAATAATTCGTAGAAATCGCCCAAGCGATAAAGGATGAGTTCATCTTCGTACTCATCTTTTATTTCCATGTATTGTAGCATCATGGGACTTAATAAACTGCGATCGACTTCACTACGCTTCATACTTTTTTACTCCATTGCCCTTTATTATAGCACAAATAGTGGAAAAAGTCCGGAAAAGATTAAAGTTACATTTAAAAAGATGTAAGATATTAATCCAACATCTAAAATAGTATAATTAGGGCTTATTTATCCCGGTTAGTTAAATAAGCTAAAGCCTCATCAAAACTGCGCACAGCCTTAATTGTTATTTTAAGCTTTTCTTCTCTTTTCACTTTTAAAGCTTCATCATAATTTTCAACGGGACAGAAAAAGACAGCAGCTTTTCTTTTCGCAGCTCCCAAAAGTTTATATTTTACCCCATCGATAGCGCCAACATTACCTGCTTCATCAATCGTTCCGGTGCCCACTATTTTGGCTCCTTTAGTAATATCTTCGGGCGTTAATTTATTATAGATTGCTAGGGCTAACATCAAACCCCCACTGGAACCTGATTCACTCGCTTTCGTTTTGACTTTTAAAGCGGGATCCGTTTTTAAATCATAAGTGGTCAAAAGTGAAATACCGATTTTTAATTCTTTTTGAAGTTCATAAACTCGCGCTTGGGCTTTTTGTTTTTTCCCATCACGCATAACGAGAATCTCAACCTCGTCATTTACCTTTTGGTTATTGACAAGTTCTTTTAAATCCGCTAGGGATTGGATTTTTTGACCATTTACCGAAATTATTTCATCATATAATTTTAAATTGGTTTGGGCTTCATCAGCAATAAAGACAACATGATTATGTTGGGCAGTAATAGTTAATTTTTCGTTTAATTTGCGATAAGCTACAATCGTGGCATTATCAATGGAAGATTCCAAATATAATTTTTCTAAGGTAACCAACTCATCAATACTCCCATTATCAATGGTAACATTTTCTCTTGGCTCAATATCCCAATTAGGTAATAGATACGATAAACCTAAAACTGGTAAAATTCCTTTCATAAGAGAAACATAACACATGTTAATACTACCTTTAATATTATCATTTGGAAGATTAATTCGCTCATTTAAATTAACTAAACCACCCGGGGTATATACAACATATGGTAGTTCAATGGTAAAAACCAAATATAAAACAACTAACCCAATTAAAAACTTATAATTTTGCACAATAAATTTTTTTATTTTTTCATATAATTTAGTAAACATTATGCTCACCCTAAAATAATTATATCAAATATTGGAGATATTATGAAATTAAAATGGGTTTATTTATTTCTACTTTTCTTAATTCCATTGCTATTTTATCATTATGATTTAGTTTTAACTACCTCTATTGCCGCGGTTACTATTTGGCTTAAAAAAGTCTTTCCCTTTTTATTTATTATGTTTGTTTTAAATGATTTACTAATTAATCTAAACTTTGCCAGTCTATTTACCAGTTGCACGCCGTTTATCTGGGGCATGTCTCTTTTAAGTGGAGCACCTTCCAATGCCTTTATTATTGCCCAACTTTATCAATTAAAAAAAATAAATAAAGCTAGTGCTCATTCCTACTTACTTTTTACTTATTTTGCTAATCCCTTATTTTTATTTAATATGTTAAACTTTTTATTTTCCCGAGCAATTGCTTTAAAATTAATACTTATTCATTATCTAAGTAATACGATTATTTATCTATTTATCCGCCGGCGCATTCCGAAAATGCCCTTAGTACCTGATAACAAAGCTCATTTTGATTTAGGATCCTCGATTAAAAAAAGTATGAATACCTTGATCATGATTTTAGGTACCATTACCCTATTTATGGTTTTAACAAGCATTATTTGTAAAACTTTACACTTAAGTTTTTTAATGCAAACTATATTACAAGGACTTGCCGAGGTAACGCAAGGACTTAATGCCTTAAGTAAATTAAATGTTTTACCCAAAATAAAAGAGATTTTAGCCATTAGCTTTATCTCTTTTGGGGGAATATCTATCCATACTCAAGTTAAATGTCTTTTGGATGAAGCTCATTTAGAATATCGCTACTTTTTAAAGGGGCGTATTTTCCAAAGTGCTATCGCCATTTTTTTAACAGCCCTTACCTAAACATTTAAGGGGCGCAATATTAGTGGCAACTGTCTCATTATATGTTCCCGTATAACTAAGGGAAATATCGTCAACCACATTATTTTGACAATTTTCTTCGCCTGCAGCACACAACCGATTAAAATCATTACCCGTATAGATTTCAATATTAATTAGTAAAGAATAAATATTATTATTTTGGGTATACGATACTTTAACTTTATCTTTATTTAAACTACATTCTTTCATTGTCCATTTTTGTTTCGCATTTTTGCCCTTAACCTCACCCTCTTTATAACTGGTTGGAATATAGGTAAATGTAGTACTCGTAGCTTCAATGGTTGAGGTAGTACCATCATCAAAAGCTAAGCCAATTACTAATTTATCATTGATACTATTATCCGTGATTTGAACCAATTTTTTGGTAAAGATATCATCTTCTACCTTTTTAATTATTTCGGCTCTAATAACCCGATTTTCTTGGGCATAAGAATCATCATTTTTTTCGTTATTGACATCACTTAATAATTTATACATAAAAAGCATTACCACAACTACTAAAACAATACTAATGATTAATTCGACTAAAGTTAATCCTTTATTATTTAATTTCATTTTTTGCTCCTATTCTGCCAAAATATATGGCTCATCTTTAAGCCCCAATCCATCTTTTAATTTAACTTGTTGATATAAATATAAAACAGGGCGAATACTTTTGGCATTACTAACCGTATCTGTTGCAATTGTGCCATTGGCATTAATGACAAAAGCTTTCGTACTATTATCTGCCGCGGGTGACATTAGATATTCATTTAGACCTTTATTAAGCCAATTCCCTGATCCCGTATAATTGGTACTTATCCAATTGGACTCTTCCGCGGCATAATAATATTCATTTAAATAAAGTAAACCAACTTTACTATAATATAAGGTACTATTAACATCATTTTTAATTTCTTTAGTTAAGACATCATGCGCCATTTTTGTTGTTCCATCACTGGTACTTAAACCGCCAATTTCCCACGCAATTTGTGCCAAGTTTTGTTGCCACTTTGAATCATAACTTTTTAAAAAATCATTATTTAAATAGGTTGCTAAATCACTTTTATACCAATCATTAATTCCCGATGTTCCCCAGGCTTTAGTTACCGTTAAGGGGCTTTCCTTAATAATCTTAATTTGATCATTATATACCCCAATAATCCGATATAAGTATTTATCCGGATTAGAGATGCATTCGGCACTGTCATAGGTTCCAAAACAAAGATAATTATCGGGATTTAACCCGGCATAACGATATGAACCATCATTGGCCCCATTTTCTAAAGTATCATTATGATAAAGTAAGTTTTTATCTAAATAATATCTTTGGGCAAAACATGAACCAATTTTTTGATTTTTACATACAAAAGATAGATTTCGGTTATCTTGATTATGAATTAAATCCGTTTCAATATCGCCTTTTGTCGTTTTTAATAAAAGCCGATTATAAGCATAAGTCGACAAAATAGATAAAAGCAATACTAAAAGCAACATAAAAAGTGCATAAACAACCGATATGGAAATAAAACCCTTTTTATTATTCATAATTTTCTATCCTCATTTAAATTATAATCCATCTTTCGCTTTATTTCAAATAAAAAGGAAATGATTTACATTTCCTCACTTGCCACATATATTATATTAGGTGAAGCCTATGTATCCGCATCGACCCAATAGTGGTTTTACAATCATTATTTTATTTATTCTCGGCATTTTAATCTTTTATCAAGCCTTAATTACCTTAATATTACCTTTTCGCTGGAATATCTTTGTTTTATTTTTAGAATTATTTTTATTTTTCTTCTTCATCTTTCGCATAATATGGCCGTATTAAGTTTTCCGTTTTAAAAACATAATCTAAACTTTTCCGCATATTTTGGGTGGTGGCAAACTCACTATCCCCTTTTTTTATTTGGGGTGGTAAAGCAATTAAAATAAATAATAATTTCTTTTCGTATTCCAGTAACGGAAAGTTTGTTAAATATTTTTTTAAAACAAACTCAAAATTACATTTGGCGTATTCTTTCCGATAAAAATTAACAAAATCTAAAACCGGTGTATCAATTTTAAAATTATCCCAACTAATAAAATAATCTTTATCGGCCTTAATATAATGATCTAATTCTAAGTTATTATGCACCACACATACTCTAATTTTACTTTCTTCTTTAACTAAATCATACCAACTACCCAGTTCTTCCTCAGCAAAATCCAAAGCCGCCATGACTTTGGCAAAATTGCGCATAAAAAGATAATGACTCGGACTCATATAAATCTCGGTAAAAAACATTTCATATTTCGTATTATAATAGTTTCTCAAATATGTTATATTACTTTTAATTCCTTCATAAATCTCTTTATATTTATCTTCACTAACCTCTTTAAAATAACTGGTTTGATTATGTAATTGACTAACTAAATCAATCATATCTTCACATTTTTGATCTAAAGGCATCTTAATGCCTTCGATATATTCATAAACATTGACATCTTTTCGTGATTCGTCAATTAAATGCGGAAAATTATCAAAATGCCGACTAACTAAATAATTAAATAATTCGCCGACATTTTTATTTTTTTCTTTAATGACAAAATCACCACTGGTGGTTTCTAATTTCGTTGCTTTACCTTTAATCGTATATCGATATGGCTTATAGATGGCTTTTAAAACCTCAATTGATCTATTCATTTAGATCAGGAATTAAGATTTTATCACCGACCGTTAAGTTTTTTAAATCATTATAATTTTCTAATATACTAGTATTGGTATTATATTTACTACAAATAGTTTCAATTGTATCATTTTCTTTATATATATGAATATGATAGGTCACAAAATTATTTTCTTCCCCTGTAATAGTATTTAATATTACATTTTCTTCCGCACTTATATCTTCTGATTTTTTTTCTTCTTCGCTTATTTCAGCCGCGGGCACTGCGACATTTCTTTCTTCTTCTTTTTCTTCTAAAACCTCAGCCATTATTTCTTCCGCTTTAGCCGTATCTTCTACGGGAATCTCTTCAAAAACATCCGCGGTTCTTTCGGCTTCCACGGCTTTAACAGAATATTCAATATTGACTTTCAAAGTATTATTATCTACTAAATCATATGTAAAATCTTGGATTTCAAAATCCACAGTATCCGGATCAATGGGTTTCGTTAAATTAACCGCAAAAGGTAAAACATATTCAAATGATTCCCGATTAACACTTACCTCATGGGTTTTATATTCCCCCGTAATAATAAAGTTACCTAATAACTCTCCTTCATTAACCGTATACTCATGTTCTAATGAGATACTTAATATTTCCGCGATATTCGTTTCAAACTTAACATCCTTGGTAAAAGGTATTGTACAATTCATAATATCCTCCTTACCAAAAATATATGTTTTACCCCTTCATTTAATACAAAAAATATTAAGCATTACACTTAATATTTTAATTCCATGAAAGTCGGAATGGGTTTGTCTTACTGCCATCTCCACTGGCAATTTTGGTCGAAGAGTCTAAATAGAAGGCTGGCCGCACGCCACCGTTGCTGAACGCGCCGCCGACGCTCGCACCACCCGTAAGGTCGACACGCCCCGCATAGTAGCCAGAGTCCGAATAACGAGAAACTGTCCAGTCATATAAGCCCATATACATCCAGTTATTTGTTTTTACGGCTTCGCTACCATATTCATTTGTATTAGATACATATCGATTCCATGCTTCAGGATAGGCAGCATAGCCATAATCACTTACGTACATTAAGCCGATTTTGGCAGAATAAGTTAAGTCGTCGTCTTTACATGCTCTTGCTCCTGTATTATAATCGTCGTCGTAACAATTTTGGGCTTCGACTTGTAGTTTTTCTTCTCCTAGTTCTTTATTATATACTTGTTTTGGTGTACCAGAACTTGAAAAACCACCTGTTGTCCAATCATGTTCCGTTATATGGCTCTCTAAATTACTTACTTTTGTAGTTATATAATTTAAATAAAAATGATTCAAGTTTATTTGATTTAAGTTACTTTTTTGCCACATATTATTATATGTTCCTGATCCTGTGTAATTCCAATAATATCCTGCTATATTTGCAGCATTATTTCCTTTGTAATTGTCTTTGGTATAACTATAATTACCATAATATGCTCCACCTGTTGCTGTTGAACTATCCCCTAGTTCGTCTTTCGTTGCATAATCATATTTGATTAGTTTCATTTCATATTCGCCTGATTCATTTGGGAAGAAACCTATGATACGATATAAATCGGTATCTGAATTGCATTCATTTTCACTACTTGTTCCATCTAAACAGACATAGTTTTTAACCTCTTCACTTGAGCCACTATAGCGATAACTATTATCATTAGCAT
>CANQZX010000021.1 GCA_947628445.1 uncultured Bacilli bacterium
TAATTATTTGAATAAATGTAGAACGCCTTTACGGACTATTTGTTCTCCTTTTCGCGTATAGCAGCTTGAGCTGCAGCAAGACGAGCAATAGGTACCCGATATGGCGAGCAAGATACATAATTGAAACCTAATTTATGACAGAAAGCTATACTAGAAGGATCGCCACCATGTTCCCCACAAATACCTAAAGAAATATCCGGCCGAACTGTTCTGGCTTTAGTTGCCGCCATTTTCATTAATAAACCAACACCATGTTCATCAATTCGACTAAATGGATCACTTTCGAATATTTGCTTATTATAATATGCATTTAAGAACTTACCAGCATCATCGCGTGAGAAACCAAAAGTCATTTGGGTTAAATCGTTCGTGCCAAAACTAAAGAATTCGGCTTCTTTGGCCATTTCATCGGCTAATAAAGCCGCCCGGGGAATTTCAATCATTGTTCCGACTTTATATTTAATGTCTAAGCCAGAATTTTTAATTAATTCATCAGCTACTTCTTGAACAATATTTTTAACGTATTTAAGCTCATTAACCTCGCCAACTAAAGGAATCATTATTTCCGGTTCAACCGTTATTCCTTTTTTCGTTACATTAATAACCGCTTCAATAACCGCTCTTGTTTGCATTTTGGCTATTTCCGGATAAGTTATGGCTAAACGACAACCTCGGTGTCCCATCATCGGATTAAACTCTTTTAAAGAAGCAATTACGTTTTGTAATTCTTCAACTGTTTTGCCTAAATCATTGGCTAGTTCTTTAATTTCCGTTTCGGTCTTAGGTAAAAATTCATGAAGCGGTGGATCAAGATACCGAATAATCACTGGATATGGCGCCATCGCCTCAAATAAGCCCTCAAAATCGGCTCTTTGATATGGCAAAATTAGTTCTAAAGCCTTTTCTCGTTCTTCGACGCTGGTGGCACAAATCATTTTCCGGAAATTAAAAATCCGTTCTTTTTCAAAAAACATATGTTCTGTCCGACATAATCCAATACCCTCTGCCCCAAATGATTTGGCTTGTTTGGCATCTTTAGGGGTATCCGCATTAGTTCTAATATCTAAGGTTCGCACCTCATCTGCCCAACTCATGAATGTTTCAAAAACTCCACTGATGGTGGCCGCAACTTTATTTAATTTGCCTTCATATACTTTACCAGTCGTGCCATCTAAAGATATATAATCACCTTCATGCAAAACTAAACCATCTTTCGTTTTTAAAGTTTTTTCGGCTTCATTTAAAGTAAAGTCACCTACTCCCGAAACACAGCAAATACCCATACCCCGGGCTACAACTGCCGCATGGCTGGTCATTCCACCGCGAATGGTTAACACGCCTTCACTGGAATTCATGCCTTCAATATCTTCAGGAGATGTTTCTAAACGAACCAAGACGGCTTCTTCGCCCGCCTTTTTCGCGGCAATTACTTTACTTGATTCAAAATATATTTTACCAGCTCCGGCCCCAGGGGATGCGGCTAGGCCTTCCCCAATAACATGGGCTTTTTTTAATTCTTCTTCGCTAAATGTTGGGTGAAGTAAAGCATCTAATTGTTTTGGTTCCACCATACATAAAGCATCTTCCTTGGTAATTTTACCTTCATTTACCAAATCTACAGCAATTTTAACCGCTGCCGCGGCTGTTCTTTTGCCATTCCGCGTTTGTAAAATAAATAATTTGCCATTTTCAATTGTAAATTCCATATCTTGCATGTCATTATAATGATTTTCCAAAGTTTGAGCAACTTTTAAAAACTCTTGATAAACATCCGGCATTTTTTCAGCTAAAGTATCAATTTTTTCCGGAGTTCTCACGCCAGCCACGACATCTTCGCCTTGGGCATTAATTAAATATTCGCCAAATATTTTAGCCTCACCAGTCGCCGGATTTCGTGTGAAAGCCACGCCTGTTCCAGAGTTTTCACTGGTATTACCATAAACCATTTCTTGCACGTTAACAGCCGTTCCCCAAGTTCCCGGAATATCATTAAGGCGGCGATAATAAATAGCTCTTTCGTTATTCCAACTCCGGAAGACTGCTTTAACCGCTTCAATTAATTGTTCATAAGGATCCGTAGGAAAATCTTTACCGGCATTTTTCTTATATTCTTTTTTAAACTCATCAGTTAAGAACACCATATCATCAGCATCTAATTCAATATCTAGTTTAATATTTTTCTTTTGCTTAACAGCATCAATTATTTCTTCAAAGTTTTTTTTCGGATAACCACAGACAACATCACTATACATTTGAATAAAGCGCCGATAAGAATCATAAACAAATCTTTTATTATTGGTTTTCTTGGCAAAACTTTCGGCAATCTCATCATTTAAACCTAAGTTTAAAATTGTATCCATCATCCCCGGCATACTAACGCGAGCTCCACTCCGGACACTAACGAGTAACGGATTAGCTAAATCACCAAATTTTTTCCCCGTTATTTTTTCTAATTCCAAAATTTGTTTTTTAATTTCCGTCACAATTTCTTCCGGTAAGCTTTCTTTATTTTCATAATATTTATTACAAGCTTCTGTCGTAATTGTAAAACCTTGGGGTACAGGTAAACCAATATTCGTCATTTCGGCTAAATTAGCCCCCTTACCACCTAATAAATTTTTCATATCTTTGTTTCCTTCGCGAAACAAATAAACATATTTTTCCATTCCATCCTCCATAGTTATTTTAACACGGATAAAAAAGAGAAACAATTAAATGTTTCCCTTTAGACATCTTTCGACATTAATCATTATATTTAGCATATACCACATTATTTTCCAACCATATATTAACGGTCGTATCATTAACACTTTCTTCCGTAACATCATTTATTAAGATTTTATTTCCTTCTTTATCACGATCATTTGTCGCAATATAGTTACGTTGCAATAGAAAACCTACCTCCACCGTCAGACAATTTTCATGAACTCCACAGTTTTGACCAAAATGTGTCATTTCATATATATTATCTTCTCCATATCTCACGGCTCCATTTTCTATAAGCTCAATTTTGTTTTCCCAGATTCCTTTTTTAATAGCTCCGGAAATTGCTCCGACACCATTAAAAGCAATTACTGCCACTAATGCCATTAATAATATAACTGCCAAAAGTTCTACTAAAGTAAAACCCTTTTTATTCATGATAATCACCCTATTTTAACATTAATTTTAATGCTTCTTTAACTTGATTTTCTAATGTTTCATTGGTATTAACTAATGGTAATACTTTCTTTATTTCACTTAATTTATAACCTAAGCTTTCTAAGACGCTCATTAATTCCTCAGTATTATTATTTTCCGCAATTTCACCTTCAATATTAATTTTATTTTTTAAATCCAAAATAATTTGTCTTGCTAATTTTTCCCCTATCTTGGGAAACTTAGTCAAATACAAAATATTTTCCCGATTTATCGCATCAACAATGCCCCCGATTGAACCCGTGGCAATTATGGGTAAAGCTAACTTTGGGCCTAACCCTTTTACCGATATAAGTTTTAAAAATAATTCGTATTCTTCCTTAATTTTAAAACCAAACAAAGCCATATCATCTTCACTTATTTTGGTATAAACATATACTTTAGATTCTTCCCCAATATTATAACTAAAAGGGTTAGGTACATTTATTTTATACCCAACTCCTCCACATTCAACTGTTATATTACCACTATCTATTTCCGTAACTATTCCTTTAAAATATGTATACATAAATCCCCCTTATTAAGCAATAGTAATTGTTCCTTTTCCTGATCCTAAGGTATTTTGAATAAATGTTTGGGCATCTTTATCCTTAACTATTATTTTTATACTACTTGGTACAACACCAAACATTAGCTTACTTTCAGTCACATTTTTAAATGTTGCTGTTCTTATATCCAAATATGTCAAATTTTCTAGAGCATTAAACATTTGAACAGTATTCGTTACTTGAGCTGTATCCCATGAACTTAAATTTAAAGATGTTAATCCTACTGATCGATCAAACAAATACGCCATATTTGTAACATTTGAAGTATTAAATGTTTCCAAACCTTCTATTGTTGTTAAAGTAGGATTTTTGTAGAACATGGCATACATTGTTGTTACATTTTTGGTATCCCAACCTGTTAAGTTTATGGTTTTTATTGCAGTCATATTAGAAAACATCCAAGACATATCTGTAATACTGGAGACATCCCAATCACTTAAATCTAAAATCTCTAATTTTGGCAAATCTTTAATAATTGAAATCATAGAAGATGGTTGTGGAGCATTTAAGCCCTTTAATCGTAATTCTGTAACACTATTTAAGCCATTAATCATAAAATCCATATTTTCTACCTTAGAAGTATCCCAAGAATTTAAATTTAATGCTTGCAAAGATGAATCATTATAAAACATGGCATACATCGTTGTTACGTTCCCAGTTTTAAAAGTATCTAATCCCTCAATTTTTGACAAATTAGTACATTCTCTAAACATATGTGACATATCTGTTACATTTTGAGTATTCCAGCCAGTTAAATTTAATGACTGTAAAGATGAATCTCTAAAAAACATATATGACATATTTTCTACTTCTAGGGTATTCCATCCACTCAAATCAATTGTTTTAAGACCAGAACATCCATAAAACATCGAATGAATATCCTTAGCGGATGCTAAATTCCAACCTTTAAGAGCAACGGTTGTTAAACTTGTATCATTAGTAAATAAGTCTGACATATCTATAATATTTTCAGTATCCCAACTATTTAAATTTACTGATTGTAAATTCGTCATACCATAAAACATTCCTTTAATTGTTGTTACATTATCTGTTTTAAAATTATCTATACCATCTATAGCCGTTAATAATGTACATCCATAAAACATATAGGACATGTCTTCTACTCGAGAAGTACCCCAAGCGCTCAAATTTAAGCTTGTTAAATTTGAATTATTATAAAACATATAACGCATATCTGTTACTTGTGATACATCCCAATTACTTAAATCTAATCTCGTTAAACTGGCACAATTTCGAAACATTCGTTCCATTGTTGTTACATTTTGAGTTTTAAAAGTTTCAATTCCTGTTATCTTTTCTAAGTTTGTACATCCACAAAACATATATGACATATTTTCTACATGAGAAGTATCCCATGTGCTTAAATCTAAACTTGTTAAACTTGTACAATTTTCAAGCATAAACGCCATATTAGTAACATTTTGAGTATCCCAATTACTTAAATCCGAAACAGTTAAATTAGAATCTTCATAAAACATTGCATACATTGTTGTTACTTTTCCAGTTTTAAAAGTTTCAATTCCTGTTATTGTTTCTAAGTTCGTACATTCATAAAACATATAGGACATGTCTTTTACTCGAGAAGTATCCCAAGTGCTCAAATTTAAGCTTGTTAAATTTGAATTATTAAAAAACATATTACGCATATCTGTTACTTGTGATACATCCCAATTACTTAAATCTAATCGCGTTAAATTGGCACAATTTTGAAACATTTGTTCCATTGTTGTTACATTTTGAGTTTTAAAATTTTGAATGCCTTTTATTTCTTGCAATTTCATTTGCGCATTATATGCTCCAAACATTGTTCTCATATCTGTTACTTTTCCCGTATCCCAATTACTTAGATCTAATGATGTTAAATTGGTACCCATCCAAAATACCGCTCGCATATTAGTAACATTTGATGTATTTATATCATTAATGCCTATTATTTCTTGGAGTTTCATTTCAACTTCATCTGGAGCTGCAAACATGTGATACATTGTTGTTAATTCATCGGTATTTAAATTAGCCAAGGTGATTGTTTCAACATTTGCCATATTGTAAAATGCATTCTTAAAACTTTTGGCTTTAATGACATCGTTAGAGCCAATATATAAATCATATGGGGCATTTTCATCGCCAGAATTATTTTCTTTTAGCCATCCCATTATACTTTTATTAGTATTACTTGATAAATCCCAGTCAGCTATAGTATCAGTTTTTTCATCAATACTATCTGTAAAATAAACATTTTTTATTTTATCACGGTATTGATCGTCACGATAAAATGAGGTAGTTTCATCACCTAAAACTAAATAGGTATCTTCTTCCCGTTCATAAGCTTTTATAGAAACTCCTAGTTTAAAAGTACTACCAAATGGTACATTTTCCTTAGTTGCTTCATCTTTTATCCATAATTGCAAAGAATATTTTTTACTTCCTTGATATGGAATATTTTCATCCAAGGCCTTATAAATATTTTTATGAGTTTCTTTTAGACCAATATCTAATTGATATATTTCTTCAGTTGTAAACTCTTCAGTATTTGTAACATTAGTTAAACTATTTAATAATCCCGTGGATATGATTTCGCCACTTTCATCTTTAAGAGCATATTTAATGTATTCATCTTCGATCGTATTGCTTTTTAAAGACGTTAAATAAATACTAACCCCAACATAGGTATCACAACTTGAAGAAACCGTAAACTCATAAGATGGTGTTTCTAAACCATACTTATCATCCATCGGATAAGTATTTGTCATATTTATTACTTCACTATCACTATCTAATAATTGAATCTTAGCACAAGTTTTTAAATCGACATTTGTTAATTCTTGAGATTCAACCCGATTTTGCATATAAGCATAAGATGCCCCAATTACTAATAATAAGGCAATTAATACAACAATTATAACCAAAAGTGCTTTTCGTAAATTTTGATTCATTTTATTGATCACCCTACATTAAAATCATATCATTAAATAAAGTATTTTTCAATTAATTTGTATTTATTTTTCCTATTTTCATATATTTTAACGGTGAATATATGTATCTAGCCTTAAATAATGAATTGATTAAAATTAAAATAGCTCAGACTTGGCAAGAAAAAGTTAAAGGTTTAATGAAAGAAAAAGTCATCTCCTATGGTTTATTAATTCCTGAATGTAATGCGGTTCATACTTTTTTGATGCGTGATAATATTGATATCTTATTTTTAGATGAAAACCAGATGATTTTAGCTAAATATCAGAATCTAGGACCTAACAAAATTGTTTCTATTAAAGAACCGATAAAAAAAACTAATGTTTTAGAATTACCTAAAAACACTAGTCAAAGTCTTAAAATTGGTCAAATATTACGCTTTGAACTCAAAGATATAATCTAAGATTTGCACCTCATCCCCTGGTTTAGCTCCCAAGCGTTTAAGTTCATCATCAACGCCCATACCTTTTAATTTCCGCGAAAATCTTAATACAGCTTCGTCTTCATCAAAGCGGGTCATAGAAAATAGTTTTTCAAGTTTCTTACCCCTTACTACCCAAATACCATCTTCTTTACTAATCGTAAATGGTAAATCATTTTCGTAGGTATAAACGACTTCATCACTTGCGGTATCTTCGTATAAATTAACCTCCGGAATATCGGCAAGAAGATCGGCTAAAGTGGTAAGTAAAGCATCAATGCCCGTATTATTTAAAGAACTAATCGGAATAATTAATTTATCGGGATATTGGGCTTGGAATTTTTTTAAATTGGCATCAGCATCTTTCAAATCCATTTTATTAGCCACAATAATTTCTTTTTTGGTCCGCAAGTTTTGACCATATTTTTCAATTTCTTGGCGAATAGTAGCATAATCTTGAAGCGGATTACGGCCCTCACTTGCTCCCATATCAATAACATGAGCTAAGATTTTCGTTCTTTCGGCGTGTTTTAAAAAGTTAATACCTAAGCCCACTCCCGTCGAGGCTCCCTCAATTAAGCCTGGTAAATCGGCCATGACGAAACTGCGATGGTCTTTTAAAAATACGACGCCTAAATTTGGTGATAATGTCGTAAAATGATAGGCCGCAATTTTGGGCTTAGAAGCCGATATTTGGGCTAAAAGCGTACTTTTACCAACGCTTGGCATCCCAATTAATCCGACATCCGCTAAAACTTTTAATTCTAATTTAATTAGTTTTTCTTCACCTGGTTCCCCTTTTTCACTAAACTTAGGAGCTGGATTATCATGGGTAGCAAAAGCTTTATTACCTTTACCGCCCCGACCACCGCGCACAACTAAATATTCTTCACCATCAGCAACTAAATCCGCTAAAACCTGATTCGTTTCTAAATCAGTAATCGTTGTTCCGGCCGGAATCCGAATAATTACATCTTCGGCATTGGCTCCGTATTTATTAGCACCTTTCCCATTTAAACCTTTATCTCCTTTAATTATTTTTTGATAACTTAAATCAATTAAAGTTTTTAACGATTTATCAACTTTAAAAATAATGCTTGCACCTTTGCCACCATTACCGCCATCCGGTCCCCCCATCGGCACAAATTTTTCCCGGCGAAAAGAGGTACAACCATCGCCTCCTTTACCAGCTTCAACTTTAATGGTAATTTCATCAACAAACATTTAAATCACCCACTTTTCTTAAATTATATTAATTATATAAAAGTTCTAAAAAGTTTGCAAGATAACGAACTTATTTTACTTTTTTATGCCGTTTTAAATACAAATATTCTTCCAAATGAATTTGATCATTTTCCTTTTTTTCATAACTTTGCATTTCGTTATATAAATCCATAAAAGGACCATTAAAACGATGATAACGACACCCATTATTACAAAAACGAATTGTCACATCGGGTACATATTCTTTTAAAGCTTCTTCATTTTGTACTTTTACGCGAAATTGCAACATAATCCCATCAACAATTGGCACAATCGTAACCCAGCTTGGCGGAAATTGGGCATCCCAAGTTTCATTTTTAAGACAATCTTCACTATACCAAACTATCTTTTCTCCAAAGACTAATTTACTTTGTTCCCGGGTAAATAATTCTTTTTCGGTAGCAATGATTTTTTCGTAAGCACTAACCGTCCGACAAACGCGCTTAGTTAAATCAAAATCCGTCAGTTTCATTTGATAAAAAACAATTTTTTCATATAAGTTTCTAAACATTTCATACAAAGGATAATCTTCTTTAGTAATTGTAAAATTATAATAAACATAAGGGAAAAGTATTTTAGGATATTCCCCACTTATATTCCAATACAAATCCCCATTACCGCCCAGAAGCATAAACAAAGTATTTTCCTTAGGCTTCACTAATTCTAAATCGTAACATTGATAATCCAAATTATCTCTTTTTCTAACCTCAATCATTTTTCTTTCTCCTTTCTTCTGGTCAAATATAAATATTCTTCCAGATGGATTTGTTGGTTGCAACAATCATAATCTTGTAGTTTTAGATGCATTAGCATAAAAGGGATGTAAAAGTGGCCATATGCCGAACCGCTAGAGCGAAAACGAATAATCACGGGTTGATTCTTTACACCTTTAATTAATCTAACTTTAAACTCTAACAAAATCGCATCTAATTGTTTTCTAATCGTAACAAAGGCCGGAGGAAACAAACTATCTATATCCCCATTTTCATTTAAGATGGCATCATCACTTAACCAGGTAATTACGTCTTCACTTACTAAAGATTGATAAGCAGCTGATGCTAATTCCTGTTCTTGCCATTTTTTTCTTTTGGCTAAATACTTTTGGTATTCCGTTAAAGAAGAAAAATTATTTAAATCCTCCACATCAAAAAGTTGAGCCTTTACAATATCATCATATAAAGTGGCAAAAGCTTCATATAATAAATAATTAGCTTTAGTAATGGAAAGATTATAATAACCATATTCTTGATCAATTGAGTCATATTCTGGTGCCCGAATTGACCAATAAATATCTAAATTACCTTGATAAGACATTCTAAATATTTTATTATTCTCTTTTAAAAAAATATCATAAGTATTAGTTACCCGATTTTTGACTTTTTCGACATCCATGTTGCACTCCTACCTCTTTATTTTACCATAAGCCCGATTTAAAGTACAAAAAAATCAACCATTTGGTTGATTTAAGCAACTTCGTAAACACTTACCTTTTTGCGTGATTTGCCGCTTCTTTCATATTTGACAACACCGGCAACTTTGGCAAATAAAGTGTGATCTTTACCCATACCCACATTCTTACCAGGGAAAATCTTTGTTCCTCTTTGACGGTAAATAATAGCTCCCGCTTTAGCGGTTTGACCATCAGCAAGTTTTGCGCCAAGTCTTCGACCAGCCGAATCCCGACCATTATCAGTTGAAGATTGTCCTTTTTTATGGGCAAAACGTTGAATATTTAAACTAATATATAACTTAAACATAACTTTATCCTCCTTTTTTAATAATTTGCAAATTTTCCGGATATTGGTTTTCCAGATTTTCTAATAATCCCACCATATTATCCAATAAAATTGTTACCACCGTGCTTCTTTTGACAATGGTTATTTTAAGTAATTTTTTGTTATCGACAAACTTAATAGCACTTTTATCAATATTAAAAATTCCATTTACTGTCGTATAAATTATGCTAGAGACACTAGCACAAACAATATCTTTACCAATATCATCGAAGCCCGCGTGACCTTTTACACTAATTTCATTATTTTTAACATCAATTGTAATCATTATTAACCATTAATCTTTTTAACAACTAAACAAGTATATGGTTGACGATGACCTTGAGTCTTCCGATATTTCTTTTTAGGACGATATTTGAAGACTTTAATCTTTTTACTTTTTCCTTGTTTTTCCACCGTACATACAACTGATGCACCAGCCACATAAGGATTACCAGATTTGCCATCAACAAATAAAACTTTATCAAAAGTAATATCTTTACCTACTTCTGCATCTAATTTTTCAACATAAATTTTATCTTGTTCAGATACATAGTATTGTTTTCCACCTGTTTCAAATATAGCTTTCATTTCATACCTCCTAATCTAAGACGCGCCGGGAAGGTAACGGAATCGTTTTGTAAACCTTTTTCGAGCGGTTTTTTGTGAAATTACTTAAAACTACTTAAGTTTACCAAAAAACATGGGAAATGTCAAACATTTCCGGTTATTTTAATTATATTTGGCATTGGCAATTAAATTACATAAAATGAGACTAGAAAAAACTTTCTAATCTCCTTTTAAACCTATTTTTAACTGGAATAGTAAAACCGCTTTATAAGCCCATTTATTTACCGGTTTGGTAAAACCGCTTTTAATTATTTTAATATTCTTTTGCGAACCTTTTCACTGGCATATAAAGCACTTAAGGTTTCACTTTGATTTTCCAAAAGACATTTTTCTCGATCAATTCCCGTGATTGTTTTAATTTCCTCATCACTATATTCGGGATAAGCTAAATCCATTAAATGAGCTAACCAGTTAACTTTAAAATAGTCGCCTTCAAGACTTTCATTTAATTTTCTAATTATATCTTGGTAATGAGGATAAATTTTTTGCATTAATTTGTGAGAATCAAAAGTTCTATCAGACCAATATTTAGAAATCTCGTTTTTAACCTCATCAAAAGTTGTGGTTACCTCCGTATAATACCCTTCAATATTAATTCCGGCGATAGTTTGATTTTTGGCTCCTACTTTGGCACTAAAACCTAAATGGTGATCCCGCGCTTTATTATCATAACTATATGCAATATTAGTTTCTTTTTCATGCGGATATAATTGTAATTGTTCGATACCATACTTTGTTTCTAGTTGAACCTTTAATAAACTTTCATCATTAAGGGCAAAACTTATTTTTTGTTCTTCCCGCATGCCCGTTAAAGCTAGATCATGTTTTTCTCCTTTAATGGTAATAAAATATTCCATCTCTTCATTATCAAGTAATCGTGAGTTTATGCTAAAAGTTCCATGCAAAGAAGAGTTTTCAAAATGGCTATCTGTCAAGATATCGTATGTTAAATCATGAGGATTGGCTAAACTAACCTCACCCCGCATCTTTTTATAGTGAGTTTCCAAAGCAAAATAAACTTTGGAAGGCACGGAATTATGTATTTTAATTATCCCCGCTTTTTTACCTAAGTAACGAATATCAAAAACATTTCCTCTCGTACTAAACCAATCTAAGATTTGAGTATTAAAAGTAATATCGGTTTGAATATTTAAACTATTTAAATAAACCATAATTGTTTTTAAAGCTTCTTTTAAATCATTCATTATTTAACCTTCTTTCTTACTAAATCACTTTTTTCGTCTAAAAATGTCGTTAAATCAGGTGACCCATCTTGAAAAATGATGCTTTCACGGGTTACACCAAATAAGACTTTTATTTCTTCATCACTAAATTCCGGATAAGTTAAACTAAATAGTTTAACAAACCAAGAAAATAAAGCATCATACCAAATAAAGTTTATATAAAATGAATCAATTTTGGTAATTATTTTGGCAAAATCCGGATTCATTTGAAGCATTAAAGCGGCCATTTGGGTTAACTCCGTTGTCGGATTATCAAATCCTCGCGCCAATTTTTTAACTTGACTTGTCATTTCATCCCTACTTTGGCGAAATCTAATCTTTTTACTTTGCGTTAAAAACTCAGCATTTTCACTTTCATTTAAAACCGTAAAATGAAAAGCAATATCATCAGTTAAATTTTGGTATTGATAAGTTATTTGTTTTAGAATCTTATCATTTTTATGCCGTTTTTGAATTGCCACATCTTCTAAAAAGCCAGCATTTCTTACCGAATAATTAAATAAATTAGTTTCATCAGCTAAATTAATATGAACATCACTATCATTTAATGAATCATTGGGGTGTAATCTTACTTGAGCATAATATTGTATTGCCTCATCGGCATTAAATCGTTTTCTTAAAGCAAAATGGGAATGATATTTTACTTTTCCTCCATTTACTAAAGCAAAATCAACGGCTTCGGGATGATGAAAATAAATATTGCCTTTAATATCATAACCATTTAATTTTAATTCCAAATGGATTCTTTTTTCTAGTAAGCTACCAACATAACCCACATTATTATCCATCTCATCATAGATATTATTAAAAGTGGCCATACCCCCATTAAGGGTTCTTTTAACCTTTTCCGTCATATTATAAAAAGAAATTCTATAACCAAAACTGTTAACAAAAGCAATCGCGGTTTTATAAGCCGTACTAAGTATTTGTTCATTTTTCATTTGTTCCATAACACCACCACATTTCTCAGTGGTTATTATAATTTAGAAGCTTAAGCTTTGTCAAACCTTTCTTGCAGTTTCCGTTTTTCACTAATAATTCCTTTTTCTTCCCGAAAATAGTGCAAAGTATCCTTTTTTAAAATATCAAGTTGTCCTTTTTGGGTACTAATTTTTTTATAAGGAAAATCTTTTAAGTAGCGCTCTAATAAAAAGCGATTTTCTAGATATTTATAATCTTTAAAATAAGTATAAGTTTTATAAATTAAAAAAAGAATAATTAAATAATTATTTAAAGATCGGACATAATTAAAGATACTAAATAAAATTAGGAAAATAACCGAAATAATTATTTGCCCAAAATAGGCTTTTTTAAAGGATAACTTTTTGGCTAACAAGGCATTTAGAAAAATACTACCATCCAAAGGAATAATCGGGAGCATATTAAAAAGCATAATGGTTAAATTATAGGTTTTAATTAAATTTAAGGTATGATCGGTAAAGGGAAGTATCGGCGTAATTAACCAAATGAGCAATTGCAAAAAGATGCCGCCTAAAGCAATAATTATTTCCCGATTTAAAGGAGTATTTACATCCTTTTTTATTTTCGTAATTCCTCCGAAGGGATAAATATTAATTTCACTAATTTGATAACCTAAAAGGTGGCTCAAAAAAACATGCCCTAATTCGTGAATTAAGACAATAAAAAAAATAATTAAGGCATTTTTAATTAAACCACAACAAAAAGCCAAAAATAAAAAATACCAGGTGAAGATATTAACTTTGATATGTTTCATATTTAAGATATTCGTTATCCTTTTTAATTACTAAATATAAAGTATCATCTTTTGTTTCCCCTAAAGTGGTACCTTTTTCCACATAATCATATAGTTTTACGGCCACATTGGCCACATTTCCATACCAAATATCTGCCCCATCATTACCTTGAACAATTACGGTATTACCATAATCATCTTTTTCGCCAATGAAAACCACTATTCCCCCATTTAAAGTACTAACTAACGCCTTATCATTGACGGTTAGTTTTTCCCCATCATGATAATCTTCAATTTTTTTATAGATTAATGAGCCACTAAAAACGGTTTTTTCTTTATTTGTCGTCTTAGGAATGGGCTCGCCAAATAAATTTTCATACCAATTTTTAATTTTCGTAAATGGCAGATTTTCACTAAAAACATATTCTTTATACATTAAAACATTTTTATCATTGGTTTTAAGATAAATTAAACTTAAAAGGAAAAAAATAATACTTAATAAAACTTTCGTTAAAAAGTTTCGGACTAAAGAATGTTTATTATTGCTTAATTTTACTTTTAAATACGGATTTCGTCTTTTTTTCTTAAAATTAGTTAAATACACATTTAATTCATCCATTATCTTTTTCACCCAATAAAGTTTATGCGGGCATTCATTTTTTTATAACTGAGACCGGTTACAATTAAATTAAAACCTAGCGTAATTAAAAAGGAAGAAAGATTAAAATAGTTAAATAAAATATGGGTTAGAAGATAATAACTTAAGATGGCACTAAAATAAAAGCTAAGAAAATTGCCCAATGTTTTTTGTTTAGGCCAAAGATATCTTTTTATAAACCAAAAAATAAGAAGAAAAAGGGCGTGAAATGGAAAAGAATTAGTTAAAAATAAATCTATGGTTAAACCAACTATCAATATTTTTAGAAGCGCAGAGTGCTGCAAATTAAAAAGAAAAAGATAACTAACTAAGGGCGTAAAATGATTAATTAAAATATCTCCTAAAATTAAAATCATTTGGGCGATCCCACCCAAACATAATTAATTTGATCGGGATTTGTCCCCCATTTAACTGTAAGGATTTTTTCAATACCTAATTTGTCGGTGGTAATATTTTCAACCTCACCGATATAAATATTTTCGGGTAAAGTTCCCAAACCCGAGGTATAGACTTTATCGCCTATTTGAAGCAAGTCATAATTAGGAATATTACTTACAATTAATTTATTATTTTGGCAGCGTAATAAACCATAAACAGCGTTAATTTTAACCGAAATATTACTTTTTTTATTACTTAATAACCTAACCGTACTGGTGTGTTTGTAAACCGCAGTTACAATGCCGATTAAGGCCTCATCATTTATAACAAAAGACCCTTTTTGAATATCTTCTGCCTTCCCTTTATAAATAGTTAGGGAATCGGCAAAATCATAAATATCCCGATATTTTACTTTACTAATTTGGTAAGTTGGATAATTAGTCATAAGATTAACGGTCTTTTTTAAAGCCGCATTTTCCGTTTGTAAAGTTTTAATCTCGGAGTTCGTGACAATTTCATTTTGAAATAATTCGTTATTTTGAATATGCCAGGCATCAATTTGATCCCGGCTAAGATAAATAATAATTAAGAAAATAGCTAAAGCCCCATTTAAAATATTTCGTTTCATACTTTTAGTATGTTTGGTTTTATTTAGAATATGTTAGAAAAGTTTCTAAAGTTGTTTGACATACTTGATCAATAGCGGCTTCATTTTCGGTTTTACTCAATAAAACCTCTAGTTTTTTAAACTCATCACTTAAATCTTGATCTAAAACTTTTTTAATAAAAAAATTGAGGTTTTGTTTCCGGTAGTAAGCATCTAACTTGGCTTTATTTTCTTCATTGGTCGTGGCACAAATTAAAACACGATAGTAATCATCATCAGGATAAACTAACCGGCTATTAAATCTTGTAGCAAAGGCCTCAGCATTATCCTTTTGGGCAAAAACCCCCACTTGAAATAAATAAAGCGTATTTTTATTCTGAGTTAAAGCCACAACCTCTTTATTAATATCATGATAAAATAAAAACGCAAAAAAACAACCTATTAAAATACCACCCAAAACCCACTTTATATATCCCTTCATTTAACTCACCTAAGGATAAGATACTCTAAAATAAACGCATATTTTGTCGAAAAAAGGTGAAAAAAAAGAAAAGTTGTAATTTCTTTTCTTAAAATAAATTATTTAACCGTTTTTTTCATCATTTTACTGGCTTCATCGGCCGCATTATTTAAGATTTTTTCGACGTTTGCCTTCTTTTGTTTATCCATCATCATGTAAGCGGCACCCCCCAGCATCGCCATTAAAGCCATGGCTCCCATAACACTCATTGTTTTTTTCATTCTAACCTCACATTCCTTTCACTTTGTTCAAGGCACACATTGTCATGAAAACATTGAACAAAATTTATTTTATATTTAT
>CANQZX010000022.1 GCA_947628445.1 uncultured Bacilli bacterium
AATAGAATAAAAAATAAAATAGTTGATGTAAGAAAAAGTATATAAATTTTCTCTTACAAAAACTATTATACGAGGAGCATAAAAAATGGAAATTGAAAAAGTAGTTGTAGGAGAACTACAAACCAATTGTTATATTGTTACGAAAAAGGGTAAAAGTATTATTATTGATCCCGGTGCAGAAAGTGCCAAAATTATTGCCGCTTGTCAGGGTAAAAACATTGTCGGTATTTTAGTTACCCATCATCATTTTGATCATGTGACGGCTTTACCGGAGATTGAAGAGTATTTTCATTTAAAAGAAAGCCGCACAATTAAAGATTTTCCTTTTATAGTAATTCCAACACCCGGTCATACAAGTGATTCCGTTAGTTTTTATTTTGAAGAAGATAAAGTTTTATTCGCCGGCGATTTTATTTTTTTAAATGCAATTGGTCGTTGCGATTTACCAACAGGGGATTTTAAACAAATGCAAGAAAGTTTAAAAATGATTAGTAAATATCCCGATAATATTATAATTTATCCTGGTCATGGGCCAGAAACAACTTTAGCAAAAGAAAAAAAGCATTTTATCCGCTTTTAGTATTTGGCAAATACTATTAATTTTTTTATCAAATAATACTTACTTTTTGGGGGATAGTATGGGGAATAGAAAGAAAAATAAGGCGGCATGAAAAAAATAATATTAATAATTTTTTGCATTATTTTTATATTTACAATGAGCGGTTGAAATAGGAAAGAAGAAATGGAAAAGGAGGGGAAACGATTAATCATAACGAAAAGCGAATTTTAAAAAATGAATTAAATTTTAAAATAAATAGTGATGTTAATTTATTATCGTCATTAAGCGAAAATAATAAAGTGCAAATAACAAGTGAAGTTGAAAAAATTGATACTTCTAAATTAGGAGAACAGGAATTAAATATAAAATATATTGTAGATAATAAAGAAAAAGAACAATCAGTTAAAATAAATATTATTGATACAAAAGTGCCTACAATAAAATATAAAAATACGTTATCTACAACTAAAGGGACAAAAATAAATTTATTAAAAGATGTAGCAGCTAATAATAATCTACGTAATAAAACTTGCAATTTAACCGAAAACCAAAAATATGAACAAGTATTAAATGAAATTGGTTGCTAAATAATAAAAATTGTTAATATCCCTGGGCTACAATTGCCCAACAACATTAACAATTTATCTATTAATGATAATAGTACAAATAACTCGCAAAGTCAAATTTGCGTCATTACTTATTAATAGTATATGTAAAAAAATAAAAAAGGGGATGTAATGAAATGAAATAATTTCTTTACTCCCTTTTTAATGTTGAAAAAATATAAAATTTTTGAAATTTTGCTTTATTTCTTATATATGATATATTTGTTTATTCTAAAGTATCGTTTGATTAAATGTTTTCTTATATTTTTAGAACATTATTATTATTATTATTATTATTTGCTCAATGTATTTGTCTGAGGAAACTAGAAAAAGAAATCTTTTTATAGTAAAATATTCCATGTGATACATCTTCTTTCGTCGATTAGATTGTATCACATATTGCGTTAGAAATTAAGTTTTCTAGCGCTTTTTAGTTTTTTGACAAACAAAAAAGAACTATAATGAAATTATTTCATTTCATTACAGCCCCTTTTCTTTTAGTAGGTCTTTTCCGAATAAGCATGAGAGTAAATAATTGGATCCATAAATTCAACATAATTAAGGTAAATAATTCGAATTAGGTACCAAGTGTTGCTATTAGGATCCCGGATAATTAAATGATCTTTTCCGGCTTCTTCAATAAGTCCTTCATAAACTTTGTTTTGCCAAGCGCTGCTATCAGGATAGGAAACATAGGCCTTAACTCTTTGACCTTTGTTCAAGCGCAAGATGTTTTCAATATAACTTTGTTCCATCGGCATACTTGTTGTGTTTACCTCACTTACGGACATATTTCCGGGCGGTGTGGGAAAGTTATTGCTGGGAAAAGTTGGATTTTGATAAAAATTGCCGTTCATGATTTCACCCCAATAAACTATATGTGACAAATTATGATATTATTTGCTAAAATCGGCTTTTTCCTTTATAATTAGAATAAAGGTGGTTGGACGATGGAAGAATACTCAGATAAAAAAATAATTATTGAGGGCATTACCTTTGTTTTAGGCGTTTTTCTTTTAGCCCTTTGTTATAATCTTTTCTTACTACCCAACAATTTTGCTTTCGCGGGCATGAGTGGGTTGGCTATCATCGTGCACCAAATTAGTGGCTTTAATCCGACTTTATTTATCTATATTGCCAATATTACATTACTTATTGTTAGTTTTATTTTTCTCGGTTGGGAAAAAACTAAACGGACCATTGTTGGAACTTTATTATATCCGGTTATGATTACTTTTACTTTACCCATTGCTCAAGTTCTTTTAAAACATTTAGTTTTAAAAGAAATGATAATTACGGCAATATTGACGGCTTTATTATATGGTATCGGCAATGGCTTAATCTATAAAAGCGGTTATACAACGGGTGGTAATGATGTCTTAATGCAACTTTTAAATAAATATTTTAAAATTCCGGAGTCACAAGGTTTAACCTTTGTTAATTGTTTAGTTATTTTAGCATGTAGTATTGTCTTTTCTTTAGAATTAGGGATTTATTCTTTAATCATTATGGTAATATCATCTGTTTTTATTGATAAAATCATGTATGGCATTTCTGATAGTAAATTATTTTATATTTTTACGCGTAAACCAAAGAAAATTAAAAAAGTTATCTTTGATGAATTTGAATCAGGTTTTACGATTTTACCTACCAAAGGGGGCTATTCCCATACGCATGGCTCTTTGATTATGGTGGTAATTTCTAATCGGGATTATTATAAGTTTAAAAATAAAATTTTAGAAATTGATCCGACAGCGTTTTTTATTATCGATGATTGTTACGAAACTAAGGGCGGTGTCAAAAGGTCAAATTTACCATTTATCGACTAGGAAATAAATGATATAATGGTATAGTAGTAGGTGGTACAATGAGTTTTATTGAGTTAAAAAATGTTAATAAAATATATAAAAATGGGATTACCGCTTTGGCTGATGTTAGTGTGGCTATTGAAAAGGGCGAATTTGTTTTTGTCATTGGACTTACTGCCAGCGGAAAATCAACATTTATTAAAATGCTTTATCGGGAAGAAAAACCCAACAGTGGTACAGTCACAGTCGGAGGCTTAAATGTAGGCAAAATTAGAAACCGGAAAGTCTATAAATTAAGACGGAAAATCGGGATCGTTTTCCAAGATTTTAAATTGTTACCTAAGTTAACAGTTTACGAAAATGTCGCTTTTGCTTTGGAATGTGTCGGCATGAAGGAAAAAGAAATTCGGCCTAAAGTTTTAAATGCTTTAGAAAGAGTTGGTTTAAAAGAAAAAGTTAGGTCTTTTCCGAATGAATTATCCGGTGGGGAACAACAAAGAGTTTGTATTGCGCGGGCAATTGTGAATGAACCAAAATTATTAATTTGCGATGAACCAACCGGAAACTTGGACCCCGAAACGAGTAAAGAAATTATGAAGGTAATTGATAATATTAATAAAGATTTAAAAACAACCATTATTATGGCCACCCATGATAAAGATATCGTCAACCGGATGAAAAAAAGAGTTTTAGTTATTGACCATGGTATCTTAGTGGGTGATTATGCGAAAGGTAGGTATAAAGCTCATGAAAGCAATTAGAATTATTGGGCGAAGTTTTCGCGATGCCTTTAAAAGTGTTGGACGGAATTTTAGTTTAAGTTTTGCTTCTATTCTTTGTACCACGATCACTTTGATTTTAGTGGCAGTAGCAATTGTAGTGGCTGCGAATATTGAAAATGCAACAAAATTAATTGAAGACGAATTTAGTATTGTTGTTTATTTAAAAAAAGATGTCACGGATGCGCAACTAGAAAATATTCAAACGGATATTAAAGCGCAACCTAATGTCGAACAAATTGATTTTAAAAGTAAAGACGAATGGAAAATGGATATGGAAGAATATTCTGATACTTTCGATACCATTTTAAATTATTTAGATGAAAATCCTTTATTTAATTCGATTAGTGTTAAAGTAAAAGACATAGAAGAAATTGGGTCGACGGCTAAATATATTAAAAAAATTGAAGGCGTTGAATCCGTGAAATATGGCGAAGGCATGGTCGAAAATGTGGTATCCACTTTTGATGTTGTCGAAAAAGTAGTTGTTGTTACAGTTATTGCTTTAGTATTAGTTACGGCTTTTCTAATTAGTAATACCATTAAATTAACTATTTTCTCACGCCGGAATGAAATTGAAATCATGCGTTTAGTAGGGGCTAGTAATATCAGTATTAAATTACCATTTTTAATCGAGGGCTTTATTATTGGCTTAATTGGTTCGATTATTCCGATATGTATTACCATATATGGCTATGTTATTCTTTATGCCCAAATGGGTGGCGAATTATTTACGAACATGGCGGTATTAATTAAACCATATAATTTTGTTTTCTTTGTCTCTCTAGTATTAGTAGTCATTGGTTCTATTGTCGGTATGCTTGGTAGTTTAAAAGCCGTAAGGAAGTATTTGAAGATATGAAAAAGTTAGGTATTTTATTTACAATCTTAATGCTGATGGCGCCCAGTATGGTTTCGGCGAAAACGGAAGCCACTACGCTTGCGGAACTACGGCAAGAATTAAAAAATTTGCAAAATCAAAAAAGTTCTAATGAAAAACAAAAGCAACTAACGAAAGCCGAAAAGAACGCTAAGAATGTGGCAATTGCTAATGCTTATAAAGAAATTGAAACGAGTGAATCCAAAATTGAGGAAGCGAAAAATAGTATTAAGGCCAGCGAACAAAAGATAAGCGAATATGAAGCTAAAACAAAGGAAATGCTCGAGTTTTACCAAATGATGATGGGCGATAATAGTTATCTTGAGTTCATTACGGATTCTTCGAGTATGACCGAAATGATTATGCGGATTGATGCCGTTGAAGAAATTGTTAATTATAACCAAGATACTTTAAAAAAGCTTGAGGGCTTAATTGATGAAAACGAACAAAAACAAGTTGAATTAAAAAAATATGAACAAGAACTTAATAATAACATCACCTCATATCAAAAAAAGATTCAAGAATTAGATTCCAGTTTAATGGAAATGGAAGATATTGCGATGGATATCGACGAAGAAATTAAAATTGTTCAAACCAATATTAAAACTTACGAAAATATGGGTTGTGGCGAAAATGAAAAATTCGATGTCTGTGCCAAGTATTCATATAACTCTACTTGGTTAAAACCCGTAACTAAGGGGCGAATTAATTCCTTATTTGGATATCGGAATGTTAGTGGGCAATCAAGTAACCATAGTGGAATTGATATTGGGGTCTCTGAAGGAACGCCTGTTTATTCAGCTACTAACGGAACGGTTGTTTATATTATTCGGAAATCTTCCTGTGGTGGTAATCAAATCTACATTCAATCGGATGTTAATGGAACAACTTATACCATGCAATATGCCCATTTATTAAAAATTGAGGTTAGTTTAGGTCAAACTGTGAAAAACACGGATGTAATTGCTTATTCTGGTGGGGGATCAACAGCTACCCGCAATGGGGGATACGATCGTTGTACGACTGGGGCGCACTTGCATTATGGGGTTTCTAAAAGTAAATGGACGACTTGGAAAAACTATACGGCTAATCTAATTAATCCGCCGGGCTTCCCAGGTAAAGGTGGCTGGTTCTACGAAAGAACCCAATGGTTTAGATAAAAATGACAATCTAGAAATAGATTGTTTTTTTAGGGCAAATTAGTATATAATTGTACTAGTGATTAATTATGAAAAAAATTGTTATTTTTGGGGGTGGCAGTGGCCTTTCCCAATTATTAAAAGGTTTAAAATTATTTCCCGTGGAAATAACGGCTGTTGTTACTGTTGCCGATAATGGTTCTAGCACCGGTAAATTACGGAAAGAGTTTAATATTCCCGCGGTTGGTGATATTTCCAAAGTAATGTTGGCTATGGCTGATGTAGATAGTGATATTACCGATTTAATGAATTACCGTTTTAAAAAAGATAAACATTTAGATAACCATTCGGTAAAAAATTTATTATTGACGGCCTTACTGGATTTGAAGGGTAATTTTGCGAATGCCTTACCGGTTTTAGGAAAAATCTTGGATTTAAAAGGGAATATTTTGCCTTTAACGGAAGATAATATTGATTTAGTAGGGATTACCAAAGATGGTAAAAAAATTGTCGGGGAGGTAGCAGTAACTAAGAATCGGAGTCATATTGACCGCTTAGAATATAATAAGGAATTTGAGGTTAATCCGGCCGTTATAGATGCCGTCCGTAAAGCCGATTTAATTATTTTTTCTTCCGGCAGTTTATTTACGAGTATTATTCCTCATTTAATTGATAAAAAATTAGTTAGGGAAATCGTTAAGGCTAAAGCCGATAAATTATATGTTTGCAACTTATTTACTCAACCGAAGGAAACGGAAAACTATAAAGTTAGTGACCATATTGATGCGATTGAACGCTATTTAGGTAAAAATACAATTAATGTTGTGGTAGCCAATAATCATGTGATGAGTAGTGCTTTGGCATCTAAGTATGCTACCCATGAACAAAAAGATCCCGTTATTTTAGATAGCGATGTTTTAGCCCACCGTAAAATCAAGGTTATTAGTGATAAATTATATACGATTGAAGATAATTACTATCGGCATGATAGTTTAAAAGTGGCATATTTAATTTTCTCTCATTTAATGGATGGCAATAAATAATGACTTTTACAACGACACTTAAAGAAGAAATTGCCAAACAAGATATTAATATCTTAGAATCGCGTTGGGAATTAATTGCTTTTTTAAATTGTGTGGCTAAAATTAGTAATAAAGAAATTACGATAACGCTTGAAAATGCGGCTGTGGCCCGGAAGATCTATAAAGAACTTAAAGAAATCTATGGGATTAATGTCAGCATTATTATTCGGATGCAAAGAAGATTTAAAGTTAAACAAATATATATTTTAGTTATTAAAGAACAAGTGGAATTATTGAAAAATGCCATTAAAGAAGAAAATAATTTAGATATGTTGGCCACCGAAGAAGAAAAAATTGCTTATCTAAAAGGAACTTTTTTAGCCGTGGGTAATATTTCGAATCCTCAAACCAGTGGTTATCATTTGGAATTTATTTTTAGCCAAGAAAAAAAGGCCAAACAAACTTTAAAACTCTTAAAAAACTTTGGCTTTTATGCTAAAATAATTAATCGGGGTTATAAAGATGTGGTTTATATTAAATCGGCCGAAAATATTAGTGATTTAATTAAGCTTTTTGGGGCTGTTTCAGCTTTATTCTATTTTGAAGATATTCGGATTTATCGCGATCACAAAAATATGGTTAATCGCTTGAATAACTGTGAGGTGGCTAACCAAGAAAAAACTTTTAAAGCCGGGCAAGAGCAACTGGCGAATATTAAGTTTTTAAAAGAGCATGATTTATTTGATTTATTAGATGAAAAAACGATGATTGTGGCTGAAATGCGCGAAAAATATCCGGAACTTTCTTTTCAGGAACTGGCCGATGTTATCACGAGTGAAACGGGTTATAAAGTTGGAAAATCTGGGATAAACCACCGTTTTATTAAAATTAATGAATTAATAGAAAGGTATAAAAGTAGTAATAATGGAAATTAAAAATGACCTAAATTATGCAGTTATTGCCAATCGCATTGATCAAAAACTTTTAAATAATTTTTTAGATTACACGATTATCGACGATAAAATTAATTATGCTGATTTGACGGAAATGATATATTTGTTTCCTTCTAAAACGATAGTTTTTAATGATTGTCTGCGGCAATTTACCAATAAGGAAAAGGATCAAATATGGCAATTGTTAAATAAGCGCCAAGTTAATTATGTTAATATTACGAGCAATATGGAAGAGGTTTTAAAAAGTGATTACCTTTATGTTTTTTATGATGATAAATTAGCCATGGAAGGACCTACTTTAGATTTATTAAAAGAAGAAAAAATCTTAAAACGGTTGGGTTTTGGTTTACCTTTTACCGTTGATTTAAGTACACAATTAAAACTATATGGTTTACTAAGTGATACGGAAACAGATTTAGAAATGTTGGTGAATAAATTATGGAACTAGCAGATTTAAAAGGCAATATTATTGGAGTTATTGGAGATTTTTCCGAAGCAATTTCCGAAGATATAAAGGTAGCCGATTACCTAAAAGTCAAACCGGAAGAGGCCTTAAAAATTGTTAACTTAGATCCCAGTATCTTAACTAAAAGTTTTCAAGAACTAAGTAGTAGTGAAAAAAATAAAGTTGTTTTAGCCCATAAACTAAATGAAAAAGTAATTATTTTAAATGATTTTACAAAAGGAATGTATCAAAAAGATTGCCGTTTTTACCATAATCTTTTTAAAAAGATTAGTAGTTATAAGCGCAAAATTATTTTAGTTAGTCATGATATTAATTTCCTTTTGGGCTTAGTCGATCATCTTTATGTAATTAAAGAAGATAAAATTATCTATGAAACGACGGATTTATGCGATCGAGCATTATACCAATATTGTGATCAACCCAATATTTTAAAATTTGTTGATTTGGCTCGCGATAAGGGGATTAAAATTGATTATTATTTCGAGTTTAATGATTTATTAAAAGCCATTTATAGGTTAAAACAATGAAATATTTAGTATTTATTCGTTATGATGGCACAAAGTTTCATGGTTTTCAAAGACAAAAAAAGGAAAAAAGTGTCCAAAAGGTTTTAGAAGATTCTTTAAGTGAACTTTTAGAAGAACCCATAGTTATTAAAGGGGCGGGGCGAACTGATGCAGGCGTTCATGCCCTAAATCAGGCCTTCCATTTTGAAACTAAAATCAAGTTACCGGCTAATTTTAAACGAGCTTGGAATCAAAAATTAAAGGGCGAGGTAATTGTTAATAAAATTATACCCAAGGATGATTGTTTCCATGCGCGATTTAATGCTAAAGAAAAACACTATGTTTATAAAATAAACTTAGGAAAATACCAAGAAAAATACGAAGGATATATTTTTCAACCGAAAAAGGGTATTGATGTAAAAAAAATTAAGGAAATTAAAAATCTTTTTATTGGTACGCATGACTTTCATAATTTTGTTAGTGGCCAAAGGCAAAATTATGAAACGACAATAACGAAAATTAAAGTTAGGAAAAAAGGTTCCATTTTAGAAATTCATTTTTGGGGTCATGCCTTTTATCGCTATATGATTCGGAATCTAGTTGGGGCTTTTATTTACTATAGTCGGGGTAAAATAACCAAAGCAAAAATTGCCGAAATGTTAAATATGCCCGATAGCAATAAACACTTACCCACCGTACCAAGTGATGGTTTATATTTAATTAAAGTATATTATTGAGAAAAAAACATAAATTTATAAGAGAAATAGGTAATTTTTGTTTGACTTTTCGGACTTTTTTACTTATAATCTTAATTGGTACATTTAATTATGCTTTTTATTTAGTCGTGGGAAAATTAAATAAGAACATAATGGAAGGATTATTTATGAAAACATTTATGCAAAAAAAAGAAACTATTGAAAGAAAATGGTATGTAATTGACGCTAAAGGCAAAACTTTAGGTCGGGTAGCAACTAAAGCAGCCCATATCTTACGTGGAAAACATAAAGTAACTTATACTCCTTATGTTGATTGTGGTGATTATGTTATCATTGTTAATGCCGATAAAGTTGTTTTAACAGGTAACAAATTAGAAGACAAGAAATACTATAATCATAGTGGTTTTCCTGGTGGTTTAAGAGAAAGAAATGCTAAAGAAATGATTAACAATTATCCAGAAGAAATGATGGAAAGAGCCGTTAAAGGTATGCTTCCTCATAATCGATTAGGTCGGGCTATGGGTAAAAAATTATTTGTTTACCGCGATGAAAATCATCGGCATGAAGCTCAAAAGCCAATCGCAATGGATGTTGATTAGGAGGAAATATGGCAAATAAACAAGTTTGGACGGCAACTGGTCGGAGAAAAAGAGCAATTGCTCAAGTTAGAATGACTGGAGGAACCGGTAATATTACCATAAATGGTATTAATATTGATGAATATATGCCTAATAAAATGTTAATAATGGATATTAAACAACCATTAGTAGCAACAAGTAACGAAAATCGGTTTGATATCGATGTTAAAGTTAATGGTGGCGGATATTCTGGTCAAGCAGGAGCCATTAGACATGGTATTACAAGAGCATTATTAAGTTTTGATGCCAATACGGATCAAACAAGAGAAGATAGTTATCGGCATATTCTTAAGAATGCAGGATTTGTTAAGAGAGATCCACGGGTTAAAGAACGGAAGAAATATGGTTTGAAAAAAGCTCGTCGGGCACCACAATTCTCAAAACGTTAATTTATTCAAAAGTTTCAAAGTCCTTCGGGACTTTTTTGCTTGCCAAAAAAAGAAATATTAAGGTATTTGCTTTAATATTTCTTGATGGGTTTTGCTTCCTAAAAGCGCTTTATCCCAATTTGGTTCTTTAATTTTTTGATATTTCAATTTTAGAATGCGACTAACACTATCATCAATTTGCTCAATCGTAATATTTCCCGCAGCAATACTTTCTTTAATTAATTTGATCGCCGTTTCGGCACTAGAGGGCATGAGTAAAATATCCACTCCCGCATTTATGGCCATTTCATATATTTCTTGTTCGGAATAATAATTAGTTAAGGCTTGCATGTTTAAAGCATCCGTTATCACAACGCCATCATAACCTAAGTCATTCCGGAGCAAATCCGTAATAATTTCTTTAGATAATGAAGCCGGAGTATTATTATACGTAATATTAGGTGTAGCCAAATGGCCAATCATAATCATGGGAGCATTATTCTTAACAGCCATTTGAAAAGGAATTAAGTCAGAGGTAAGTAGTTCTTCTTTCGTTTTTTCGAGAATAGGTAAATCATTATGGGAATCGGTAATGGTGCTACCGTGCCCAGGAAAATGTTTAAAAGTGGCAATGATATTAGCGTCATTTAACCCTTGGGCGAGGGCAATACCCATTTGACCGACTAAGTTATAATCAGTACCAAAACTGCGCGTACCAATAAAAGATGTTTCATCCTTAATGGTATCAATCACGGGCGCAAAATCGAGATTAAAGCCCAAAGCATTTATTTCTTCGCCAATTACTTTTCCCACCGCCCGGACTAATTTTAAATCTTTTGTTTGGCCCAAATTAGCCATCGGAGGAATTAAGGAAACCGGTGCATCAGTTAATTGAGTTAATCTCGCAACTTTACCGCCTTCTTGATCAAGAGCCATAAAAAGCGGAATGGTGGCGGTTTCTTGCATATCTTTAATAAACTTTGTGGTCTCTTTATAGCTTTTAATATTGGTACTAAATAAAATGACGCCGCCCGGTTTATAAGTTGTTAAATCTTTGGCAACCTCCGGGGTAAGTTCTTGGGTATTGTAAGTTACAATTAACATTTGACCAATTTTTTCTTCTAAGGAAAGTTTACTTAAATCACTTTCAATTTTTTCTTGAAAAACATCCGTTTCTTTATTTGGCGTAATGGTATTACCTAAACTGGGATTAAAAGAAACATAAAGTATTAGGGCCACTAAACTAAGAAATATTATCATTTTATAACTATTTTTCATCATATTTTTATTATGGCAAGAATTGCAAATAATATTTGTCAAAAGTGACAAATGGTGGCAAGAATTTGGTCTAAGAATTGTTTCTGGAGCAAAAAAGTGTTAAGATAATTTTAAGATAGGTGAAAAGATGGACGAAATTGATTATTTAGATTTTGAACCATTACTTGAGGTAAAAATTAAAACTTCGACCATGACGGAGTTGCTTTCGCAACCCTATAAAGTTTTCTTAAGTCATGTGAAAATGATGAATAATTCCGCAAGGTTAGCCTTATTAAATAATGCGGATTTTTTAGCTAAATTATTTATTTTGAATACCCCGGATAATATTTGGGACTTTGAATTAGTTAGTCAAGTTTATTCCTTTAAGGAATTATTACCCATCATGCAAGGCGAATTTTTAGAAAAAATAGCCCATCGAAAAGATCATAAAAGCTATGTTTATCTAATTACCTTTATTCGATATAACAAAGCCGAATTCATGGAATATTTATTTGATAATGGCGAATTCATTAAATTTTTTATGTTTAATGCTGATGCTATTTATAGTGAATTAAACTTTAATGTCGATTTTATGATTAAGTTATGTAATTATTGCTTAACTCAAGAAATCCCGATTAGTAATTTGTTAATTAGTCAATTGCCATATAGTTTTAATAATAAAGCCGAACAACAAAAGTTTTTACAAAGTATAGAGAATAATGATTTAAAAGTGCAAGCCCTTTTCTATGTGGCACCTGATGTTGCCGAAGATTATATTAAAAATAATGCTTTGGGTTTAACCACTGGCCAAATCTTTAATTTAATGACGAAATTAACGCTTCCCCATCAATTATATCAAAATAAGAATTTTTTTAATAAACAAATATTGGATATGTCTTTGCAAAAAATGGATATGCAGCTAGAAATCTTAGCGCGAAATAATAATGTTAATTATTTAAAAATGCTAAAGAAACAAATGTTACTAAAGATTTTAACTTTGTATAATCCGGGAAGTAAGACTATAAACTATGAACCGGTAGAACGGCTATTTGAAGAAATTGAACCCTTCGAAGGTTATTTAAATCGTTTTTATTTTTTAAATCGCGATTTAAATGAAGAAGAAAAAGCTCATCGGCTATTAAGTAATGTTGTTATGAACCTACTTTATGGGGATTCAATTAAAAATATGAGTATGAATATTCACGAAATGTTATCGTTTAATGGTTCTTTAAAGGAATCTTTACTTTCCCCGGAAAAAATAAAATATTATGAAAGGTTAGAACATTTTTACGAATGGGATACTAATGAAATAATGGCCTTTTATGACGAGCAAAAGAAGCAAGATTTATCAAGCGAGTTTTATGATGATATGCGGCAAATTAAGAATGTTGCTTACCAAACAATGAAGGATAAATGCCTTAATATAGATGCTATTGCTTCTTTAGAAAATAAAGAACAAACAGCTAAGTTCGGGATTCCGATATATAAACTAAAAGGGCAAAACTTTAATGCTTTAGTTTCTTGTCAATATCCTCAAAAAGGAAAACATGCCCATCGGATTCGGAAATGCTTTAGTTTAATTAGTCAAAATAATCTCGATGTCTTTAATGAACATGCCATCATTTATGGTTATACTAATTTTCCACCAGAAAATGTCATTCATGTTTTAGAAAGAGATGCTTTAAGTGGTGATACAAAAGAGCAAGAAAATAGTGAATATGTTAATCGGATTCGCCAAAATGAAGAAATATTAAAAACTAAAATAATGAATGAGATTCAAATAGTGAATAATTATGATTCCGACCGGGATACTTATGAAAGAATTAAGCCGGATTATATCGTCTGTTTTGATGAGGTTAATAATAATTCTTGGAAAGAAGCACAGAAGAAAAACCTACCAATTGTGGTAATTGATCGGAAACTTTATCAAGAATTAGATCAAACAGAATATGAACATTTAGATGGGCTCGATATTTATTCTCCTGATTTTGGTCCTAACTATTATTACAACGACCATAAATTATAAAAAGCTAGGCAAGTAGCGAAAAAGTTGTTATAATGGCATTAGGTTTAAGCTTCAGGGGGTGAGGTTTATTCAGGAGATTAATTTATACATCGATGAGTCAGGTAACTTAGGCTCCGGAATGGGCCGTTATTTTTTAGTGTGTGCTTTAGAGGTAACCGCGGATGACCATAAAGCCCTAACACGCCGGGCCGGCCGAGTGATTTGTCGTTTTAAAAACGAGCATGGTTATGCTAAGAATCAGGAATTAAAAGGGACGGCGTTAAATAATGAGGAAAGGTGTCTTTTACTTTCTAAAATCCTTTATACGGGAATTAAAGTAAGATATATTGTTTTAGATTTAAAACAAACAACGATGTTACTAAAAAAGGCCGATGATAAAAATGCTTGTTATAATTATTTAATTCAATTATTAGTGAAAAATGTTTTAGAACATCATAAAAATGTAACCCAAATTAATTTATATTTAGATAACCGAACAGTCAAAATTGGTAATCGATTATCCTTAAGACAGTATCTATATAATAAATTAGTGATGGAACACTTAGAAAAGAAACATAAATTAAGGTCTGTTGATTTTAAAATCCATTATTTGGAATCGAAAAATTGTTATTTAATTGAATGGGCTGATATTGTGGCTAATGCCCTTTATAAAAAATATAATGGCAACGATAATACTTTTTATAAACAAATAAAACCATATTTGGTTTTTGAAAGTCATTTTCCATCTCGAAGGTTTGGAAAGTAGTTGACGGTTTTAGCTAAATAATGATAAGATATTTTTAGAAAAACCCGGCATATAAGCCTTAAATAATTTATTCTTACTAAGAATATAAGAGTTATGGATTAGCTCAATTATTTAAGCTCTGCCGGGTTTCGTTTGTAAATAATTAATAGTTTTAGCAATAAAAAAAAGCATCACGAATGATGCCTTGTTAATTTGCAATATAATGTTTAAATAATATGTGGTTTAAAAAATAGATTAAGACAATGTGAATTAATATGAAAATTATTGTTAGGGTAGAGTTCAGATAGAAACTACCTTTTATAAATTTGTAATTAATAAGAATTGTTATTCCAAATACAATTAACATAAGTAAGCGCATATTTTTAAGGGAAGATTCATTGACTGTATGCTTCCGATTGAAAAAATAGGTTAAAAACATTACGGCAGCTGTTTCCCCAATCCATAGTAAATTAGTGAATATTATTATGGCATTAATATTTAAACCAAAATCAAATAATCCGCTTATAAAATCAAATACAAAATTAATAATTAAATCCCATACGATAAATGATAGAAGCATATGAATTATGAATTGAGCTGTACCTAAAACTTTTTTATCACTATTGTTTATTTTGGGTGATGGAGTTTGATTAGTATTACTAATATTTTGATTTAATATTTCTTCATTATTATTTTGAACACCTAATGGATTTACATTATTTTGAATAGGAGTAGTTTCCTCATTTAACAAATTTTGTTCATTATTATTATTATTATTATTATCCATTTTTATCTCCTCTCTATTTTTCATTATATCATCTATTTAATAATTTTGCCGTTATTTTTAAAAACTTGACACGTTATTTGACTTTGCAAAAATAGTTAAAGTTTCAAATAATTGGAGATATGATATAATGTATAGCAAGTTATGAAAGTTTTTGTGCAAGCAAAAAGTTTTATAACTGCATTGTACTATGATTTCTAACGATTAAAGTCCCATAAGGAAAAAGTAAAATTGGTAATAATCCTAAATTTTAAAGAAAAAAGGTATTAACTATAGAAATTAAGAAACAAAATAGTTATAAACAAAAATTAAAGAAAATTAAAGAGATTACACTTAAAAAGTGCAATAAAAAGTAAAATTCGAAAATAAAAATATTAGAGTCGAAAGAAATTAAAATTAGAATTGGATAAGGAAAATTTACAAGAAGGACATAAAAACTTATGCAATTCTTTTTTTATAGAAATAGAAAAATCACTAAAAATCCTTTGTCCAATTAAAATGCGACATAGCTTAATAATAGATTTTTTACAACGGTTAGCAAGTAAACCATAGTGTTTGATTTTAGTAAAATATTTGGGAAGAACATGAAGTAAAAATCTCCGAATAAATTCTTCACCAGAGATAGTCATAAGTTTAACTTTACCATTGTCTTTGTAATCTTTGTACTCAAAGGTAACTGAGGTATCAGTAATATTCTTAATTCTTTCATTAGAAATACAAATACGAAAAGCATATCTACCAATATATTCAATAACATTTTCAGCATTACCTTTGGGTGGTTCAATGTAAGTAACCCAATCTTTATGATATAAAGGTTCTAAAAACTTATTTAAATTTTTAAGATGTTTAAGATGTTTTAAATGATTAGGAAGATGTAAATCTA
>CANQZX010000023.1 GCA_947628445.1 uncultured Bacilli bacterium
TTTGTCCTCGTAACTCAGTTGAATAGAGTAATCCCCTCCTAAGGGATAAGTCATCGGTTTGAGTCCGATCGAGGACGCCAAGAAAGAAAAAAAGTTTGGAAATTCCAAGCTTTTTATTTGGTTATTAATTGGTAGGCGACCTCATTAATGGGTCCGGCTCCAATAGTAATAACTAAATCATCGGGTTGTATGTTATTTTTTAAATAATCCACAATTTGGGCAAAGTCGGCTTTATAAATAACATGAGGATTTTGTTGTTTTATTTTGTCCACTAATTGTTCGGCAGAAACGCCAAAAGTATTTATTTCCCGAGCTGGATAAATCGGGGCAATAACGATATTATCAAATTGAGCCAAGATGTCGGCAAACTCTTGCATATGGGCTTGTGTCCGGGAAAAAGTATGCGATTGAAATACAGCCCAACTTTGATGATGGAAAATAGCTTTCGCACTGGCTAAAGTGGAGGCAATTTCCGTAGGGTGATGGGCATAATCATCATAGATGGCAGCTCCATTATATTCACCTAGAAATTGGAACCGGCGATCAACGCCCGTATAAGTTTCTAAACCCTTTTTAATAATTGCCATATCTTTAATATAATGTTGGGCGAGAACAAAAGCGGCTAGGGCATTATAAATGTTGTGGTAACCATTAATTTTTAATTCAATATGGGTTAATAAATTACCTTGGTGATAAATATCAAATTGATAAAAACCGTGTTTATCTTGACTTATATTTTGGGCTGTATATGCGGCTTCATTTTTGATACCATAGGTAAGATAGGGCTTCGTAATATTAGGAATAATATCATTAATATTAGCATCATCTACATTTAAAACAGCAAGGCCGTCATCGGGTAATAGATTAATATATTTCGTAAAAGAGGCTTTAACATTAGCAATATTTTTAAAGTAATCTAGGTGATCATCATCGATATTTAAAATGATTTCACTCGTCGGATGGAAATGCAAAAAACTATCGACATATTCACAGGCCTCCATAATTAAATATTTAGTACTACCAATATAACTATTACCCTTAATTTTATTCATGGTGGCTCCAATTTGAATCGTGGGATTAAGATTGGCTTCTAAAAAGATAGAACTAACCATACCCGTCGTGGTACTTTTGCCATGGGTGCCTGAAATACAAAGACAATTTTCGTAGTTTTGGCTAATTTGACCTAAAAATTCGGCCCGTTCCAAGGTTGGTTTGTTTAACGTCTTCGCCATCTTGCGTTCGGGATCATCTTCTTTTACGGCAGCAGTATAAACTACGGTATCCGCATCCTTAATCATTTCGGGATGGTGGCCATATAAAATATGTGCTCCTTTTTCAACTAATTTTTGTGTTAAGTTGGTTTCCTTAATGTCGGTACCCGTCACATGATAACCAAAACTTAAAAGCATTTCCGCAATGCCACTCATGGAAATACCACCAATACCAATAAAATGAACTGTTTTTGCTTCCATCAATATCACCTTCATTTAAGTGTATTATAAACAAATAAAAAAAATATCGCAATATTTAAATGCGATACTAAGTAACACTTTACTTTATTTATCCGTGGAGCCAAAGCCTCCGGTTCTAATGCCAGTGGCCTCATCATTATCGACAGTCAAGTACTTCATAAAAATAACTTGGCCAATGACATCACCTTTTTTAATTTCAATATCGTGATCTAAACAATTGAAATATTGAAAGAAAAAGTGGCCATCATTACTTTCATTACCATAGTAATCGGCATCAATTATGCCAATACTATTAGCCATTACTAAGCCCTTTTTCGGTCCACTGGAACGATTACAAAGTATAAAAAATTCATCATCAGCACAATAGGCTTTTAACCCGGTTGGAATAAGTGTTGGTTTAACCCCTAAATGAAAAGCCGGAATAACCGTATCTTCGGCGGCTTCAATGTCGTAAGCCGCGGCTTTGGCCGTTTTTCTTACGGGTAAATTAATTCTTTTATCTTCATATCCTTTTACAATTTCAAATCCTCGCATAATTTATCACTCCTTCTAAAATAACTATAACATAAAGCGGGGAAAAAATCATCTGCGATCATATAAAAGCGTGATTCTTTTACCTTTAACTTCAATAAAGCCCTCTTCTTTTAAATATTTAAGTTCGCGACTCATCGCGCAGCGATCAATTACTAAGTAATCGGCTAGGTCTGTAAAGTTAAAGGGTAAGTAAACAAATCGGGAACCATGTTTTTTACTCATTACCCGGAAATATTCGAGGAGTTTATTACGAATTGACCGCCGGCTTAAGATTTCTAAATGTTCATTTTTTTCTTGTAACTTTTCCATAAAAATGGCAAGCAAATTTTTCATAAATTGGATATAATAATCTTTATCTAAATCACAATTAATGATTTCATTATAACCAATTAAAATAACCGTGGCCTCATCAATAACGACCATGGTGTGATCGACATTTTCGATCGAAGAAAACTTGCTACTAAAAATATCGCCGGCTTCTAATTCTTCAATTAATGTCCGATTGCCATCGTAATCTTCTCTGATTATTTCAACTACACCAGAAAGAATTATCCCAATCAAATTTTCATTTTTAAGCTTTCCCGTAATATCTTCATTTTTCCGGAAAGTATGGGTATTGGCTTCTAAAATTTTAAGTAGTTTACACTTGTTTTTTTCCGAAATATTGGCAAAAATATCGGCCACTTGACATCACCTAAAACAATTTTAACATTTTTTTCATAATGTTGCAATTGCAACATATATATTTTTTAGAAATATGCTATATTGGTGTCATGGTAGGAGAGGTAGTGTAGTGATGAAAATAATTAAACGTGATGGGCACATTGTCGATTATAGCCCAGAAAAAATTGAAACGGCAATTACAAAAGCCAATGCGGAAGTAGCCGAAGAAGATCGGGCTTCTAGCACCCAAATTAAAAATATTATTAAGTATATTGAAGGCCTTGGCAAAAGAAGAATGCTAGTGGAAGACATTCAAGATATTATTGAAATGAAATTAATGTCTATTGGCAAATATGCTTTGGCGAAAAAATATATAACTTATCGGTATACGCGGGAATTAGTCCGGAAAGCCAATACGACAGATTTAGCTATTAAAGAATTAATTGATGGCGAAAATGAATATTGGAATACCGAAAATTCGAATAAAAATCCTAAAATTGTTACCACCCAACGGGATTATTTAGCGGGTATTACCAGTACGGATATTACGAGACGCTTTTTACTTCCCGAAGATATCGTTAAAGCCCATGATGAAGGCATAATTCATTTCCATGATGCTGATTATTTTGCCCAAAATGCTTTGCATAACTGTGATTTAATCAACTTGGAAGATATGCTGCAAAATGGTACCAATATTAATGGCATTATGATTGAAAAACCGCATAAATTCTTAACCGCCATGACCATTGCGACTCAAATAATTACGGCGGTAACATCTAGCCAATACGGGGGTGCTACGATTACCATGACACATTTAGCCCCTTTTGCGCGGGAAAGTTATAAAAGATATTTAGAAAAATATAAAGAAAGAAAATTCTCTAAAGCAGATTGTGAAAAATACGCTAAAGAAGATTTGGCTCGTGAAATAAAAGACGGGGTTCAAACTTTCCAATATCAAGTTAATTCCATGACGACCACGAATGGTCAAGCACCATTTTTAAGTGTTTGCTTATATTTAGGCGAAACCGAAGAATATAAAGATGAACTTGCCATGATTATTGAAGAAGTTTTAAAACAAAGAATTGAAGGGATGAAAAATGAAAAAGGTGTTTGGATTACCCCAGCGTTCCCTAAACTTCTATACGTTTTGGAAGAAGATAACATTCATGAAGATAGTAAGTATTGGTATTTAACCGAACTTGCGGCTAAATGTACCGCAAAACGGATGGTTCCGGATTATATTTCAGAAAAAATGATGAAACAATATAAAATTGATAAAAATGGTAATGGTCAATGTTATCCATGTATGGGTTGCCGGTCTTTCTTAACTCCTTATGTTGATGAAAATGGTAAGCCAAAATATTATGGTCGGTTTAACCAAGGCGTTGTAACGCTTAATTTAGTCGATTTGGCTTTATCTAGTGATAAAGATAAAGATCTTTTCTGGAAAATTATGGATGAAAGATTGGAATTATGCCATCGGGCTTTACAAGTAAGACATAAAAGATTAAGTAAAGCCACCTCAGATGTTGCCCCAATTCTTTGGCAACATGGCGCTTTAGCCCGGCTTAAAAAAGGCGAAAGCATTCATGATTTATTACATGGTGGTTATTCAACACTATCTTTGGGTTATGCGGGCCTTTACGAATGTACAAAGTTTATGACGGGGCATTCCCATACCGACAATGGCGAAGGTAAAGAATTTGCTCTAGCTGTTATGCGGCGGTTAAATGATGCTTGTAAAAAATGGAAAGAAGAAGAAAACATTGATTACAGTGTTTATGGTACGCCAATTGAATCAACTACTTATAAATTTGCCAAATGCTTAAAAGAAAGATTTGGGGTCGTTAAAGGTATTACCGATCGAGATTATATTACCAATTCATATCATGTTCCCGTATTTGAAGAAATTGATGCTTTTGATAAATTAAAATTAGAAAGCGAATTCCAAGTTTTAAGTCCGGGGGGTGCGATCTCTTATGTGGAAACACCAAATTTGACGAATAACTTGGATGTAGTTATTGAAATTATTAAATTTATCTATGATAACATTATGTATGCCGAACTTAATACCAAGAGTGATTATTGTCAAAAATGTGGTTACGATGGGGAAATCTTAATCGATGATAATCTTGAATGGTATTGTCCAAACTGCGGTAACCGCGATCATGCAACTTTAAATGTGGCTCGACGGACCTGCGGTTATATTGGAACGAACTTCTGGAATAAAGGTCGGACCCAAGAAATAAAAGAAAGAGTAATCCACGTCGATAATAAGGATGCTGCTGAGGCGTAAAATGAGATATGCCAAAATGCGCCGCATGGACATTTCCAATGGTCCCGGCATGCGGGCATCAATCTTTGTTCAAGGATGCACTTTTAATTGTAAAAATTGCTTTAATCCGGAAACGCACGATTTTAATGGCGGAAAGGAATTTACCGACGAAACACTAAAGCAATTAATGGATTTATGCCGGAAAGATTTTGTTGTTGGTTTATCAATTTTAGGTGGAGAACCCCTTCACCCCAAGAATATTGCAACGACCACGAAAATTGCGAAAACTTTTAAAGAAATGTTTCCTGACAAGACCTTATGGGTTTGGACTGGTTTCTTATTTGATCGGGATTTAAAAGATAAAGAAATATTAAATTATATCGATGTACTAGTTGATGGCCAATATGTTGATGAGTTACATGATCCAACTTTGAAATGGCGCGGTTCCTCTAATCAAAGAGTTATCGATGTACCTAAATCATTAAAAACGAAAAAGGTTTCAATTTTAACGAATTGAAATCTTTTTTAATGGAAAAAACCCTTGCAAATATATATATATATATATAATAAAAGGGAAAGTAGGAAGATAGTCTGAAAAATAATCTTTTTCATGACTATGTGAGCCTTGAATGAAGTGAAAGGAATGTGTGGTTTTTATGAAAAAGAAAATAGCAATTATTATATTAATTTTAATAAGTATAATTGGTCTAATCTATAAAACAAATTTAAATAAAGAAAAAAATATTAATAAAGAAATGATTGCTATTTTTTTAGAAGAAGAAAAAGGAACAGGGAAATATCAAAGAAGCAGCTTAAAAAACTGGGCTTTTGGTGATGAATACGTCATTAATATTCAAAAAAGCTATTGTAAAAATGGTGGCCTTTTAAGGTGGAATCAAGAAACGAAAAAGATAAGTGCTAAAATAAAAGGTAGCGATGAATGTTACGTTTATTTTGATAAAGGTGAATATGGAACCAAGGAACATCCTTATTTAATTCAAACCATTGAAGATTTAGTGAGATTAAGTAATAGTGTTAATATTGATGGAATTAATTATTCAGAAAAATATTTCTTTTTAACTAATGATTTAGACTTTCGAAATAAAAGTGATTATGAAGATGCTAATACACAAGAATTTGGTGATATTAATGGAATTAATGGTCCAGAACCTTTAATAGATGAATTAACCACTGGTAATGGTTTTAAGCCGATAGGAATGGATGGTGGTAATTATTTTCGTGGTAATTTTGATGGGGGAAATCATCGAATAGATAATTTATATATATTTAATAATTCGGTAAAATATGTGGGATTATTTGGAATAGTAACTTTAAGTGAAATTTCTAATTTAACTGTAAGCGGAAATATAAAAACTTCTATTGGGGCTGATTTAGGTGGCTTAATAGGTTGGCTGGGTTCAAATTCTCAAATATCAAATTGTCATTCGGAAGTAAATATCGAAATTGGGAGTGGTAATAATTCTTTAGGAGGCATTGTTGCAACAGTTGATTCAAAGAATGCTAAAATTATTAATTGTACTAATAAAGGAAATATAACTAATGGTTATACTGTGGGGGGAATAGTTGGTTTAACTGCTAAAAGTATTGTAATAGAAAATTGTATAAATTATGGTAATATTGCTAATAATAAAGGGCTATATGTCGGTGGCATAGTCGGTCATGATAATACTACTTCTAGTGAAACGATAATAAATAATTCTCATAATGAGGGTGTAATAAGTTCCTCATTTGAAAATGAAAGGAATGTATATTTAGGTGGTTTAATTGGAAAAATAATAGGCGCTGTAAATATTGATAAAAGCTATAATAGCGGTAAGGTAATGATAGATACCAACTTAACAGCTTTTTCGACACAACATGAAACTACTTTAGGTGGAATTATAGGCAATATTGAAGGTCAAGGGGTTATAAAAAATACTTATAATAAAGGCGATATTGAAAAAACAAGGACTGCTGGCGGTATAATAGGCAAGGTGTTGACAACAACTTCATTAATAATTGATGCTTGTTATAATTCAGGGACTATTAATGCTAATTTTGCCTTAAATGAAAGATATGCTGGTGGCCTAATTGGTACTGCTGGTATAATGGAAAAAATTAGTGATAATGCCAAGATTATTATTTTAAATAGCTATAATCGAGGTGATATTGATGGAATAAGTCCTGATATACAAGTGGAATATGCTGGCGGTTTGATTGGTGTAAAAACTGGAAATTTTGATTGTAAAAATATTATTTTAAATAGTTATAATTTAGGTCAAGTTACGGCAACAAATTATTATGCTAGTGGAATTTTAATGAATTTAAATCCAAAAACAATTATTAATAATGTTTATAATGCTGGGCAATTGACAGCACCAACGCGTAAATATGGAATTGGTTATTTTAGAGGAACCGTAGATACAGATTTTGAGATACAAAATGCATATTACGAAAATAGTGTTAGCGCTAGTAATAATGGTAATGTTACGGGGAAAGCAATGAGTATTAAAGATATGAAACAACAAACATTTGTTGATGAGCTAAATAAAAATGCTGAAAATATTAATCTAGAAGAAATAGATGAATCATTAAAAGGTTATTCGTTAAGTAAATGGCAATTAGGAAGCGATGGCTATCCTGAACTAATAAATAACTAAAATTTTCTACAGACCCTTGCAAATATATATATATATATATATAATAAAAGGGAAAGTAGGGAGCTTCTATGAAAAAGAAAATAGCAATCAGTATATTAATTCTAATAAGTATAATAGGATTAATTTATAAAAAAAATTTAAATAAAGAAAAAGATAATGATAAAGAAATGATTGCGATTTTTTTAGAAGAGGAAAAAGGAACTGAAAAATATCAAAGAAGTAGTTTAAAAAAATGGCCGGTAGAAGATGAATACGTTATTAATATGCGGAAAAGTTATTGCAAAAATGGGGGTTCTTTAAATTGGAATCAAGAAACGAAAAAAATAAGTGTAACTAGCAAAGGGACGGATAAATGTTTTGTTTATTTTGATATTCTTGATGAACGTTTTTCAAGTTATATTATAAATATATATAATAGTGTTTTAAATGTCGGTGATGGAGAACTTAATTATCACAATAATAGAATTGATGTTAATAAAGATGGTATTATAGATGATGCTGGTGATTATTCTTATCGTTATTCGGGAAATAATCCTAATAATTTTGTTTGTTTTGGAACAAATGATTGTAGTAAAGATGAAAATAATGAACATCTTTACCGTATATTAGGAGTTTTTCCAATTCAGTTAGATAATGGTACAACGGAATATAGAGTAAAACTTATTAAATCTGAGTACATAACAGATGAAGAATTAGGAATGGAAAAGTATGGTACGGCTAATATGAATTTTCAAATGGAATCTATTGTTCCGAGAGTCAAAAAAACAACAAACGTACATATTTTTAGGTGGATAAATGAAAATGGAAATAATAACTGGTTAAATAGTGAATTAAAAGATAAATTAAACAGTGAAGAAAATGGCTTTTTACGAAATTTTAATCAAAGCTGGTTAGATATGATAGCGGATACAAAGTGGTTTATTGGCGGAACTACTCAAAGTTTATTTGATACAGTTGTTCCCAAAGTAGCATATGAAAATGAGCTTGGTATTAATAGAGTAAAAGAGGGTGATGAAAATAAATGTATTGAAGATAAAGAAGAATTTGTAACATGTACAAGTGAATTATTAGAAACAAATGCTAAAATAGGCTTAATGCATTTAAGTGATTATGGTTTTACAGTTAAGAGAGAAAATTGGATAAATACAACACATAATAATTCTTCTCAAACGCAAAAAATGAATAATTGGATATATAATGGCTTTTACGAATTTTTTATTACTCGTAGTTATTTAAGTTCAAATATTGTATTTCAAATTGATGCTTGGGGATATATTGGGGCTTGGACTGAAGTAGGTCAAACTGTTAGACCTACATTTTACCTAAAAAATTCTGTTAACTATTTATCTGGTTCGGGAACTGAATCAGATCCATATTATATTAAGTAAAATAAAAAATATTAAAATTAAATAGACAATTATTTTTAAGAGTGATAAAATTAAATTAACATAGTAGGGTGCTATGAGAAAGGAGTGTTGTGTTGTGGAAAAAAAGGTTGCCAAACAACAAAGAAATGTTGCTATTGAACTTTGGCGGTTCCTTATTGCTTTTGCGATAATTGGTTTCCATACCGGATGGATTATTGCTAGAAGCTGTAATGGAACAAATGGTTTCTTTATGGAAACTAGTAATTGGTTTTTCGGATCAAGTGAAGTCCTATTAATCTTTACTTTAACAACTGGTTATTTTATGGTTGCACACTTTAAAAAGAAAAATCAAGACAAAAAATATCAAGAAAGGAGTGCATCATCACGGGCTTGGGAATATACCTGGGGTCGGATTAAGGGGTTATTACCTGTTCTAATTTTAGGTTATATTCTTGGGGTAATCATTAGTACTAAATTCTTCTATCCAAATTATAATTTCCAACAAGTTTGTACGATGATTATTAATAGTGCTTGGGAATTCTTAGGCTTCCATGCTGTTGGGCTTAGAAGTGTTGGTGGTGAATTCTTCAACCTAAATGGTACATTATGGTTCATTTCAGCCATTATTATCCTTGGCTATTTCCTATATTGGGCTTTATGTAAAAATGAAGATGTTCTTGCTGGATTAATTGCCCCATTTACTTTCATCTTTTTAGCTGGTTGGTGGTGTTATACTGGTACTAGAGGAGCTCAAACAGGTTGGTCAACATTAGGTTTACAACTTGCTTCAACTAATGGTATGGGTGGAAACGCTACAGATCAAACGGCCTTTTTAGGATTTAACAATGGTTTACTATTTGTTCTTCTAGGTATGCTTGGTGGTATTATTTTATACTATTTAATTGCTAAACTTAAAGAACATAAATTTAGTGAAACCGGTACTTTGGCCTTAACATTGTTAAATATTGCCGCTGGAGCTTTACTACTTTGGTATACGATTAACCAACCAACTTGGTTTAATTTAGATCGGTGGACAGTTTCTTTATTATGTATTTTAGTTATTGGTATAACCTTACTTAATAAAGATTACTTTACAGCCGCTTTAAATAACAAATATACGAGTAAGTTATTTGCTTATTTAGGTAGCATATCATTATACATTTATATGCTTCATTATCCAGTAGCAATATTTGTTTTAAGAATGTATGGACCAAATACTGCTGAAACAATTTATTCTTTCTGGTCAGTCTTTATTCCAACCGTTTTAATTACAATACTACTTAGTATTTTAGTTAAACTAATTTTAGACAATACTTTATACCGCAAGAAAAAATAGGAGGTGAGTTAAACTCATCTTTTATTTTGCCCATAAATTTGATAAAATGGATTTGAAAGTAGGGATATAAATGGAAATTATTACAAAAGATAAATTGGGAACTATTATTCACGATAATGATATGGTAGCCATTTCGGGTTCTGGTGGTTCGGGTTCTTGTGAAACAATTTTAAAAGGGATAAATGAAAGTTTTCAACAAAGTGGTCATCCTTGCAATATCGGTGTTACTTGTGGTATTAGTCCCGGGAATTTAACGGAAGAAGCCAAGGGGATGAATTTATTAGCCCTACCGGGTTTAGTTGGTAAAGCCATTTGTGCCCATTTTGGGATGGGGCGCCTTTTTGGTAAAGCGGTAGGCCATAATGATTTTCCAACCTTTGCGCTTCCTTTAGGAGTTATTAATCATTTGTATCGGGCGCAAGCAGGAGGTGAACCAGGGATTATAACCCATATTGGTTTAAATACTTTTGCCGATCCTCGGCAAAATGGTTGTCGGGTTAATGCTAAGGCCGAAGCCGAAGAAGATATTGTTTCCCTAATTAAAATTGCGGATAAAGATTATTTATTTTATAAAACTTTTCCCATTAATGTGGCAATTATAAAAGGGAGTGTAGCTGATGAAGATGGCAACATTTCCCTTCAAGAAGAAGGTGTTATTGGCGAACAATATAATATGGCTATTGCAGCCCATAATTCGGGCGGTATTGTTATTGCCGAGGTACGGCGGATTGTCCCTCGGGGAAGTATTAGAGCCCGCGATGTCTTAATTCATGCTTCCTACATTGATTATGTTGTTTTAAGTGAAGGAGAAGATGTTACCCAAGATTATAATTTACCGGTTTACCGTCCTGAAATAACGGGTGATAAAAAGGTCCCTTTAACGGATATTAAGTTTCCGCCTTTAGATGAGCGAAAAGTTTGTGCACGCCGGGCGGCGATGGAATTAAAACCGAAGACCGTAATTAATTTAGGCGTAGGGATGCCGGAGGTTGTTGCTAAAGTGGCAGCCGAAGAGGGCTTTAGTAATGATTTATATTTATCAGTTGAATGTGGCCCAACCGGGGGTGTGCCCGTTGGGGGTGTGGCCTTTGGAGCTACCATTAATCCCGATTCGGTAATTGCCACAGCCGAACAATTTGATGCTTATAATGGTGGGGCTTTAGATTTAGCCATCGTAGGTCTTGCCGAAGTTGATAAAGAAGGAAATGTCAATGTTTCCAGCTTTGGTCCGAGAATAACAGGCCCTGGTGGTTTTATTAATATTACCCAATGTACTAAAAAAGTAATCTTTTTAGGAACCTTTATGGCTAAAGATTTAGTAGAAGAAATAAAAGATGGTAAATTATTAATTCAAAAGGAAGGCACGAAGCAAAAATTTGTTGATGCCGTAGAACAAATTACTTTCTCGGCAAAAGAAGCCATTAGTAATAACCAAGAAATACTTTATATAACGGAAAGATGTGTCTTTAAATTAACGGCACAAGGTTTAGAATTAATGGAAATTGCTCCGGGAATTGATTTAGAAAAAGATATTTTAGCACATATGGGCTTTAAACCAATTATTTCTGCTAATTTAAAAACGATGGATGAACGAATCTTTCAAGAAACGAAAATGAATTTAGAAATTAAATAATTTTTGTGCAAAACTAACCTAAAAAAATAGAAAAATGCACAATTTTTGTACAAAATGGGTCAAAAAAAAGAAAAAATGCACAATATTTTTAAAATATTGTGCATTTTTAAATAAAAATATGATAATATTTATACGAGGAGATGAATTATGAAACCATTTGTAGCTAATATGTTACCAATAGACTATGCTATTGACAAAGAATTACTATCTTTGATTGCAGAAGCCAATCAAAGATATGGCGAGTATAAAGCAAATTTAAAAAATAGCAAGTTTGATTCAAGATTCTTCTTAGATTCCATCATTTTAAGTGAAAGCTTAAAATCAACTCAAATTGAAGGAACACAAATATCACAGGATGACATGTATTATTTAAAATATATGCCAAAAACAGATGATACTAGTGAGATTCAAAATTTAAAAAAAGTTATTGAATATGCCAAAACTAATTTAAAAGTACAAAAAAGAATCGATATTCATTTTTTGAATAATATTCACAAAATATTATTAGGTAGTGTAAGAGGTAATAATAAAGAACCAGGAAAAATTAGAACTATTCAAAATTGGATTGGCCCAAAAGGTTGTACAATGGAAGAAGCAATATTTGTTCCACCAATTCCAGAAGATGTTCCATTACTATTAAATAATTTATTTGATTACATGAATAATTTATATATTGATCCTATTTTTATAAATATGGCGATTTCTCATTCACAGTTTGAAACTATCCACCCATATAGAGATGGAAATGGAAGATTAGGAAGAACATTAATACCAATACAGCTTGCTTTATTTACTGATGAAGAACCTATCTTATTCCTTTCGGAAGTAATAGAATTATATAAACCAAGCTATCATAAGTTTTTGAATGAAAGTCGTAAAGGTAATATGTTAGGATTCATTAAGTTTTTCCTTCAATGCGTAATAGATCAGTGTAATAGTAATATTGCCAAAATTAATAGAATTCAAAAAATTTATGAAGAAGATATGGAATTAATAGAAAAAATAGGCGGTAATGCGATTTATAGAATAATGCCAGCCATCTTTCATCAAATTGTATTTACCAAAAAAGAAATTGAAGAGGAATCTGGAGTTTCAAGAAATACGGTATCTACATTAATTGATAAATTAGAAGAACTTGGTATTTTAGTTAAAGACACTAGTCATGCCAAACTAGGATATCGTTATAATAAAATTTATAATGTTTTTGTAGGCAAAGAAAGTTTATAACTGTAACTTAAATATATCATTATTTCTTTTCTTTTAGTTCAAAATACATGTCGCGAAGTTCCATGGCTCTTTCAAAGTCAAGAGCTTTTGCGGCTTCTTTCATTTCATCTTCAATTTGAACTAATAGTTTTTGTTTATCGCGTTTAGTCATCTTGGCTTCGGTTTTAACTTCGGCCTCATTACTAATGACATCTTTAATTTCTTTAGTAATCGTAGTTGGTGTAATATGATGTTCTTGATTGTATTTTTCTTGAATTTGCCGCCGTCTATTGGTTTCCGTAATGGCTTCTTGCATGCTTTCACTAACTTCATCGGCATACATAATGACATGACCATGACTATTACGAGCACAACGACCAATCGTTTGAATTAAACTGCGTGTGCTTCGTAAAAAACCTTGTTTATCGGCGTCCAAAATACAAATTAGACTAACCTCGGGGATATCTAAACCTTCGCGAAGTAGATTAATTCCCACAACGCAATCATAAATACCTAAGCGTAAATCGTGAATTATTTTTAGCCTTTCCAATGTTTTAATTTCACTATGGAGATAGGCTACTTTAATATTTAATTCTTTTAAATAATTAGTTAATTCTTCACTCATGCGAATGGTTAAGGTAGTAATTAAAACCCGTTCATTTTTGGCTTTGCGTTCATTAATTTCACTAATAATATCATCGATTTGCCCAAGGGTTGGTTTAACTTCAATAGTTGGATCAAGGAGCCCAGTTGGTCTAATGATTTGTTCGACATAGGTGTTGTTAGTTTTGGAAAGCTCATATTCTCCCGGAGTGGCCGATACATAAATGGCTGTGTTAATTTTGCTTTCAAACTCTTCATATGTTAATGGCCGGTTGTTTAAAGCGCTAGGTAGCCGAAAACCATAATCAACTAAAGTTTGTTTGCGCATCCGATCGCCATTATACATGCCCCGCACTTGGGGAAGCGTTACATGGGATTCATCGACAATAAGTAAAAAGTCTTTGGGAAAGAAATCAATTAAACAACTTGGAGTTTCCCCATCGGCTCGGAGAGCTAAGTGTTGTGAATAATTTTCTACGCCATTACAGTAACCGGTTTCTTTTAACATTTCGATATCGTAATTAGTTCTTTCTCTTAACCGTTGTTCTTCAATAAATTTATTTTGACTTTTTAATTCTGCGAGCCGTTCTTGTAATTCATTTTCGATGCGACCAATCGCAATATCTAATTTATCCTTACTAGTTACAAAGTGGGAAGCCGGAGAAATCGTAATACTTTTTTTGTTGCCGGTTATTTCGCCCGTTAAAGGATCAAAAGTCATTAGGGCATCAACGTTATCATCTTCTAGAGAAATTCGAATACCTTGGGCTTTTTCATTGACGGGAATAACATCAATATTATTACCTCGAACTCTAAAGGTGCCGCGATGGAAATCTAAATCATTTCGTTCATAAGTCATATCGATTAATTTATTTAAAATATCATGCCGATTAATTTTTTGATTTAAGGTAAGAATTAACATATTTTTTTCGTATTCTTCTTTTTCCCCAATCCCATAGATACAAGAAACAGAAGCTACGACAATAACATCAGAATAGTTAATTAAAGCTGAGGTTGCGGCATGTCTTAATTCATCAATTTCATCGTTGATAGAAGCATCTTTTTCAATATAAGTATCACTACTGGGAACATAGGCCTCAGGTTGGTAATAATCATAGTAGGATACAAAATATTCGACATGGTTATTGGGAAAAAGTTCTTTTAATTCGGCATAAAGTTGGCCGGCTAAAGTTTTATTATGAGCTAATACAAGAGTGGGTTTGTTAACCTCTTTGATGACATTGGCAATGGTAAAGGTTTTACCGGTTCCAGTGGCACCTAATAAAACTTGTTCTTTTTTGCCATTTTTAATGCCGGCGACTAGTTCGGCAATGGCCTCAGGTTGATCACCACTGGGTTTATATTTAGACACAATCTCAAACATTCACATCGGCTCCTTTTTATCGGTATTTTATCACTTATTAAAAAATAAAACAATTCATCCGTTTTATTATGGCATTTTTCATTTTAAACTATTTAACCTCTTGCAAATATATATATATATATATATAATAAAAGGGAAAATAGGTGAGAATATGAAAAACAAATTTTCCTTTTTAAATGCCATAT
>CANQZX010000024.1 GCA_947628445.1 uncultured Bacilli bacterium
ATAAACTCTAATAGTAAATAAATAAAGTACAAATCAGTATCAAACTTATATTTCATAAAAAACCTTTCCGATTATTTAGCATATTCTAAAAAATCTTCATATGCTTCCGAGAAGCACATAATAAACCACCACCCGCGGTCTATTATAAATATTTTTTAATTCAAGTCAAATTTATCACCTACTATCTTCAATTTAATTATAAAAAAAATATAATAAAAAAACAAGAAAAACGGAAAAACCATTTTTCTAGTTCCTGAGTAGGTACATAAAAAAAGTAATATTCGAGTACAACTATATAGAAAAAGAAGAATATAAATAGAACGAAAAAATACAAAAAACATTCTATCTAATATTATTATAAAAGACACTTAAAAAATTGTAAATAGCATTATTTATCTAAAGTTTGAAGAATTTTATCCAACTGATAGATAAAAAAGTTTAACTTTTCTATTGTTTCATTAATAACAAACTTTAATTGATTAATCTTATAAAAATCTTTACCATTAGAATAAACAACATTACCTTTAATATTACTATTATTATTTTGATATTTCATTAAAAACTCCTTTCTTAAAATTATTTACTAACGAAATTAACATATTTTATAATAGAATTATAATATCTACGAAAAATCACATCAAAATTATTAGAACAAACATATTTAGTCAATTCAACTTCTAACTTAACAGGATTTAAACCTTTAAAGTCGTCTATAAAAGAATAGATATTTTCTAAAATCTCTTCTTCACTTAATAAATCGTCAAAAGCTTTAAAAAAAGAAGATTTAAAAGCATTAGAAACTATAACTTGAGATAGATCATATTGATATTTTTCTTCATTATCTAGATGTACTAAATACCTACAAGAAGCCCGGGGGCTCTTAATCCTTTGGATTAAGTTTTTAGGTATTTCCAATCTTTTAGACAAACTAGTAATAGTTCTTGGATTATCTAGACTTAAGATTAAATGTACATGTTCCTTCTTCTCTTTTTCTTCAGGTATATGCTTAATATAAGCATATTTTTTAAAACTACCTTTAATATCTTGCAAAATATCAATATAGTTTTCCCATTCGGGATAAAGTAAAATCATAAAATTACGGCTTCGATTTTCTTCTATTTCTTCAGAAGAAGAATTAAAACTAGGCAAATATATCCACCTCCAATCATTTAAAAATACATATACGAACAATTTGTTCGTAAAAAATAAATAATTTCCCGAATATATGCACCTTCCAGACGATGCACAAAAAGCACAAATAACCTATAGTCGTAGTAAAGGTTATTTGTAGCGCTACCGCGATGGGCTATCTCGCCCATACCTCGAGCAATATTTTTTTGATTGCCCAGTACTGGGGCAATTCAAAAAAACATTTTAATTATAAGTTTTTAAAACGCTCATACCTATGATTATTTTGATTATATTTAAAACCTAAAGTTTTCATTAATCTAGAATAATTAAAATGATTTTTAATATTTAATTTTTCTTTTATTTCCTCAGTATAAACAACATCCATATTTTTTACATAATCACTAATTAATTTTGAATAGGAGGTTTTAGAGTGAAACTCTTCAAATAAACCATAAGAGGGAATAGTATTATCAGTACGAACAAACTCATAAGAAATAAGATTATCAAAAGTACGAATAATTCTTTGCTCAGCGGCTTTTTTAGTTTTACTATCTACATATATTAAAGAACTATCAAGAAGATTAGTTATAGGATTTTTAAGATTAATTTTATAAACTAGCATAAAACACCTATAAATTATTTAAAGAACTTTCTAAATAAGAAGAAATGTAATACGCGCCACAAGAACAAGAAGAAAATAAAATATCAGAAATACAATTAGATAAATCTAAAAACTTTTTTCTAATTCTCTTTGGCATTGTTAAATCATTTTGTATAAACTCTAATAGTAAATAAATAAAGTACAAATCAGTATCAAACTTATATTTCATAAAAAACCTTTCCGATTATTTTACAAAATAAGTCTAAATCCCACATTTCGCCCCATTATTTAGGCAAAAAGCTCACTAAAAAGTGAGTTTTTTATTGTTAACGATTAATAATATAACTTAATTCTTTAAGTCTTGCTATTTTTTTGTCATTAACAGGATAAACTGTAGCAAACATATGGTTTTTTATTCTTTCGTAAATTTAATTTTACAACTACACATACATTCTCATCAATTTTTTTAAAATATAACAAGGATTTTTTATATGGGTCATAATACACAAATATTGGTTTTTCAATAATTTCTGGAATTTTTGACATAGTGTGATTATAACTATCAACACTTAAAAATTCTTTTACATGCTTTGCAACATGTAAATATAAAGTTAATGATTGCACTATCTCAGCATTTCTATATTCATATAACTTATATCTTTCCACTACCTCATCAGATATTATACCAACTTTTTTATTAATGTTCTCCTTTATAATAAAATTAGCCCACAGTTTTACAACTATGGGCTTTTAGAATAATTTAGTAGTCTCCCAGTCCTACATGTATTCTTTCGGCATTGCCTACTCTAACCTTATAAAATAAGGCGTTAGTGCAAGAAGAATTTTACACCCTTAAATTATTCTATTTAATATTATGATTATTATTATTATTATTATTCATAATATTCACTTCAAATTTTTAATAAAACATTAAAAATTCGAGGGACAATTTTTTGTCAATAAACTTATACCATTTTTTCTACAAAAGTGCAAGTTTTTTATGAAGGTTCGCTTATATTTTACTAATTTATAATAAGTTAACTAATGCTTAAGCTTATAATAATAAATATTAGGTGTTATTTCCTCATTCTATAATAGTAACAATTTTTTTAGTAGCTCTTAATTTCTTATAATAATTTTACCTTCAATTTGCCACAATAATAAAGTGATTAGTCTGAAAAATAATCTTTTTCATGATTATGTGAGCCTTGAATGAAGTGAAAGGAATGTGTGGTTAAAATGGTTAATAAATTAAAAAACTACCAAACAAAACGGAATTTTCAAAAAACACCTGAGCCAAAAGGAAAAGTAGCTAAAAGCCAAAAGGCGCTACATTTTTGTGTACAACATCATCTAGCGCGAAAAGATCATTATGATTTTCGTTTAGAATGGCAAGGTGTTTTAAAAAGTTGGACTGTCCCTAAAGGTCCATCATATAATCCCCAAGATAAAAGACTCGCTATTATGGTAGAAGATCATCCTTTAAGTTATCGCTCCTTTGAAGGGGTTATCCCCGCCGGAGAATATGGGGGTGGCACGGTCATGCTTTGGGATGAAGGAACCTGGGAACCCGTTACCAAAATCCCCCAAAACTTTAAAACCAATATTCTTAAATTTAAATTAAATGGCCAAAGATTAAAGGGCTTATTTACCCTAGTTCATTTTAAAGATAATAATTGGTTACTAATTAAAGATGCCGACGAATTCCACTTATTTAAAAACATTGAAGAGTTTGCGACCAGTATTAAAACTAAGCGCACTATGGAGGAAATTACCCAAGATAAACCCAGTAAAAATAATACGGATTTAAAGAAAAATATAATTGAAAATATCACGATAACTAATCCGGATAAAGTAATATTTAAAAGACCCCAAATTACGAAAAAAGACATTGCCTTATATTACCAAAAAGTAGCGCCACGAATGCTGCCTTTTTTAAAAAATCGCTTAGTGAGTTTTCTTTGTAATCCTGATGGCTTTAACGGCGAAAAGTTTTTTAAAAAACATTTGAATACTAATAATCCGGAAATTGGCAAAATTAATTTAGGTTCCAAATTAAAGAAAAAAGATTACTATTACATTAAAAATACCGAGGGCTTAATTGCCGAGGTTCAAATGAATAGTTATGAGTTCCATCTATGGGGAAGTACAATTAAAGATCTTAATCATCCTGATATCATGGTTTTTGACCTTGATCCGGATGAAAAATTAAGTTTAGTTAAACTACGCCAAGGAGTTAGGGATTTAAAAGAAATATTGGATGAACTTGGTTTAAAATCATATCTTAAAACTAGTGGCGGTAAAGGTTATCATGTCGTTATTCCGGTTAAAGAGAAAGTAACTTGGCAAAAATTTCGAAATATCAGCAAAGCCATCGCGGAATTAATGGAAACAAAATGGCCCGATAAATACACCAGCAATATCCGGAAAAATAAACGAACGGGTCGGATTTTTATTGATTGGATTAGAAATACCAAAGGGGCTACCAGTGTATGTCCCTACTCGATTCGTTTAAGAAAAAAATGTGCCGTTTCCATGCCCATTGCTTGGGAAGATTTAACCAAAATTAAACCCGCGGAAATTACTATGGCTAAGGCGCTTAAAATGCTTGAGCAAAAAGATCCTTGGTCTAATTTTTTCTCTTAAAAATTTTTAACAAAATGCCGCCAATCCCTTGACTTTATATATATATATATATATACTTAGCCTTAAATAGGTGATTAAATTGGCAAAGAAAAGAGTTGTATATTTAGATTTTTTACGGATTTTTGCAATCTTCGGTGTTATCTGTATTCATGTTAGTTGCGAAAATTGGTATATTCCCGGAGTTGATACTAATTGGCTTATGAATAGTTACGTTAATTCTGTTATGGGAGCTTGGACAGTTCCAATATTTATAGCTATTTCAGGAGCTTTACTTTTAGATAATCCTCATTTTACTTATCAAAATTTATTTAAAAAATATTTACCTCGGATTTTAATTTGTTTAGTATTTTGGCATTTCTTTTATTATTTTTATGTTTATCGCGATTTTACGTTTGCTAATTTTATAGTCGGTTTTAAACAATTACTATTAGGTAAAACTTATTCTCATTTATGGTATTTATATTTGGTTATTGGTTTATATCTTATAACACCTATTTTGAAAAAAATGTGTGCAGTTTTAACCCAAAAAGACTTTATTTATTTTCTTGCTATTGGTTTTACTACCACAGCCATAATTCCTTGGTTTAGCAGTCTTTTAAATTATAACTTTACTGCCTTTATTAATCCTTATCATGTCTTTAACTTTAGTTATTATGTTTTATACTATCTTTTAGGTTATTTTTTAAAAAAGTATATAAATTTAAATAAAAAACAGGCTATCAGTTTATTTGTTATTGCCTTTATTGCTCTTAATTTATTAGCTCTTTATGGCAATTATATGGCGGTTAAAATGAATGATCATATTGCTTATTGTTCCGTAAATAGTATTGTTACAATCTTTTCCGTAATTGCGGTATTTCTTTTAGCCAAAACTTTAATTAAAAATAAAGAATTTAAATTTATTACTCTTTTAAGTAATTTAACTTTTGGCGTTTATTTAATTCATTTTGTAATTGATAAAACATTACTTGGTTATGGTATAAACTCGAATATAATGAATCCGATATTAGGTACTTTAATAATTTCAGGAATAGTTATGACTATCGGTTATATTATATCTTTTGTTCTTTCTAAAATTCCAATTTTAAAGAAATTAATTGGTCTATAAAAGTTTTACAACTAGTTTAATTTTTGCTATAATATTACCTAGGTGAATAAGATTATGCAGCTTACTAAATTCAAACAAAAAGCTTTAATAATGTTTTATGCGATATTAACAACATTAAGTTTTACTTTTAATTTTACTGATGCAAAGTCAATAATTAATTTGGAATCGCCTATAAAAGGCGGAACTTTTTTAGCTGCCATAATTTCGGTAGTTTTATATCATTTTTACCAAAAGTTTTATTGGCAAAAGAAAAAAAATCATTGGTCATTTCGCCTATTAGCTTTTCTTTTTGCCTTATTTATGGTATTTGGTAATAGTTATCAAACCGTAGGCAGCTGGGATTTAGTTTTTGGTAATCTGGCGGTTTTAGCTTTAAGTATCATATTTATTATTGGTTATTACTTATTTTTTAATTGTTTTATTAATCTTATTTTTACAAAAGTAATAAAAAATGATTTTTTAAAAGAAAAAATGGCCCACAATAAAGTTCTCGATTTTATTTTCAATAAACATCCCTTTATTTGTACTTTTCTTATTTTATTTATCTGTTGGTTACCTTATTTAATTGCTTTTTATCCGGCGATATTATCGCCTGATCCAAGTTTTCAAATTCAACAATTCTTTGGTATTCGAACAAAATATAGTGATTATGTTAATTTAATTGATGAAAGCGTTACGATTACCAATCACCACCCCGTGGTGCATACTTGCCTTTTAGGAGGGTTAGTATATTTAGGCCGCTTGTTAGGAAGTGATAATTTAGGCTTATTTTTCTATAGTTTATTACAAACCGGAGCCCTTATTAGTTTATTTGCCTACATTATGCATTATTTTAAAAAAATAAATGTGGCTTATCCGATTAGAATTGCTACTCTATTAATTTATGCTTTAGTTCCGGTCTTTCCTTTTTATGCCATGTCCGCGGTAAAAGATGTTTTCTTTGCCGTTTTCGTTATCTTCTATATGCTAAAACTTTATGATTTAATTAAAAAGGCCAACCAAAATATTTATAAACCACAGACCATTATCACTTTAATTATAACGATGCTTTTAATTACCCTTTTCCGTAACAACGGCATCTATTTAATTTTAATGTCTTTTCCGTTCTTACTTTTAATCGATCACAAGAATAGATTAACTATCTTAATTACCCTCTTATGTCCGGTTGTTTTATATTTTAGTTTTACTCATATTTTACTTCCTACTTTAAAAATTACGCCTGGCAGTCCGCGGGAAATGTTATCGATTCCGTTTCAACAAACAGCCCGTTATGTTAAATATTATGGGGATGAGGTAACGACCGAAGAAAAAAAAGCCATCGATAAAGTTTTAGAGTACGATACCTTGGCTAGTCGCTATCAACCAGAGATATCGGATCCAGTTAAAAACAAATTTAACAAAGATGCGACGAAAGCTGATTTACAAAATTATTTTAAAACTTGGCTGGTTATGTTTGGGAAACATCCGAATATTTACATAGAAGCCACCATTCATAATACTTATGGTTATTTTTATCCTAATGCCCATAATTGGTATATCTATTATAAATATGACCATATTCTAAAAGATACCGGAAAATTTACTTATCACTATAATAATTTAATCGGCGTGCGAACCGTTTTAAGTGGTTATGGTCTAGCCTTCCCTTATATTCCCCTTCTCGGGTTAATTGTCAATATTGGTTTTAGTACTTGGATTTGTATGTTAATTTTTGTTTATTTAATCAAAATGAAAAAATATCGTTATTTAATATATTTAACTCCGGTGATATCGTTAGTTCTTGTTTGTATGGCTAGTCCCGTCAATACTTACTTTAGATACACCATTGGCTATGTCTTCGCCTTACCATTAATTGTAGCGATATTTATGGATATTGTAAAAAGAAATAAAGGAGAAATAAATTATGAGTAAAAAAATTGCGGTTTTAATTCCTTGTTATAATGAAAGCAAAACGATTGCTAAAGTGGTAGCTGATTATCGTAAAGTACTACCTCAAGCCGAGCTTTATGTCTACGATAATAATTCGACGGATAATACCGCGGAATTAGCGGAAAAAGCGGGAGCGATTGTTCGTTTTGAACCTCGGCAAGGCAAAGGTAATGTTATTCGCACGATGTTTCGGGAAATCGAGGCCGATTGCTATTTAATGATTGATGGTGATGATACCTATCCAGCTGAAAATGCCCCCGAAATGTGCGACTTAGTCTTATCCGGACAAGCCGATATGGTTATTGGTGATCGCCTATCGAGTACCTATTTTACGGAAAATAAAAGACTATTTCATAATTTTGGTAACCGAATTGTAAGATTATTAATTAACATGATTTTCCATAATCATGTTAACGATATCATGACAGGATATCGAGCTTTTTCTTACGAGTTTGTTAAGGGCTTCCCTGTTTTATCCAAGGGCTTTGAAATTGAAACCGAGATGACTATTCATGCGGTGAATAAAAACTTTAAGTTAAAAGAAATTCCGGTAGCATATCGGGACCGACCTAAAGGCAGTGTTTCCAAACTAAATACTTATTCCGATGGCTTCAAAGTTTTAAAAACCATTGGTTATTTATTCGCCGAATATAAACCCGCTCTTTTCTTTAATTGTTTGGCTTTAATTTTTCTTCTTGGTTCCATCATTTTAGGTATTCCCCCTTTTGCTGAATATTTTAAAACGGGCATTGTCTTAAGATTTCCTAGTTTGATTGTCGCGGGAATCTTTCTCATTATTGCTTTACTTTTAGGGGCAACTGGTGTTATATTACAAGTAGTTGCTAAAAAGCATCGCGAATTATACGAATTATATTTAAATGAAATAAGGAGAAGAAAATGATTAAAAAATTGTTAGAAAACAAATTAATTCGCCAAATATTACGTTTTGGCATTGTCGGAGGCTTAGCCTTTCTTATTGACTATGGCATATTCACCATTTTAAGTCAATTCTTACATGTTCATTACTTAGTGGCCTCAATTATCTCCTTTAGTATTTCCGTGATTTTTAATTACATTTTAAGTATTAAATGGGTATTTGATGTAACGAAAAAACAAGATGCTAAAGACTTTGCCTTATTTATTATCTTAAGTGTTATTGGTCTTGGTATTAATTCCTTAATAATGTACATTTCGGTTGATTTAATGCATATTCACGAACTTATTGCTAAGATAATTGCCACAGCGATTGTCATGGTTTATAATTTTATATCGCGCAAGATATTTATTGAAAAATAATAAACAAAAAAACATATTTCCATTTTGTAAAATATGTTTTTTATTGCCTTATTTTTGTTTTTTAGAATCTTTTTCTTTCTTTTCCGGTTTTGGTAAACATTCCTTGCGTGATAAGTTTAACCGACCGCGATTATCATAACCAGTGGCTTTAACCATTATTTCATCGCCAACGGATACGACATCTTTTGGTTTATCAACATGTTCATGGGCTAGTTGGGAAACATGAACTAAGCCCTCACATCCTGGCCATAATTCTACGAAACAACCGAAATCTTCAACTTTAACAACTTTCGCATTATAGATTTTTCCAATTTCGGCTTCTTTGACGATATCTTCAATCATCGCCCGCGTTTTGGCAATAATTTCGGGATCGGTATGATAGATGATGACACGTCCATCGTCTTCTAAATCAACTTTAACGGCATCTTTATCATTGACACTGTTAACGTTTGAGGCTTCCAAAATAATTTTAGTTATCGTTTCACCACCGCGGCCAATAACATCTTTAATTTTTTCGGGATCAATCTTAAAGGTATCAATCTTAGGTGCATATGGACTTAATTCTTTCCGTGGTTCTTTAATGGCTTTTTCCATAACATCTAAAATTTGCATCCGGGCTTTTTTGGCTTGGGCTAAGGCTTCTTTTAAAATAGCTTTGGTTACACCTTTAATTTTAATATCCATTTGTAGGGCCGTAATTCCTTTACGGCTTCCGGCAACTTTAAAGTCCATATCACCCATATGGTCTTCTAGGCCTTGAATGTCGGTAAGAATCGTATATTTTTTACCATTTTGGATTAAGCCCATCGCAATGCCAGCTACCGGGGCTTTAATTGGCACCCCAGCCGCCATTAAACTTAAGCAACCTGAACAAATGGTGGCTTGACTCGATGAACCATTACTTTCTAAAACCTCAGATACAACCCGAATCGTATAAGGAAATTCTTCTTCACTCGGAATAACTTGGGCTAAAGCTCTTTCTCCTAAAGCCCCATGACCAATTTCACGCCGACCAGGAGCTCCATAACGACCCGTTTCCCCAACAGAGAAAGATGGGAAATTATAATGTAACATAAATCTTTTGGAATCTTCGATGCCTAAACCATCTAAGATTTGATGTTCCCCAATGGCTCCTAAAGTGGTAGTGGCTAAAACTTGAGTTTCGCCTCGGGAAAATAAAGCGGAACCATGAGTCCGAGGAAGTAAATCAATTCCCGCATAAAGTGGTCTAATTTCATCCATTTTGCGACCATCCGGACGAATCTTTTTATCGGTAATTAATCGCCGAACTTCATTACCTTCAATTAAATTAACGACTTTCATTACTTGTTTTAATTTTTCTTCTTGGTCTTCATCGGCCGCATAAATATCCGTGAAATGCGCAATTGTATTTTCTTTTACCTCATCAATTTTGGCATATTTTTCTAATTTGTCCTTAATTTGAATAGCCGCAAGCATATCTTTAGTCGCAAAATCGCGAACGGCTTGATCAATTTCCGGATCAATTTCGACTTTAGGTAAATCAATTTTAGCTTCTCCTATTTCGGCAATAATTTCTTTTTGGAATTTACATAAAGTTTTAATATTTTCGTGAGCAAACATTAAGGCCTCAAGCATTACTTTTTCATCAATTTCTTGACTACCGGCTTCCACCATACAAATGGCTTCTTCGGTACCCGCCACGGTTAAGTTTAAAATACTCTTTTCACTTTCTTCGGCCGTTGGATTAATGACAAACTTACCATCAATTAAGCCCACGATAACGCCGGCAACTGGTCCATCAAAAGGAATTGGACTAATGCCTAAACATAAACTAGAGCCAAATAAGGCGGCCATTTCGGGTGAATTATCTTGATCTACGGATAAAACGGTATTAATGACTTGAATTTCATTCCGTAAGTTTTCATCAAACATTGGCCGAATGGGCCGGTCGATTAAACGAGCCGCTAAAGTGGCCGCATCGCTTGGCCGCCCTTCTCTTTTAATAAAGCCACCCGGGATTTTACCAACCGAATATAATTTTTCTTGATATAAAACTTGTAATGGGAAAAAGTCTTGAGTTAACATAGTTTTACCCATCACACATACAGATAAAACCACCGTATCGCCATAACGCACTAATACAGAACCCGTGGCTTGTTTGGCTAATTCCCCGGTTTCGACTACTAAAGGCCGATTTAAAAAATCTAATTTAAATACTTTCTTCATTTCTCTACTCCTTTGCTTTTTATAAATAAAAAGACACTAAAAACAAGTGCCTTTATTTTCTTAAATTTAGTTTTTTAATTAATTCCCGATATGCAACAACATCGTTTTTCTTTAAATAATCTAATAATTTTTTCCGGCGACCAATTTTCATGAACATCCCTCTTTTAGAATGATAATCATGTGTATGTTCTTTTAAGTGTTCGGTTAAATTATTAATTTCATTAGTTAAAATAGCGACTTGCACTGGTACGGAACCAACATCATTTTTACTAGTTGCATATTCCTTAATAATTTTTGCTTTTTCTTCTTTCGTTAAAGCCATTTTCTCATCCTCCTTTTATTTATAATGTTAATACTTGGTCTAGATGCAGAGGTTCTATCTAAACTAAGTACTAATACGCTTTTATTATATCCTATCTTAATAATTTTCGCAAATTATTTTAAGGCCTTTAAAAGGTCATCTTTTTTCATAGTAGAATAACCTTTAATACCTTTTTCTTTAGCCATGGCTTTTAAATCCGCTAAAGACATGGCTTTTAAATCGACCTTTTCTTCTTTAGCCACCGTTTTAGTTGCTTTTTCTGGGGCCTTGGCTTTAGCACTAGCAGGCGCTGCTTTAACAACTTCGCCCTTTAAGGCCTTTTTGGCAACTTCACAAAGTTTTGTAAATGAAGCTGCATCATCAATAGCCATTTCACTTAACATTTTCCGGTTAATTTCAATACCGGCTTTACTTAAACCATTGATAAATTTAGAATAACTGATATCGTTTTCCCGACAAGCGGCATTAATCCGCGTAATCCATAATTTCCGGAAATTCCGTTTATTTTGTTTCCGATCCCGGAAGGCATAAGCCCCACTATGGAAAACTTGTTCTTGCGCTGTCTTATATAAACGATGTTTAGAACCAAAGTAACCTTTAGCTTCTTTTAATACTTTTCTTCTACGATTTTTGGAAACATTTCCACCTTTAACTCTTGCCATTTTCTCACCTCTAGATTACAGATTTTAATCTGTTTCTGTCTCCTTTACTTAATGTTCCTTTATTTCTTCTTTGTCTAACTTCTTTAGCAGTATCCTTACCTGTTTTATGGTTACTACCAGATTTCATGTAAGTTAATTCGCCATTTTTCTTTTTCTTGAAAACTTTCGCGCTAGACTTATGAGTTTTTTGTTTGCATTTTGCCATTTTAATTCTTCCCTTCCTTTTTAATTGGGGCTAATATTAGCCACATTTGCCGACCTTCTAGTTTTGGTTCCGTTTCAATCGTTGCCACATCTTTAAGGCCATCGGCAAATTTCAATAATACCTCTTTACCTATTTCGGGTTTCGCAATTTGGCGTCCTTTGAACCGAATAAACGCTTTAATTTTATGTCCTTTAATTAAATAGCTTTCCGCATTGCGACGCCGGGTTTCAAAATCGCCCACATCAATAAAGGGTGATAACCGATATTCCTTTAAATCTTTATTCGCTTCCCGTTGCTTCTTTTGGGCTTCCTTTAGTTTCTTTTGTTTTTCATAACGGAATTTATTATAATCCATTATTTTGGCAACAGCTGGAGTGGCATTACCACTCATTAAAACTAAATCGAGTCCGGCATAACTGGCTAATGTAAGCGCATCTTCGATTTTTTTAAGGCCCATCTTTTCCCCGTTTGGCCCAATGACCATTACCTCTGGAACTTTAATGTTATCATTAATAGGTAATTCGTTATTATCTTTTGCTATAATTAGCACCTCCATAATAATTAAAAAATGAATACGCAATTGTATCCATTTATCCTTATTTTTAAACTTAAAAACTTGGCTTTTAACCCATTACTATCTGTAATCAGGTGGATACAATATCGCTTTCCTTTTTCAATAACACAAATATCTTACTATACTATTTTATGTTTGTCAATTAGAAATTTATGCTTAAAGCATCCGCGTTAGGCGATAATCTTTCGAACCATCAATTTGCTCTAAAAGTTCAGGATAAAAATCATTAGGTTCTTTTTCTAAGTAAATAGTAGCTAAATGTTCTAATACCTCCGTAGAGAGGCCCATGGAAGAAAGATGGGCTAAATAAGCCCAAAAGCTAGAATTTTCCCAATAAGGAGCAAAAGTTCCGGCGAGAGTATTAATTAACATAATGCCAAAACAAGCCATACTCGTATTATGATTAAAGAAAAGATGACCATTTGTTTTATCTTGAGGGTATTTCATCATCGTGGCAAAAGGGGAATTAATGCCTAAGTGAAAGGCAATTTGAGCTTGACTACCATTAATAAAAATACCATCCATATCAACAGCGCGAACTAAATGTTTATCAATATCCCAAATAAAATTATTGCCATAAATATCCCCTAAAAAGAAATTATTTTTTAATTCGGGAATTGCTTCAACCGCTAAAATAATTTTTAATACTTCTTTTAAAATAAATATTTTAAAATCTAAGGTTGCCTTAGAATCGAATAAGATTTCGGCAATATTAACATAATTTTCGTAAAAAGGCATCCGGTAACCTTTAAATTGATTATTAATTAAGACTTTGCCCGTTGGTAAAACTAAATTAGGAATATCAATATATTTTTGATTTTTAATTAATTCTGTCACAATATATTTTTTATTAGCTATATTAGTTGTATCTAAAAACAATTTTAATAATTCGCCCCGATATTTATATAATTTAGCTTCACTGGCTAAATTGGAACCACTTTTGTATAAACGCAAGTTTTTAGTACTTTGTAAATGTAAATTTGCCATAAAAAAACTCCTTTGACCGGAGTTTATTATATAAAATTAATTAGGGGTTGTAAATGGCTAATTGAGATCAAGCCGATAAGGATTATCATGAGTGCCATCACCACTGGCCCATTTTGTATCACTAGTAAGAAAGAATGTAGGTCGAATAGCAAAACCAGAAAGTTCACCGGCTCCACCAACACATGCCTCAGCAAAAACGCGCCAAGCATCAACTCCTTTAGATGCTGAACGGGAAATTGTCCATTCAAATAGTCCCATATACATCCAATTATTATTTTTTATTAATTCAGAATTATAACCATCTGGATTCATTCTAGTAGAATATTCCATTTTATTACTCCATATATTAGCAGATGAAGCATAACCATAATCTGAAACATACATTAAACCAATTTTAACAGAACTTGTTATGTCAGTTTCTTGGCATTGTACTGCTGTTTGATTATCGGTTTCTGAATAACAATTTACATTATTAATCGATATTTTCTCATTACCTACTTCATTATTAAATATTTGTTGAATATTGATACTATTGTTATTAATCCAGTAACGTAATCCTCCAGTTATCCATGTATGTTTGTCGATATGCACATCTAAATTTTCAACTTTACTAGTTATATAATTTAAATAAAAATTATTTAAATTTACTTTATTTAAATTGCTATATTGCCACATGCTGGTATTACTATTAGTATCAACAATTTTGCCCTTTGTACTGTTCCAATAATAACTAATTATATTATCATAATTATTTCCAAGATAATACCCTTTTCCATGAGGATATTTACCATAATATGCTCCTCCCGGTGCTGTAGAATCATCACCTAGTTCGTCTTTAGTAGCATAATCATATTTGATTAATTTCATTTCATATTCGCCTATATCATTTGGAAATAAACCTATTATTCGATAAAGGTCGGCATCAGAACTACATTCATTTTCCGTACTTATTCCATCTAAACAGACATAGTTTTTAACTGCTTCACTTGAGCCACTATAGCGGTAAGAATAATCTCCGGCTTCTAAATTACTATTAGTATATGTTCCTTTTCCATCATGATAATATATTTGATTATCTCCATCTTGATTATATTCACTTAATAGAGTACAACTTAATTTTTCATCTGGATTAAACCGACATTTTTTAGCTAAAGTGGCAATATCAAAATAGACATAACATTTATCACTTTTACTTGCATCAACTTGAATATTTTTTCCATCATAACTTAATTTACTTCCTTGTTCACATCCGCTTAATTCAGAATTAAAAATATATTTATCATTATTCCAAACATTTTCTTTACTTTCTTTATATGTCCCATCGGCTTGTTCAATTAACATACTTATTAAGTTATTTTCTTGTTTTGGTTCATTGGCAATAACTTTTACTTCGGGATGATTATATTGATAAATTATAATTATGATTGTTAACAAGATAAAAATAATTAATATGGTATTTAAAAAGGAAAACTTAGTTTTCATATCCTCACCTATTTTCCCTTTTATTATATATATATATATATATGGTCAAGACCCAAAAAGTCAAAAAATGCAAGATCTTAATTCTCAAAGTAAAAGCAATATATACACTGTGAGTTGCATTTACTTT
>CANQZX010000025.1 GCA_947628445.1 uncultured Bacilli bacterium
AAAAACTTCCTTTCAAAAAAAATTTTTGAAGGAGTGAGTTGTCTATGTGATTAACACTAAGAATTAACTAAAGTCAATGATTAGTCTACAGCCTTAAAGGACTACTCATGTGTGCTTGAAACAATCACATTTGCACTGGTTAAAATACTGATTTAATCCAAAGAGTTACAGGAAGTCTGCAACTCCTCCTACCGTGCTTTGTAGTACACACTCCTTCAAGGTTGATATTATAAATATAAAATAAATTTTGTTCAATGTTTTCATGACAATGTGTGCCTTGAACAAAGTGAAAGGAATGTGAGGTTAAAATGGAAGATGTATATATTTTAGCAATTGAATCTTCGTGTGATGAAACGAGTATTGCCATTATTAAAAATGGTCGGGAAGTGGAATCTTTATCAATTTCCACCCAAATGAAAACTCATGCGGCTTTTGGTGGGGTCGTACCGGAAATTGCTTCTCGGATGCACACCGAAAACTTTACTTTTGTTTTAGAAGATTGTTTAAATAAAAGCAGTGTGGGGATGGATCAAATCGCGGCGATTGCCGTTACTTATAAACCTGGATTATTAGGTTCACTTTTAGTAGGTGTTGAGTTTGCTAAAACTTTAGCATATGTTTATCATAAGCCCTTAATTAAAGTTAATCATTTAATCGGTCATATTTATGCCAACGCTTTAGAAAATGAATTAAAGTTTCCGTTACTTGCCTTAGTGGTAAGTGGGGGCCATACGGAATTAGTTATTATGGAAGACGATTATAAATTTAAAACTTTAGGGGCAACGATGGACGATGCTATTGGTGAGGCCTATGATAAAGTGGCCCGGGTTTTAGATATTCCTTATCCTGGTGGTCCTGGTATTGAACGCTTAGCGGCCACTGGTAACAATAGTTACGATTTGCCACGGCCGGTTTTAGATGATACTTATAACTTTAGTTATAGTGGTCTTAAAAGTAGTATTATCAATTTAGTCCATAATGAAAAACAACGGGGCCATGAAATTAAGCAAGCGGATTTGGCTTGTAGTTTCCAAACAGTGGCTATCGATGAATTATGTCGGAAATTAGAATTAGGTTTAAAAAATACGGGCATTAAAAATGTTATTGTAGCTGGAGGTGTTTCAGCGAATAACTACTTACGCGAAGAAATAACTAAAAGTTGTGCTAAATACGATGCCCATGTCTCTATTCCCAAATTACTTTATTGTACCGATAATGCCGCCATGATTGGTGCGGCGGCCTATCCCTTATATTTAAAACATGATTTCGCAGATTATTCTTTAAATGCCGAAAGCCAAGCCAATATTGGCTAAAAACTGGACAAAAGGCCGTAAATATGCTAAAATATTAGTTGTCTGGGGTAGTTTTTGGTTTCGACATGTGTTACTAGATATGACTGCAAGTGGTTGGCATACCTTAAAATGCAAAACTAAATTTTAAATGACGAAACTAATTATGGTTTCGCTCCTGCATACGCTTAATAGAAAGCTAGGGAGCACTTCTGTTCAATTTCTCTTATAGGTTGAATAAGAGGTTCATAAATATAAGATATAATATATTAATTGTTTAGGTTAGTATATCGAACATTCACTAAACTTACTAATTATTAGGTTAGTGTAGAGCCGTTTAATTAGGATATTTAATTCTACCTAAACTTGTAGATGTTGTATCATAGGGCATATTGGACAGGGGTCCAAATCCCCTCTACTCCACCAAATAGAATTGTAACTCGAGAATGTCTCGAGTTTTAATATTTCTTATTTTGTGCTATATTTAATTTAAAGGAGTAAATATGGATAGTATTTATAATATTAGAATTATTCGTAGTGGTTGTAATATCTATTATGGCACGGTAACAATTGATGAAAATAATATTATCAAGGGCTTTTGTATTGAGACTAATTATAATAGCAAAGTGACTATATATGGGAGTATAAAAGAAGATAATTTTTATTTGGAAATTATTAATGGGGATTATCTTACTCCTATCATGGGGAGTATCGATAAGGATGAATTTACCATCGAAACTCTAGCCCCAGGTATTTACTACTATGGCACTACTTTAGATGCCCGGCAGGATCATTGTCATATTGAATTAATTCCAATTAAAAATTTGGAACAAGAGATAAAAAATATTAAAATTACGCGGACTTTAAAAAAACAATCTTAGTTTTTCGTTAAGATTGTTATTTTTTTATTTTGGTTAATAGTTAAAAGGGCTACATTAGGTAATTTAATTTGTTTATTTTTTAAATAATTATTAAGCCAACTTTTGGTCTTGTGGGCTTTTTTTAATTCTTCCATATCAACTACGCCATCAACAATTAAATTATAACTGAGGGTTTGTTTACTACTATTTTTTTGGATATTGGCTTTTATGTCACTACTGGTAAGGGGTTGGGCTTTTTCCTTTAAGAGAATGGAAATATTGCCGGATGGTTCTAAAACCGCACAATCTAAATCATTAATATCAAAGCACCCTTTAAGGCGACAATTTTCTAAAACTTTGGCGACACTTAGTTTAGCATTTTCCAAATTAGCGTAATTAAAGTTATTATTTTCAAATAGGGTAATTGGTTCGCCATCCATAATTTCTTCAACAGTATGATTATAAAGCGATAGGAGTGAGGCCAAATAACCAATTAAGGCAAAAGTTACTAAAGCAATTAAGCCATCATAAAGGGGTGTATCTAAACTAATGATAGAATCCGCGGCAATGGAGCCCAAAGTAATACTTAAGACATAATCATACAAAGTTAAGTTTTTAATTTGTTTCTTGCCGAGAATTTTAACAATTAAAAATAAAAAAATAAACATAATAATTGATCGATAAATAATTTCCATATGATCACCTATGATTATTATGCTTATATTTATTAAAACTATAACTGATTAATTAATAATAATGGTATTTAGTAAATCATTAATGTATTCTTGGGAAAAGTTTGGTCCGGCAAAAATGAAATTATAACTTAAATTATTTTTCAAAATGTGACAATCCCATATTTTATTAGTATTATCAGTAAATAGATAACCTTCATAATTGCCTTCCAGATAACTGATTTGGTAGTTAGCAAAGATGGCGGCTAAAGCCCAAGCCGCATAAGAGCCCCGAATATTTTGGGCGGAGGTAAAAATATTATGATGATAATTGGCTTCTTTACTTAAAAATTTAAAAAAGGTCATTTCATTAGTAATATTGTGACTATATAAATATGCAATGCGATCTTGATTATTAATTTCTGGTAAATCGGCATTACCAAAATTAATTAGTTCCCCACCGCCTTCAAAAAAGTTTTGAAAAGGATAAGCTGAAATACTAATCATTACCGCACTATTATTAGTGTTATCTTTATAATTCCATTTTTTGATACTATAAGAATCTGTAGTCAGTGAATTTATTTCGCTATAATTTGCAAAATCATTCCGGATTTTTAAATTATCTAAAACTAAATAAGCATTATCTTCTAATTCATGGGTCGCAATTTTTATCGTTTGATAGTTTTGAAAGTTATTAATTACTTGATTTATCTCGGGGATTTTTTTAATGTTATATTTATTTAATAAATATATTTTGTAGCCCATAAAGGAAACAATTACCATAATAATTATACTGACAATAAGTTTTAAAAATAACTTTTTAGTTTTTTGCCTTAAAGTTTTTTCGGAATAATTGATTGTGGCTTCGAGGGCTTCTTCATTTTGGGAATTAATTTTATCTGGTTTTAGTGCTTCCCCTTGTAAAAGTTCATTTAAAGTAATATTTAAAGTTTGACTTAAAGGAATGAGTAAAGATAAATCAGGCATATAATTACCCGTTTCCCATCGCGACACCGTTTTACCGGTTACTCCTAACTTATGGCCAAGTTCTTCTTGGGTCATATTTAACTTTTTGCGATTAAACGCAATAAACTTTCCAATTTTTTCTATATTCATTTGCCTCACCAATTAAATCATAACAAAATAGTAATTATTTGTCTTCTACACAAAACGCGATTTTTTAAAAATTAGCCCCGAGGGATAATGACTAAAAAAGGGGCTTCCGGATTAGGCGTATTTCTTTTTATTTGATAATGAATGCTTTCCTCTTCTAACCATTTTAAAATGGCTTGTCGTTCTTTTAAACCCTCAGGGTGTCCCGGATAAATAACTACTAATATTTTGCCTTTAGCATTTAACAATTTTAAGCCACCTTTTAAAGCGTTTAGCGTTGATTTAACCTTAGTCGTGATCATTTTATCACCGCCAGGTAAATAACCTAAATTAAACAAAATTAGGGCTATATTTTGGTTAACTTTTAAGTGACTTATATTTTCATGCGATTCTTGATGGAGTTCGACATTAGAAAAATCTTTGGTTAGTTCTTTTGTATTTTGAATGGCTTTTTCCTGAATATCATAACCAATGACTTTTCCTTCGGGAACCATTTGGGCTAAAAATAGGGTATCATGTCCATTTCCAACGGTTGCATCAATAACGATGCTATCTTTTTTTACTGTCAATTGAATTTGTCTTTTAACCTCATTTAAAATACTTCTCTTAAAACCCTGATAAGTTAACCGTTTTTTTAAAAGTGCAGTTATTTCTTTTTGATAGGGCATGTTTTTGATGGTAATCGTTTCCTTGAGATTTTCCACGAAAGTACATAATATTTTGATAACCTCTTCTTGTGTTAAGTTTGGGAAATTAACTACCGTTAAATTAAGGTTGGTAAGAGGTAGAGCATTTAAATAATTAAAACAAGGTTGAGTTAGTTTTAAATCATAAGTTAGATTTAAAGTTAATTTAGTATCTTTTAATAATTTAATCTGCGTTATTTGTGCACTTTCCTTTTGTAAATCCGCAAAATCGAGGGTTATTATTTTTTCTGGCATCATATCACCTTTTTATAATCATAACACAATCTGCAAAATTAAGAATTTATTTTTAAAAAATAATGCTACTCTTAAAAGGAAAGGAGAAAAGTTTATGTATCTTTTTACGAAAAGTGCCGGGGAGATTTTAGTTTATGAAATGGTCCCCAATAGTAGCAAAATAAAAAGTTTTCGGAATGCCCTATTACAAGATAATCCGTTGGAAGCAAAGACCCTTATTTCCAATAATGCGGATACTTTAAAGTATCTTGAAAATGCCGAAATATTAAGGCATAGTGATCTTGTTTTTGATAATCAAGGTCTAATGGATCGAGGCCATTATGCTTATTTTACTAAAGAAGAGGGCAATCTTGCTTCTTTAGTTTCTGCGTTTATTAATGGCAAGTTTGATTTAAACCCTCTTATAAAAGTAGTTAATGATGATTTAAGGGCCACTTATCCTTATTACTATTTACTTTTAACCGAAAACTATCGCGAAATTAATAATTTAAAACCAGAATATCAACTAGCCAATATCTTGGTCTTGCCGGAGCCACTATATTTATTACAACTTTTAATTCAAGGGAATTTTTCCCGAGTTATTAATGCCGACATTACGCCGTTCTTAAAATTATTTACCTTTGCTTATGTTAAAAAAATTGCGTTTCTTGATGTTGTCGATATTATGCATTTAGGTCTTTTAAAGGGTAACCTTACTACATTAGAAACCACTTTAGAGGTAGGTAGTCAAATTTTAAAAAGGGCTAGAGTTAGATAAGGAAGATTGCTTTTATAAGTTAAAAAGTATTACAATTGAAGAAGGGAGATAAAGTAAATGATAAGTACTAAAATAAAAAACTTAAGAAAGGCCAATAATTTATCGCAAAAGGAATTAGCCCAAAAACTCTATGTTACGGACAAAACAATTTCTAGTTGGGAACAAGGTCGGACCGAACCAGATATTGCGATGATTATTAAACTAAGTGAAATATTTCATTGCCAAACAGATTATTTATTAAATGATAATAATCCCAAGAATGAAACCGAAATGGAATTAAAAATTGCATTAACAGCCAAAGAATACCAAGATTTAAGGATACTTTTAAAAGCTAAAACAACATATCAAGGGGAAATGTTGCAAAGTGATACTTATTTAGCCCTACCTAATCGTAAACATGAATATCTAAGAATTGGCCATCGCGGTAATAAAAATATTTTAACTTACAAAGCCCAACAAGAAAATCGTTGCGCGGAATTAGAGGTTGAGGTTGATAATCTAAATATTTTAAAAAAAATATTTCAAAATCTAGGTTTTATGCCAATTGGCACGGTGGAGAAATTAAGACAAACTTATTTATACTTAGATAAATATGAAATAGCCTTAGATCAAGTAAAAGATGTAGGTTACTTTGTGGAAATTGAAATTAAAAAATATGAACTGGACCAAAAGGCCGAATATTTAAAATTAATCCAAGTGGCAAAAGATTGGAATCTTAATTTGGCTAATTTGGCGACCAAGCATTATTTAGATTATCTTTTAGAAAAAAATGAAAAAAAGTAGATTAAATGTTTAATTATTGATACAATATTGTTAAGGATGGGAGGTTTTGGTTATGCAATATCGCAACATTGCTTTAAGAGAAAGCAATGACCAAATTGTTTTACGAAAAAATACGCTCGATTTGGCGGAGGGAGAAATGGCTTATCTTATATATCGAGAAGATGGTTTCCTAGGAACAGTTACGCTATATCCCAATATTCAAACGAAGAACTTAGACATAACTATTGCTTTTGATGAAAGTAAAGTAAACGGTCCTAAGGAAATAAGCCAAATTGTTGATAATATTGTTACCTCATTAGGTTTCTATATGTTTGAAAATCAAAATATTTTAATTACACTGGCTAATAATGTTGATTTAACGAAAATTAATCCGGCAACTTATCACCGTTGTGCTAAGGGACCAGGAGAAATAAAATATAAATATTTTAATCGCCATAATCATTTAGTATTAGGCACTTTAACTAAAGAAATGACAGATATTGCGAGTTTCCTTTTCGATGAAGGAAAGTATTGGCTAGAAGATAAATCATTTGAGCACATCTCTTATTTAGACGATAATTTATTGCCAGAACAAAATGATATTTTTACAATTGACGAATCCTTTTATAGTGCTGATAAAGTAACTTGGTTAATTAATGGAAAAAAGAATAAAAAGATTACTTTTCAAAAAGATGGTTTAATTACTGTAACTAAACTTACCAAAGATCATGATAGTGCTTATCAAATTAGTAGTTATCCCCATAATTCTTATTTTAGATTTACTAAAGGGGATAAAAGCTTAGTTTATACCGACGAAAATTACGCAATTAAAAATGGGTTAGTGACTGTTAGTTTTGATGATTTAACCCAAAATAAAACTTATACGGAGATCGTTAAGGCCAACAACTGCCAAATGGAGGTAGCCCTTGTGCTTAATCATGGCGTATTTACTAATTTAAATATTAGTTTTTACCGGCAAGATAAAGAAGGACGCACTATAAGACAATATCTTTATACCGCGGATATTGCCAAGCAAAGTTACCAATTTATTTCACATCATGAAGGGGAAGAAGAAAAAGATATGTTGCCTTTGTTAAAAGATATTGATGCATTCCGGCTCTTTAATTTTAATAATCCGGTGGATAATACGAATAAAACAATGCAACGGTTAGTTCGAATCTTTAATCGCTTTGAAGCCGGGGTTAATGGTGAATTAATTAAAGAAAAGAGCGTTGTTTTGGTAGAAAACCTTTATGCTGCGGAAACCGAGGTTATTAATTGCTTAAAAGAAATTAAAGGCGAAATTATAGTTCCTGATATACAACAAAAAATAAATGGCTTTTTAGATACGAAAGAGCAACAAAAGGGTAAATATTTAACGCGTAGTCGTAGTTTAAAAAAGCCAAAACCTAATTTACAAGCCAGTTCAGAAATGATAAAATAACTATAATGAAAGGAGAATGGAAAGTGAAAGCAAAAGTTTATTTTACGAAGGATATTAGTAGTACCGGATTAGTAAAAATTTATGAAGCCCTAGGAAGGGAACTTAAGGGCAAGGTTGCCGTTAAGATTTCAACGGGAGAACCAGGTGGTCATAATTATTTAAAACCGGAATTAATTAAAGATTTAGTAACTAAATTAAAGGGTACGATTGTGGAATGCAATACGGCTTATCGGGGTAAAAGATTTACCAGTGCTGATCACTGGCAAGCCATCAAAGATCATGGCTTTTTAGATATTGCCCCTTGTGATATTATGGATGAAGAAGGCGAAATGGTACTTTCTTTCGAAGGCGGAAAACACCTTCAAGGAAAAAATTATGTTGGATCACATTTAGCCAATTATGATTCTATGTTAATGTTATCGCATTTTAAAGGTCATGCTATGGGTGGCTTTGGCGGTGCTTTAAAAAATATGAGCATTGGTGTGGCTTCGAGTAATGGTAAGGCCTGGATTCATTCCGTAGGTATTACAACTGATCCCGATGCGATGTGGAGCCATACGGATGATCAAGATGGCTTTTTAGAAAGTATGGCGGAAGCCGATAAGGCCGTGGTAACGCATTTTGGTCCCGAAAATATGGCTTATATTAATGTTTTAAATAATATTTCTATCGACTGTGACTGTGATTCCAATCCTCATGATCCCGAAATGCAAGACATTGGTATTTTGGCTTCTCTAGATCCTGTGGCTATCGATCAATGTGCTTACGATATGATTATTAATTCTTCGGATGCCGGCAAGGAATCTTTAATTCAAAGAATGCATGATTTGCATGCTATTCATACGGTTGAGGAAGCCGCAGCTCTAGGCCTTGGTTCTCGGGAATACGAAATAATAAATATTGATTAAAAAATAAACGACTTTCTTAAAAGTATGTTAAAATATTAATATCTTTTAAGGAGTTTTTTTTATGGAAGAATATCAAGAAATTGAAAGAAGCATTATTAAAACTTATCGCAAAACGATTTGGTCAAAATTTGTCAAAGCGGTAAAAGATTATAAATTAATTGCGGCCAATGATAAAATTATGGTTTGTATCAGTGGGGGCAAAGATTCTTTTTTAATGGCTAAATGCATTCAAGAATTACAAAAACATAGTGATGTCCCTTTTACGACCCATTATGTTGTAATGGATCCGGGCTATAGTTCAGCAAATTTAACTAAAATAAAAAACATGGGAAAACGATTACATTTGGATATTGAAATCTTTAAAAGTGATATCTTTGAGGTAGTTCAAAAATCCGAAGGCAAAAGTCCTTGTTATTTATGTGCACGCATGCGGCGCGGGTTTCTTTATGGGAAAGCCGAAGAATTGGGCTGTAACAAAATTGCTTTGGGCCATCATTTCGATGATGTTATTGAAACGACGCTTTTATCAATGTTTTATGGTTCTGAAATAAAAACCATGATGCCTAAATTAAAAAGTACGAATTTCGCGGGTTTAGAATTAATTAGGCCACTTTATTTAGTAAAAGAACAAGACATCTTGGCTTGGAAAAAACGGCATAATTTAGATTTTATTAACTGTGCTTGTATGTTTACCGAAAACTGTGCGTTAGATGCGGGTGATGGTAAACGCAGTGAAATGAAACAATTAATTAAAAAATTAAGAGAGGTTAATCCCAACATTGATCACAATATTTTTATGAGTTTAACTAATGTTAATCTCGATTGTGTTTTAGGTTATTCTTATCATAATCAAGAACATAATTTTTTAGATGATTATGATGATTAATTATGCTAAAATGGAATTGGTGATATAAATGTTTGAAGATAAAGTTGTCCTTATATCTGGTGGTACGCGAGGCATTGGTTATGAAACGGCTAAGAAATTTGCTGAGGCCAAGGCCAAGGTTATTATTTTGGGTTCTAAAGAAGAAACGGTTAATAAGGCCTTAGCCAAATTAAAAGAAGAAAAATTATCCGTAGCAGGGGCTCCCCTTGATTTAAATAATCCGGAGGCGGTAACTGAATATGTGGCTAAAATAATCTTAGAATATGGTCATATTGATATTTTAATTAACAATGCGGGAATGAGCGCTAATAAAAAAATTGAGGCGACAACTTATGCTGAGTTTAGTAAAATAATGGATTTAAATGTTAATGCGATTTTTAATTTAACGAAAGCAGTTGTACCTTACATGAAAGAACAAAAAGGCGGAGTTATTTTAAATACGAGTTCGATGGTTAGTATCTATGGTCAACCTTCCGGAGTTGGTTATCCGGCTTCTAAGTTTGCGGTCAATGGCTTAACAAAATCCTTAGCCCGGGAACTAGGCTCATTTAATATTCGAGTTAATGCTGTAGCGCCAGGAATTATCAATACTGATATGGTTGCTAGTATACCTAAGGAAATGATTGAACCCCTTGTTAAAACTATTCCTTTAGGCCGAATTGGTCAAGCCGAAGATATCGCTAATGCCTTTCTTTTCTTGGCTAGTCCGATGGCCAGTTATATCACGGGCGCCATTTTAAGTGTCGATGGGGCAGCGCGAAGTTAATTAATTGCAGAATTAATAATTATGTTATAAAATAAGATTAGGTGAGGTTAAATGAGTATCGTTTACGATAAAGCTATCGCGTTTAAGAAAAAATATGCCACGGGCGTTTCTTGGCGCATTAAAAAACATTGTGAGGTTATTGATCGCCATTTGAATCCCGGGGAAGAAGTAATTTATGTTTTCCCAGCCCAAAAGAATAATGAGTTTTATGATATTTTTACGACTTGTGTCGTTGTTTTAACTAATAAACGGTTATTATTAGCCCAAAAAAGAGTGGTGTTTGGTTATTTCTTTAGTTCCATTACACCCGACTTATATAACGATTTATTAGTTTATCAAGGTCTTATCTGGGGTAAAATAACTATTGATACCGTTAAAGAAGAGGTTATCTTAAGTAACTTACCTAAAGGGGCATTAGATGAAATTGAAACTAATATTACCGAGTTTATGATGCAAGCCAAAAAGTTATACAAACCACGAGAAAATAATTATGAAAAGACAAAGTAGTTTTATTATTGTTCTAGTAATATTATTTTTTCTTTTTTTATATTTCTTTTGGCGTCCCGTAAGTTATGAACTGAAATATGATATCAATAAATATAATGTAACCGAAAAATATAATAAAAAGGAGCAATTATATTATTTTACGGTGCAAAAAGGGGATCAAAAGTACGAATATGTGCTTAAAGCCAAATATAATCGCCATCGGAAATTAATTAGTCAAATCAAGGTAACTGATAAGAAGGCAAATTGCCTAAGTATCAAAAGTAAATATTTGAAATTTTATGATCTATGTTTAGATGGCACCAACTTAACTTTTAAAAACCATACTTTGCCTGAGAAAAATAAAGCCCTTAAAACATATGAAAATGTTACCATTTACAATCTAAATAATCGGAAATATCTGCTTTGGAATTATCATAATTTTCTTTATTTAAATGGAGATGATGCAAAAACCATTAGTTTATTTACCAAAGATTACTACAATTTAAAATTAAGCTATGGTAACAATCGTTATCTATTTATTCCCAATCAAAAAGACGAATATACTTTCCGAGATGGACTTATTATTGATAGCAAAAATGGCAAAGTTACCGAAATTAATTTTGACCGGGATCTTTACTTTGATAGTTATTATTTAGGTAGTCATAAAAATAATCTTTATTTAGTTGATCGAAAAAATAAGGAAGAGTATGCACTTAACTTAAAACAAAGAAAATTACAAAAAATCGCCGGTCAAATTTTAAAAAATGATAAATGGGAAAAAGTTTCCATGACTAAACTGATTAATAAAGATTATGCTTTTACCAGTAAAGAGTTTATGACTTATGTTTTAAAAGATGATAATTTGTATGCGCAAATAAATGATCAATTAATTTTTATCACAAGTGGGGTTACAAGTATTATTGAAAACAAAGATTACGATGTTTATTTTGTCGCCGGGGACAGTTTATATTATTTCAATCTTTATACGGGCTTTACAAAACTCTTAAGTTATAGTGAATGGCAATATAATACGCGTAATATGATATATCTTTTTGATTAACCATTTGCCCTATTTACTCATACCATATAATTAGGAAGTGAGTAAAATGAACTATTACCGAATTAGCGCAGGAGATTCTCTCTCGAGTATTGCTCGTAAGTTTAAAACAACCGTTGCCGAGTTACAAGAACTAAATGATGCGGATTATTTAAATAATTTAAGGGTGGGAATGGATATCGTTGTTCCCGAGAATAAAGACCAATATTTTAGTATTTATAATATTGAGGCCGGAGATTCCTTATATAAAATTGCCCGGAAATACAATATTAATCCCCAATTATTAGCCAGTTTAAATGGCCTCGATATGGAAGATTATATTTATCCAAATCAAGAATTGTTAATTCCGAAAAGTGGCTATAGTTATTATATAACGGCTGAGGGTGATACTTTAGAAACGGTGGCCAATATGTTTAAAGTTGATCAAAATAAATTATTACGCGAAAATCCCACCATTTATTTATTAAAAGATCAAGTACTAATTGCCAAAAGATAAGCAATTAGTTTTTTTGTCCTTTTTTGTCAAATAAACAAGTTTCAGTGCTTAATAAATTGCTATTTTTTCTTCCTTTTGTTACAATTAATTTAAAGGAAAGGGAAGACAAAGTGATACTAAAAAAACCATACGGGTTGATGATTAAATACTTTCGTTTAATTCATTTGCTATTGCTTTTACTCGCGGCATTTGTTATTTGGCAACTAAATCCTTTAGTCAACTTTTTTTCTTCCTTTGTAGCCAACGGCTATGTTGCTTCCATAACTGAACATATGGCTAGCAATTACATTAGTGTTTTTGTGTATTTAAGTTTACTTATTATGTTTGCTTTGCTAATCATGATGCATGTTCTTTTAACATATAAGAAAAAACCAACCAAAATTTATTTAATGGCCATTATTTATTATGTTGTTTTATTTTTGGGGATTCTCATTGCTGCCCATCTTTTAACGGGATTAGAAGAAGAACTTTGGACCACAACTAATGCCCGGATGTATCGTGATATTGCAACTATGATTGTCATTCCCCAATATTTCTTTTTACCTTTTTGGTTAATTCGGGCTTTGGGCTTTAATGTTAAACAATTTAATTTTAAAGCCGACTTACAAGAATTAAATTTATCTCAAGCCGACAGTGAAGAGGTAGAAATTAACTTTGGTTTTGAAACTTATAAAGCCCGAAGAACCTTTAACCGGTTTAAAAGAGAGTTTAAGTATTATGCTAAGGAAAATAAATTTATTATTATTGCCCTCATTGGTTTAATTGTTATTATTACTACTTATGTCATTGTGAAAAACTATGAGGTTTATGCGCCTAAATACAATATTGGCCAAACTTTTACTATTACTGATTTTGCTATTAAAGTGGAAGATAGTATTATTTCCAACTTAAATTATGCCGGTGAGGTTATTGATAATGATAAATACTATTTTCTTTTAAAAGTAACGGCTACGAACAATAATCAAACGGATGCTTTACCTTTAGAATATAGTAAGTTTTTATTATATGGCGATGGTAAAAGTTATCAACCCAATTTAAATATTAGTAGTCAATTTATTGATTATGCTAAATCTTATCACGGAGAAAAAATAAAGGCTGGCGAAACAGATACCATAGTTTTGGCCTATGAACTAGATAAAAAGGCCATCAACAGTGATTTTTATTTAAGTGTTTATAGTGGCACAAGTGTGAAAAAACAAGGCCGTTTAAAATCAGCAAATGTCGATTTAACCCCCGTGATTATTAGTCAAACCACCACGGTGCAACAAAATAAATTAAATGAGTTAATTACCTTTAATAGTACTTATTTAAATAATACATCCTTTATGGTTAAAGCCAAAGAGATAACCTCGCGTTATATTTATGATTATGAATCATGCTTTAATAATAATTGTAATACTTTAAAAGAGGTAATTGTGCCTGATTATCGGGCAGTTAAAAAACAAACCTTGCTTATTTTAGATTATGAATTTACTTTAGATGAAACCACGGACTATGCTGAGGAAAATAAAACAGTTAATAAGTTTATCAATAATTTCTTTAAAGTTCGTTATAAACTCGCTGGCGATGATACCGAATATGTGGCTAAAGTTAAGGATATTACCCCATCTAAATTAAAAAATAAGTTAGCCCTTCAAGTACCCGAAGAAATAACTAAGGCCGAAACCTTGGAACTATTAATAACTATTCGCAATAAAACTTATGTTATTAATTTAAATAGTTAAAAGGGGCTGTCCGGAAATTAAGTGATTAATTTCTTGACAGTTTCTTTTATTTTGGCTTTACATATGGAAATTTTT
>CANQZX010000026.1 GCA_947628445.1 uncultured Bacilli bacterium
ACTTGAAGAATTTAATGATAAAAACATAATTAATAAAATTTATAAATTACAAGAAAAGATTAATTGTTTTTAATGCTATTTATTCCAATTTCCTTTTGACATTTGGTTCCGGTTTTTATGAAAAAAAGAACGATTGCTGGATCGACTACATTTCGCTTCGCTTCATTTCGTTCTTTCACTTCTTTTCCAGCTTATCATAAACCACCAAATATCAAAAGTTTTCTCGGCATAAAATCGCATTATTACTTATTATTGATTATTCCAAAAGTTGCACTTGACTTTTTAATTATCAAATAATTAAAAAAGGATTAAAAAAGATATCCATAATAGCAAAGATATCTTTTAAATGCCCATTAATTTCATAACGGCAAAAACTAATAAAATCATTAATCCTAAACCGGTGGTAATTAACATACTCATGGTTTTACTTTCCATTTTTTCTAACCGGTTTTTATATCTGGTATCCCGCGCTTTTTGTTGTAAACTGGAAATAGTCCGCGAAAAAGCTAAAATTTGTTCTTGCTTTCGCTCTTGGCGACCTAAACTTAACCGATATAAAAGCCGCATCATTCGCATCGAATCTCGAACCGGATACTTCCGAGCAAATTCCATATATGGTTCAATGGTATCATCCCCCGAGTTGATAGAATTAACCATTTCGGCTAAACCTTCGCGGAATATTTCGGGAGCATCACTCATGGATTTACCAATAGCTACCGGCACGGTATAATGTTGAATTAAGATTTCCAAGTTTTTTAAATAATATGGTAACATTGAATCAATTTCGCTTATATGTCTTTTGTAAAACTTCTTAATATCATTATAAGGCATTTTGAAAACAAAGAAACCGACTACTAAAATTAATAATACTTTAACGGAATTTAAATCTTGTAACATTATAAAGAATAATAAAACCATCACAATTAAAGCATTTTTAATGCGTTTATTGAAGAGAATATCGGTATTGGCTTCATTACCATATTTAGCTCGAACATAAAAGTCCCAGTCGCTTTCTTTGAGACGTTGAAACAATATTTGGTTATCGACAATCATTTGGTTAATATTAATTTGGCCCGTATATGCCATAATTACAAAGATAATAATGGCAATGGCAATAATTTCTATTTGCATTATTCAACCCCCACATCCGCATTATAATACTTTTCTCCCGATAGAAGGAATAAAGCATTAATAATTACAATAGCATGTAAGACAATTTGCACATACCAAATATCTAAAAGGGAAATATAATTTTCTTCCCCTAGTAAGAACCGTAAGACAATTACAAGTAAGAATAGCATCATCCCAAATTTAATAAACCGACCATGGAAATTCTTTCGATCCATTTGGTCCCGATAAACACCTTCGACCAAGGCATCGATATCCATTGACATATTTTCCAACGCATCGCCCGAATCACGAGCCCCCTCTTGGGTAATTTGTAAGAATAATTGATGCATATTTTTAACCATATAATAAGGATATTTTTCATTAAAATACTCAATTGAGGCATTAATGGTCCCATTTTGGTAAGACATTTCAATCATTTTTTTAACATCAGATAAAACGGGATCTTCTAAAATACCAGAATCGCGAACCCCTTCAAGAGCTTTCACAAAACTTTGAGTGGTATTAAATTCCATAATAACATTGGTCGTATAAGTTTGAATTTGTTCAAAAACATATTCACTATAAATTCTTTGACATCTTAAATAAGCTAAATAAGGAATAAAGGAAATCGTCACCGCCGCGTAAATAACCGCGATAATGATGCTATAAAAATAGAAATAACCAACAATAGCCGCAAAGCCACCCATTAGAACGATTTGGACAATATATTGCCGCGTACTATATTCTTGGCCTAATTCAACAGCCTTTTCGCGCACCGTTTTAAAAGAATAAGGCGCAAAACGGTCATATATTTTGCCAATACTGGATATAACGAATTTATAAACATTTTCGCCAGGATTTTTGCGATATAAAACTACGGCAACAAAAATGAATAATAGAATGAATAATTCAATATAAGTATTCATTGCGTCCTTTCCTTTCTTTTATTTTCTTTTATAAACTTTCAATATTTTGCACTGGGGCTGCAGGAGCGGCTGGAGTTGTAGGCATTTCTTCTTCTCCACTTGTTGGGGTATCTCCTTGCACAAAATAATGCGGATCTAATTCAACACCTTGGACCCCTAAATATTCAATTAAGTATTTAGAGGGGTTATGAAATGAAAATGTACCATCTAATCTTTTTTTGAAAATAACATTAGAGCATGGTTTATTAGCTTCATCAACATAAAATTCGACAACCTCAATTATTTCTCTTTGAAACCGGCCTAATTCTTTACTCATATAGCCTTTAACGTGAATCCCTATTTGGACATACCGATGAATTGAGGTTAAGAATTGTTCAATATCAATATTATTTTCAAGTAAACTATATAACCGCATCGGGATATTTAAAGCCCGGTCAGAGTGGATTGTTGAAATAATATTGTGTCCTGATGAAATGGAGTTTCTAACCGCCATCACGGCTTCAGCACTCCGCACTTCGGATAGTAAAATCCATTTAGGATTTTGCCGCATGCAAGTTACCAATACATCGGTGTAAGATGCAATATTATTTGTTTTAACGGCCACAATATCACGATGGGGAAATATTTTATCTAAGTGCAATTCCAAGGTATCTTCAATCGTAATAATTTTTTCATTTTCTTTCGTATGACTAGCTAAATATTTAACCAGTTCGGTTTTCCCACTACCAGTTTCCCCCGAAACAATAATATTGCAGTGGCCTTCCACACAAGTCATTAAAAAGTCATGCAAATTTTCGGTAACATATTGTTCATTTAATAATTTTTCTTTATTTAATCTAATTTTGGCCGGGGTTTTTCTGATCGTACAAGAAATCCCGTTTGTCGAAATAGAATCATGGATAAAATTAAGCCGCAATTCCGCTGATTCGGCATCCAAAAAAGGATGGGCCATATTAAAGGATTTACCCATAACATTCGAACATTGAAAAGCTAGCTTTTCCATTAAAGCATTATTAATTTCGGGTCTTTCAATCCGATATACACCTTTATCAAGAGTTTTTAAATGGATTTGGCCATTATTGGAATAAGAAATATCGGTTACATTATCTTCATCCAAAAACTCTTTTAAAGGTCCAAAATCGATTTGTGAAAATATGGCATCATTCACAAATAGTCACCTCTTTTTTTATTATTTTATTATTTATTATTCCGTTACAAAAGTAGTAGATCGCGCTTCAATAAAATCAATGATATCTTGTTGTCCGTAGATCGTTTCGCCTTCTTTTTCCGTATAAGCTTTATTCCGCGGAATCGGATAAATATCTACGCCAGAAATACTTTCGGCATTCCGGAGTAATTCAAGTGTCCGGTTATCAACTGCGAAAACTAAATATGCCGCATTCCGGGTTGTAGCTGAACTAAAGACATCATAACCACTTGAATCCTTAACCCCAATTACTTTAATACTTTCAATTAATATTCCATTAAATACTTTACCTTCATCGGTTGCTTTCATATAAAGGTCAATGTAATCGCCTGGATAAATTGAATTAGCAAAAGTACTAGTATTATCTACTCTTAATAAATAACCCGTATAGCCATCCGGAATATCGGCAAAAATAGAATTTGGTAAATCTTTTTCTTCAACGACTTGACTTTGATAAAAAAGTCCCCCTTCGGGAATTGAAGTTCCAACATTAACAAAGTACCCAATTAATTGATTGGCATTGGTAATAATATTAACTTTGTTTAATAATTCCCGACTAATTTCTACATATTCAATATCTTCTTGCGTAATCCTTTGGGCTGCTTGAATAGGATTAACTGCATATGGTACTTTAACAGGATCAATAGCTTTATTAACCCGCCAATTATAGGCCACCCATAAAACAATTACCCCAGCTAAAATACCTAGAATAGTAACGGTATTTTTATTACTCACAAACTTTTTTAAAGTATTAATTATGTTTCCCAATTTTTATTCCTCTCCTTCTTTATTATTTAACCAGAACTAGTTCCGTATATACGGAACTAGTTTTCACTCTTATCTAATTTGCTATCGCTTAAAGTATTACCTTCCATAATCGCATCAAGACGATTAACAATATCAAAACTGGTTGTATCACCTGCTACACTAAATGAACCGGATTTTCCTTTAACTTCAACACTAATTTTCGGTGGCGTTTCATATATGTCATAGAAATTAACCGTATAAGTTGAGGTTAAAGAAGCATTTTCGGCAAATCTCCGAATAAAGCTTTCATAAAACTTTTCTTTATTCATTTTTATTTCGCCATAAGTCCTATAATATGAATAATCAATTGCATCAAGCATGGCAGCTTCGGAAATTTCTTTTACTAAATAGTAATCTTGTTGGGTATTGGAAGTAACACTTTGTACCAACAACATAATTACAACGATAAAAACACCTAATAAGATTAACCAATAAGCCCAAAAAGCATTTTTCATTTAAGTGTCACTCCCTTTCTATTTCCAAGATGGTCCACCAATAACTGATTCATCATATTTATAATCAGGCCATGGTGTCCAGTAATCTAGATTCTTTAATGTCCGATCTGTATCAGATTTTGCTCTGTTACCGACATCATCACGATTTTTCGCATATATTTCATTACTATAGTTACTAATTAAGTCGTCAATAAAGTCGCTATAACAGAAGACATTCTTTTGAATTGCTTTATTACTGTCTTCGTAATCGTAGCAGGTTAGGGAATCATTCGCATAACCGCCACCACCAGTATTTTCCGCATCAATTTCTTTATTCTTTTCCCGAATATAACTTGTTACATTCGGAGTCATCGTAATACTGAATGATAAGTTTTTATTATCTTCATCTTTGGTGTCATCATAAATGGTTGTATTCGATTCTTCAATTTCTTTAATTGTTTCATCTGCTTTGCTCTTAACTAATTCTAATTTGGCTAAGTTCGTATTAACATTCCAGTTATAACCATATTCCCGACCAGCACTATCAAACTTCGAAGTCGAAATCGGTTTAAAGTTCAATTGTAGTTTATTTAAATTGAATAGACAGTTAACACATTCGGTATCACAAGTTGGACAATTTCGCCATTCACATTCGGTACCATCAGGATTTTCACAAACAAAGTCACAAGTTGGACAATCTTCATCCCGACAAGTTGTTACATAATCACATTTATAAGTACCATTCCAAGTTTTAATGTCATCTTTTTGCGCATAAGCAACGGTATCTTGTTCCAGATATTTACCATAATCAAATTCTGAAACATTATTACTTAAAATTTCATTTTGGTAATCAAATAATCTACCACTTTCATTCCGATCATAGAATGAGCCAAAGTCATCTAGTAAAAGAATGAAATTACCCATATTAGTTGAGTTCAAGGAAACCGGTAAACCATTTACTAAAGTTGTTTGAACATTAGGTCCTTTATAAGAACCATTAGTCGTAATCTTACCACTTGATGGTCCACTGGTAGCTACTTGATAGAATACTAATGGATTTTCATAACTTTGAGCCGCTTCGGAATGTTGTCTCACAAACTTAGCATTAGATATTTGTTTTGTATCATCAGTACAAGTTAATTGACCGTTTTCAATACTACAAATTCTAAATTTATAAGCACTTGAAACATTATTTATTGAGGTCCATCCAGTAGAACATGTATTGTAATCATTATCTGTATTACCAGTACAAGCCTCAATTTTAACAGAATTTTGTTTTTCGCCAACAGGATTTAAATATCGCTTATCAGCATCTAGTAGACTATAATAATCTTCTTGATCATAATACCAATAAACTTTTTGGTCAAACTTAAATTCATTTTCCCAACTACTAGTACAAGCATTATAATCATTTATTGCTTTCGTATAATCTTTATATAAGCCCGTATCTTTATTTAAACTATTTTTAGCACTGTCTAAATCTTTTTGAATTGCATCTTTAACGGCTTTTTCACTACTGCCTGTGTAATCGTAATTATAGGTTGCTCCTTTATGAGTAACTAAACCATCACTACTAACATTAGCTTCTGCTATACCACTATAGCTGCCGCGAACATAGTAAGTATTTTCGTATCTTGATATACCACGAGCACCAGCATTAGTAGCTTTTTGATATAAGTTATAAGCATCAATATATTTTCTTTGAATTTCAACTATATCATTAATAAAGTTAGCTTTATTAATAGATTTATCCGCTGTAGCACCAGCCCGATAACAATCTTGACTACCGATTATTTCAGCCCGTAATTGTAAATAACCACCGCAGTTGATATCCCGAATCCGTTTATTTAACGAAATCTTCGCATAGTCTTCTTTACAATAAGTACTACAATATTTATTATCAACCCCTTCATTTAAGGTAGATAATTTATAACTATTACCGGCACTATCGACATTATCGATAACACAACTTTTAATATTAGTTGGAGCCTTAATTTGCGAATAAGTATTTTCATCAGAACATACTGGTGTTTCTAGAGTACTTTCACAAACTTGATTTAAACATCCCACATTAGAAGAAACATTTAAAGTTTTGGCTTGACCATCATCACTACTAATATTTAAGAAAGTCAAATATTTTTGTAATCGCGGATTGGAATTCAAAACCTTTACCTCAAAGTGTAATCTTGGATCATAAGTCCGATAATTAACTTTTAATTTAATTGGATTACATGTTGCTTGAGGGGTATTTTTCGTTAAGGTTATCCGCACTTGCGCAGTATTATTTTTTAAATATTTTTGAAGTTCAATTTCGCCCGTCATTTTAACCCAGTTATCGCCATTACGATATTCTATATTAGTGGTGATACCTTGACAATTTTCGCAAGTAATATCACTAGGTTTAATTTTTACCCAACCACCACTAGGAACATTTTCAATCCGGAAATTAACCGTTTTAATTTCTTGCATAATATATTTTTCTTCCCCATTACCGGTTTGAACTTTACTTTCTACACTTTCGGAGTTAACTGAAGTCTTAACGTTTAATAATCTGGCACCATTTTGTTTAAAATCATAAGCCTTTTTAATCGCTTCGGTAACCAATGTTTTAATACCATTGTCACCATTTGCCAAATTAGATGGTACATTAAGTCTAGCATTACTAATTCCAAAACCATATTTACGTTGAATTGTATTTTTGACACAGCTTTGAGCAGCAGAAACATTTTTGCTTGAAGAACAGGCATCTAATAAACTTGCTGTTTTCATAGCAATTGATTCGTCAGTAACTATATCAATACCATAATTTATAATAGCATCACGGCCTAATTTCCACTGAGAAAAGTTGCTATCCATTGGTAAGATAAAAATATTATATAAAATCCGTAAAGCGGTATCTGTTTGAGCAATATTACCAGAACCTTTTGTAGTTGCATTAGTCTTATCAACAACAGAGTATAAAGCGTAATATTTCGCGGCCGTATTTATATTTCCACTAGTAGCATCACTAAAATCATAAGTGGCAATATCATAAATTAAATTTCCATCATAGTTATTATCTAAAGCGGGGTCCATACAATAAATTTTGGTATTATTATTAACATAATAATTATATATATGGTAGTCTGATGTTTTTCCATTAGATGTGATAGTTATTCCGGCATCTACTTCACCCACTCCTATTGCATCGCCACCATCTTTATGGAAAACATAAGATTGGGCATGAACATAATTAATTCCTAAACCAAAAGTTAATAATGTTACACCCATTAATAATTTTTTAATCATTTTCATAGTTCACTGCTCCTTCTTTTCTTGACAATCACAGCTACTACAACCCCTGCGCCAATTAAGACTACAGCGCCACCGCCAATAAAATAATATTTGTTAGCAACAACGAAATCTTTAACTTTTTCAAGCCAAGTCTTATTAGCTTCTTCTGCCTTTTCTTCTTCCTCAGCAATAACTTGTGCAGTATATTTTTCCGTTCTTTCTAAAAATGTTTCTGTGGAAATTGGGGCATATGTTACAAATTTTTCACATAAATTAAAGTCGGGATTGTTGGTGCAAAACATTGAATAATAAAATTCATTTTCCCGCGGCAACTTAACTTTAATAGTTTTTTGTAATTCATTAGCACAACCAGTATTATTATTTGAATAAACTTCGATATCAAAATTAGTTACTTGAGTCAAATTACGCCATTGGAAAGTAATAACACCATCTTTCGCATCACTAGAACTTAATGTAAGCCGATCGGTATTAAAATCATTCGTGACCACTAAGTATAATTTTTCATCTAAATTAGTTATGATGACATCAAAGTAACTAACCTTTGGTGGCTCAAATTCTTCCTCATCTTCAGCTCCGGCACTATCAGGATGACCATATTGGCTAGGATCCATGTCTTCTTCCTTAGCTTCATAAGTTGCTTTAATTTTTGTCACCAACTTATTTAATTCGGCTTGTTCACTATTAGAACAAGTTCCTTCGGCTTTTACGCCAGTTATAAACATCCCACTTATCATAAAAGCCAACACCATTTTTATTATCTTTCGCATTTCGCCACCTACCTATAATCTAGTGTATCATAAACCATTCTTATTTTCAATTAAAAATGCGGGAAAATTAAAATTTTAAATGCGTCTCTTAGTTTACCATTTTCTTGTCAAAATGCAAGCATTTTTGCTTAATAAATTGAACAAAATATTAAATTATGTTATATTTAAAAAGAATGGAGATTAGGTTATGAACTTGAAAACAGGATTACGGGTTTTTAATTGTTTCAAAGGTTTAGCGATATATTTGGTCTTAACTTTTGGCTTAAGTGGCCTTTTTAGTATGATTAAGACTACTAATTTCTGGCTTAATAACTTACTTAATCTCTTAGTATCTTTAATTACTTGTATCGTTTTAGTTTATGTTTATCGGGATACCTTCACCCAAAAGTTGCAAGATTATAAAGATAACCGCAGCCAATATTTAAAAATGATTTTCAAGTACTGGCTATGTGGTTTTATTCTTATGGCTATAACTAATACTATTTTAATTAATTTCAGTGGTAATATCGCCTCTAACGAAGAACAAAATCGTCAAATAATTAAAGAACTACCCTTTTATGCTTTAATTTCCACAACTATTTTAGCCCCGATTACTGAAGAAATTGTCTTTCGGGCTTCTTTCAAAGATCTAACGGCTAACAAAAATGTTTGTGCCGTTGTATCAGGCATTCTTTTTGGTTTAATGCATGTTATTTTTAATGGTGATTTTATCTTTATTATCCCTTATGCTATTTTAGGTATCTTTATTGCTAAGGCCTATTTTGATACCGATAATATTTATAATAGTATTTTGATGCATGCTTTCCATAACACCTTCACAATAGCAATTATTTTTCTAGGAGGTGCCTTATGAAAAAGTTTCTCATTGGCTTTGTAATTTTAATCGTTTTAATTTTTTTATATGGGCGGTATGTTGAACCCAACACTATTCGTGTTAAAGAATATACTTTAGCCAGCAGTAAAATCACAGATGATATCAACGGCTTTAAAATTGCTCATTTTTCGGATTTACTATATAATGAGCGAACAACTACGAAATATTTAGAAAAAATTGTTGACAAAATTAATGAAACCAAACCCGATATTATTATTTTCACTGGCGATTTAATTGATAAAGATTATAAAATAAGTGCGGATGAACAAAAAACATTAATAAAAATATTAAATAAACTTGAATGCAGTTTATATAAATATGCCATTATTGGCGATAATGATAAAAAGAATCTCGATCAATACCATAATATCTTAGAAGCCATTGATTTTAAATTATTAAATAATGCCCGCGAATATGTTTTTTATAAAGATATTAATCCCCTTAAAATCCTGGGCTTAACCGATTCTGCGGATATTGCCAGTATTATGGTGGATGAAGAAAACATAACGCCACTATACACAATTGCTTTAAGTCATTATCCCGATGATATCGAAAAAATTACCGACAATAACAATATTGATTTAGTCCTAAGCGGCCATGCCCTTGGTGGGGTGGTTAGGGTGCCATTTATTGGGCCTCTCATCAAAAAAGATGGCGCGAAAAAATATTTAGATAGTCATTATAAACTAAATAATAGTGAGGTCTATATTGCAAATGGTATTGGCAATGAATCCTTTAATTTCCGGTTATTTAATATTCCTACCATTAACTTATATCGTTTAGTGCAAAAATAAATTAAGCCAAGAAAAAAACTAGTCATAAACTAGTTCTTATAGAAATTCAATTAATTTATAATTCGCATTTAGTTTTTCAACTAAAGAATCTTTTTCGTATTTATCTAACATTTCTTTAAAGTTACTATGATCCATAAAAAAGACATCCGTATAATTTAAGAACATATCGACGTAAGTATTAACCCCTAAATCTTTTAAATACCCTAGATTCATTTCCACTAATTTTTGACTTTTCTTAATTTCATTCATAATCTTCTTGGGGGTAACATCAATTAATTCATCAATATCTTCCGGAGTAAAATCATATTTTTCTAAAAACTTCATTAGGCAACCTCTCCTTCATGGCTATGGCTTCGGCTCATACCCTTTTCTTCTGTATCAGTTAAACCTAATACGGCATCAATCTTTTCACTTACTAAGGAATCATCAGGTAAACCAAATGCTTCCCGAAAGGCCTGAAGCAAGATTTCCTTTTCACTAAATTCTGGATTTATTTTATCAATAATAGCATTAATTCTTTCGGCATCATCGGCACTATCAAACATTTTTAGGATTTCTAAAGCATGGGCTTTAATATCTTCTGCACTACTTTTTACTGTTTCTTCAGGAACGGGTGCTTGTTTTTCTAATGCTTGTTCTAAATTTAATTTATTAAACTCTCTTTGACTAAAGATAAAATCATAACATAATCCCGTTTCCGGATCTTTGTAAGCCACACCTAAAGCATCACATTGACCCATTCTTTTAATGATACCGGCTGCAGTTATGCAAAGTTTCTTCGGATCTTTTTTAATATCTTCGATGTAAAACATTTTTTCCGCTAGTTCAACGGCTTGAATTGCAGTCCGCGGATCAAGGGTTAAAACTTTAAAATGACTTGGTGTTGATATTTTAATATCATGTTCCTTTAAAATATCAATTACCTCTTCATAGGCATTAGCCAAACTTACCGAAAACTTGTAAATTTGGGCTTTCTTTTGATCACTAAAATCGGCTGTTAATTCCGGTAATCTTTCCATTACACTCATTACCACATCATCCTTTCTAATATGCCATTAAAGGTACTTTCTTGGGATCTAATCCACTTATTTGTAAAACATTAATTGTATTAGTTAAACCATTTAAATCATATTTTGTTAAGACACTTGGAACTAAACCAATATCACTTGGTTCCTTACCTATTTCTAATAATTTAGTAATTTTTTCATTTAATTCTTTATCATATAATAATTCATAGTTTTCATATAAAACATCCGGATTGATATTTTTTTCTTTAATGATAGCAACATTTTGTTTTAAAACATCTTCCGCATAGTTTTCTAACAATTTAGTAACGGCCTTTTCCGAAAATTGAGCAATATCTAAGCCCGCTTCTTTAATGATTCGTTCAAAAGTTGCTTTAGCACTTTCTCCCGCATAGGTATCTTGTTCTCTAGCTTCCGCCACCACTTGGGAATCAATTAAATCCGTGGGTTCTTCACTCGTTTCGGCATCTTTAACTTCTTCTAAAGTATCATATTTAATATCGGCATCATCATCTACTAAAACTATTTCGTCAATTATACTATCTTTCGGTTCGTTTTTTTCAGAAACACTATTTTCAATTTCATGGTTATTTACTTTCGCATCATAATCATATAAAGCATCTTCAGGGAACATTAATAGTTTTGCCGCTTCTCTTTGTTCATTTTCATCAAAAGCAAACTTTTCTAAAAGCGTAACAATTTCATCCCGGGTAATATTAATATTACCATTTAGGGCTAAATTAATATATTTATTTAATTTGGCTTGATCACTAATGGCTTCATCTTTCCGAATACCCAATTCTTCAACTTTCGTAATCGCGTTATTCATTTCTTTTTCAACGCTATCTAATTTTTCTTGGGCACTTTTATTATGATTTACTACCTTATCAATTGTTTCGGGTAATAATTTACTTACCTTTGCATTAATTATTTCGGGATCAAAATCAATTTTTAATTGATCTAAAACAAAAGCAAAATCTTCCCGATTAATGTTACTCAAAACATCGACTAATTTATTACCTTGTTCTGCTAATAAAGATTCTTCATTGGTAAGCCGTTCGATTTCTTTTAGCAAAACTTCTTTTTCGTTTTTCGTTCTTTCTTGGGTTTCAATTGCTTCTTCCCGTTCTTTATTCATTTGTTTTAAGATAACACTATCTTCACCCCGAAGATTGTATAACTTATCTAACAAATTTTTGGTTTCACTGGATAATATCTTCATTTTATTCACGCCCTTTATTATATCTAAAGTATAACAAAACTAGCGTTCTTTGTAAAGCCCTCGAACCGAAAAAATTGAAATAATTATGGCCCTTTAACCAAAAAAAGTTCTTTGGAATATATTACTTACGAGGAGGAATATATTTTGAAAAAAAGAATTTTAATTTTTATTTCGGTATTAATCGTGGTTGTGGCCGTAGGTATCGTTATTGCTATATTTGCCCATCATAAGGAAGATACTAATTTAACTAAAGTGCGCTTAGCCGAGGTTACCCATAGTTCTTTTTATACCCCACTTTATGTAGCCCTTGAAAAAGGTTATTTTAAAGATGAAGGCCTCGATTTAGAACTTATTTTAACCCCGGGAGCGGATAAGGTAAGTGCGGCCGTTTTATCTAATGATGTCGAACTTGGTTTAGCCGGAGCCGAATCAGCCATTTATGTTTATAATGAACAAGAGGAGGATTACTTGCAAATCTTCGCCGGGTTAACCAAACGTGATGGTCAATTCATTGTTTCCCGAGAAAAAAGAGCTAATTTTAGTTTAACTGATTTATATGGCCAAGAAATTTTAGTCGGTCGTTCTAGTGGTATGCCAGCCCTAAACTTTCTAAATGCTTTAAAGAAAGCCAATATTGATCTGACTAAAATTAACGCCAATTACGCGGTAGAGTTTGCTGCTTTATCGGGCACCTTTATTGGGGGCACTGGCGACTTTGTTAATCTTTTTGAACCAAACGCCACGGCTTTGGAAGAACAAGGTTATGGCTATGTCGTGGCCAGTGTCGGTGAACTTTCTGGGGAGGTTCCCTATACGGCTTTTTATGCTCGCAAAAGTTACATCGAAAAACATAGTGATATCATTACCAAGTTTACGAATGCTATTGCTAAAGGGATAAAATATACCCTGGAAAATGATGCCCAAACTGTAGCTCAAGATATTATAAATGAGTTTCCCGATACCAAAGTAGCGGATTTAGCCAAAATGATTGAACGCTATCGGGAATATGACTGTTGGTTACCTAATCCTTTTATTGAAGAAGAATTATTTACTAATTTAGAAGAGTTTCTCATTGATTTTGATCTAATTAAAGATAATGTTCCATTTAATGATTTAGTCCATAATTTTTATCATGACTAAAAGTTTATTAACTATTAAAAACTTAAAGAAAAACTATCATACATTAAATGGAGAAATTGAAGCCATCGATAATATAAGTTTAGATGTTTGTGAGGGTGAGTTTATCTGTATTGTTGGTTCCAGTGGCTGTGGTAAATCAACCCTTTTAAACATTTTAGCCAATTTAGAAACCAAATCCGCCGGAGAAATTAATTATCACCAAAATGATTTAAAAATCGGCTATATGCTGCAAGAAGATGCTCTTTTTCCTTGGCTAACTATTTTAGATAATGCCCTTTTGGGTTTAGTAATTGAAAAAAAGGATAGTCCCGAGAATATAAAATATGTTAAAGGACTTTTAAAGGCCTACGGTTTAGCCGAATTTCAAGATAAATATCCGCGCCAATTATCAGGTGGGATGAAACAACGGGTTGGATGAATACTGTGTACACACAAAAATAGTAACAATTAAGTAAGTAACTTATAACTAAAAATAGAAAGATAG
>CANQZX010000027.1 GCA_947628445.1 uncultured Bacilli bacterium
GAATAAAAATATTCTATCATAAACTAATGAAGATTTCTTTCATTAATTTACATTTTAAAGTATACATGATAAAATATTAATAAGTGATGGGAGAGAAGAAAATGATAGCTAAACCAAAAGGAACATATGATTTAATTGGCCTTGATGCTAAATTATATAACTATATTTATAATGTTGTCCAAGGTTATATGGACAATTACAATTATGAGTTTATCCGGACCCCAATTTTTGAGGCTAGTGAACTATTTCACCGAGGGGTGGGGGAAACGACCGATATTGTTACAAAAGAAACCTATGATTTTATCGATCGAGGCGAAAGAAATCTTACTTTAAGACCCGAAGGAACCGCGGGAGTTGTGCGCAGTGTCATTGAAAATAAATTATATGGTAATCAAAATGGACCATTAAAATATTATTATTTTGGTACAATGTATCGTTATGAAAGACCACAAGCGGGAAGATACCGGGAATTTAGTCAAATGGGTGTTGAAGTATTTAACGCAAATGACCCCATGATTGATGCGGAAGTAATCTCCCTAGGTTATAATTTATTAAAAGAATTGGGAATTGAAAACTTTACTGTCCATTTGAATACTTTAGGGGATTTAACTACTCGGCAAAATTATACGGCAGCCCTAAAAAAATATTTAAAACCGCATTTAAAGGAATTATGTCCCGATTGTCAAAAAAGATATGAAACCAATCCTTTACGGATTATTGACTGTAAAGCCGATAAAGATAATGATGTCTTAAAAAATGTGCCGAAGATTAGTGACTATTTAACGGATGAAAGTAAAGCGTTATTTACGAAATTAAAAGAACTTTTAACGATTTTAGATATTGATTATGAAATTGATGAAAGAATAGTTCGGGGGTTAGATTATTACGATTACAATGTTTGGGAATATGTAACTGATGAAGATAATGTCTCCCTAGGCGGCGGGGGTCGTTATAATAATTTAGTTAAGACGCTCGATGGCCCAGATATGCCCGCGGTAGGTTTTGCTTTTGGCATTGATCGGGTAATTACTGAACTTAAAAATATCTTAGGTAGCCAAGAGTTTACCAATAATGTTGATGTCTATATTATGAGCGTCAATGATGAAGAAAAAATGCAAGCCTTGAGAATTGCTCAAGATTTACGCCTTAATAATGTAATGACGGAAATTAATAGCAATAATTTGAGTTTAAAAAGCCAATTTAAGATGGCTGATAGTTTAAAAGCTAAATTTTTAGTTATCCTAAATAGTGATGATTTACAAAAGGGCTTAGTCAATATTAAAGATAATGTCACCAAAGAAGAAATGAAAATTGATGAAGCTGAAATCGTCGATTGGATTTTAGGTAATATTTAGAAAGGATGAAAAAGATGACAATTAAAGATTTAATAGCCAATTATCAGGCTTATTTGCAAAAAGATGTTGTTGTAAATGGCTGGATTCGGAATCACCGGAAACAAAAAGAATTTGGTTTTATTGATTTATCCGATGGTACTTGCTTTAAACATGTGCAAGTGGTTTACGAAAAAGATTTAGCTAATTTTGCGGATATTCAAAAGTTTTTAGTCGGTAGTGCCGTTGAAATAAAAGGGCAAGTAGTTGAATCCGCCGGCCAAGATGATTTTGAAATTAAAGCCACAAATATTACTTTATTAGGCGATTGTCCTGAAGATTATCCGATTCAACCCAAAAGACATACTCGGGAATTTTTAAGAGAACAAGCCTATCTTCGGCCCCGGACTAATCTTTTTCAAGCGGTTTTTCGCATTCGTTCTCTAGCGGCGATGGCCATTCACGAATATTTCCAAAATAATGGTTATATCTATTTCCATGCGCCTTTAATTACATCTAGTGACTGTGAAGGAGCCGGCGAAATGTTTCAAGTAACAACCCTTGATTTAGAAAGAGTGGCTAAAAGTGGTCAAGTCGATTATTCCAAAGATTTTTTTGGCAAGCAAGCCGGTTTAACTGTTTCAGGGCAACTTGAAGCTGAAACCTTCGCTTTAGCCTTTAATAAAGTTTATACCTTTGGTCCCACTTTCCGGGCGGAAAATTCGAATACCAAAACCCATATGTCCGAATTTTGGATGATTGAACCCGAAATTGCTTTTTGCGATTTAGAAGGTCTTATGGATATTGAAGAAGAAATGCTTAAATATATCATAAATTATTGTTTAAATAAAGGCCATGATGAACTTGTTTTTTTAGATCAATTTGTCGAAAAGGGCTTAATTGATAAATTAACGAAAATCGTTAATTCCAAATTTACGCGAATTAGTCATGAAGATGTCATTACGATTTTGAAAAAAGCTGATCAAAAGTGGGAATTTCCTCCCGAATATGGCCAAGATATTGCCAAAGAACACGAAAAATACATTACCGAATATTTTGACGGTCCCGTTTTCATTACTAATTGGCCCAAAGATATTAAGGCCTTCTATATGAAACAAAATAGTGATAATAAGACGGTAGCGGCAGTTGATCTTGAGGTTCCTGGCGTTGGTGAACTTATGGGCGGCAGTCAAAGAGAAGAAGATTATACTAAATTAGTGACGCGGATGAAAGAATTAAAAATGAATCCCGATGATATGTATTGGTATGTTAATTTGCGCAAATATGGTACTTGTGTTCATTCCGGTTTTGGCCTTGGTTTTGAACGCTTAATCATGTACCTAACGGGCATCGAAAATATTCGCGATGTCATTCCGTATTATCGGACACCTGGTAATTGTGATTTTTAGAGATTTCTTGACAAAATAGGGGAAAAAAGCTAAACTATTGCTAGGTATAAATTAAGTCTAGATAGGGCTTTGCCACAATATCTAGATTTTTTTCAAAATGAAGGTGAGAAAATGAAATTTACGAAAGAAATGGTCGACGATTATGCGGCTAAATTATTAGTCGGGTTAACCCCAGAAGAAAATAAACTCGTCTTAGATGAAATGGAAATAATCGAAGCAACCATTGAAAATGTAACGAAAATAAAAGATATTGAAAAAGTTGAACCAATGAGCTATTGCTTAGATGATTTGACGGTTGAACTGCGGGAAGATGTAGCTGAAGAATCTTGTGCTATTGAAGATATTTTACGGAATTGTGATAATTATGAAAATCGTGAAATTGTGGTACCTAAGGTGGTGAAAACTAATGACATACATGAATAAAACCCTTAAAGAAATCCATGCGGCTTTAATAAATAAAGAGGTAACGAGTGCCGAATTAGTTGAAGAAGCCCTCACTAAAGCCCATCAAAATGCTAAAGAATGCAATTCTTTTGTAACAATTCTTGATGAAGCCGAACCAACCGCGGTAACCGACAATATTTTATCCGGAATTCCGTATGGAGCAAAAGATAATTACTCGACTAAAGGCGTTTTAACGACTGGTTCTAGTAATACTTTAAAAGATTATGTACCTTTTTATGATGCCATGGTTATTCAAAAATTAAAGAATGCCGGTGCCGTAATGATTGGCAAAACGGCCATGGATGAATTTGGAATGGGTGGAACCGGAACCACAGCCCATACGGGTATTATAACCAATCCTTGGGATCATGAAAGAATGTGTGCCGGTTCTTCAGCTGGTTCGGCCGCCGCAGTAGCAGCTGGCGTATTTCCTTATGCTTTAGGAAGCGACACCGGTGATTCAATCCGGAAACCCGCGGCTTACTGTGGAATCGTAGGCTATAAACCAACATATGGATTAATTTCGCGTTATGGTTTATTTCCTTATGCTTCTAGTTTAGATCACTGTGGCGTTTTAACGCGGTCAGTTGAAGATGCCGCCATTGTTGTCGATAATATTAAAGGTCAAGATCAAAATGATATGACTAGTTGGGATTCAAGTGATATTAATTTAACTAAAGCCCTAACAGGTAATGTTAAAGGTAAAAAACTATGCTATATTAAAGAAATATGTGATATTGCTAATTATACCAATCCGACTCCGGAACTAACGGCCCATTTAGCCAACTTTAAACACACTTTGGAAATATGTAAAAAATTAGGAATAACGGTAGAAGAGGTTAGTGTCGATCAAACCTTACTTAATGCTGAACCGGCCGTTTATGTTATTTTATCCTATGCTGAGGCCACCAGTAATTTATCAAATTTAACGGGAATTATATTTGGTCCCAGGGGCGAAGGCAAAGATGTAAACGAAATGATGAAAGATCACCGAACCAAGGGCTTTTCCCCTTTAATTAAAAGACGATTTGTAATTGGTTCCTATGTTTTACAAAAAGAAAATCAAGAACGGTATTTTAAAAATGCGCAACGGGTGCGCCGCCTTTTAGTCGATGCTTGGAAAGATTTATTTAAAAGTTATGATGGCGTTATTTTGCCGGTAGGAAGTGGACCGGCTAAATACTTAAAAGATGATGATAATACATTAACGAAAAATACGGAAATATTAGAAGAACACCTACAAATAGGTAATTTTGGTGGTTTTCCTTCAATTACCATACCAAATGGTTTTATTGCTAATTTACCAGTTGGCATCAATATCACTGGCAATTGTTACGATGATGCCAATGTTTTAAATCTGACTTATGCTTTAGAAAAGGCTATGAATTATCAAAATATGATCGCGGGGGATAAAAGATGAAGAAAATAATACCAGTAATCGGCATTGAAATGCACTGCGAATTAAAAAGTAATTCCAAAGTCTTTTCCAGCGCCCGGAATTGTTTCAGTGAAGAAGCCAATTCAAATATTCGCCCTTTAGATATGGCATTCCCGGGAACATTACCCGTGGTAAATAAAAAATGTGTCAAAGATGCCCTTAAAATGGCTTTAGTTTTAAATTGTCAAGTACCAGAATATATGTATTTTGATCGGAAAAACTATTATTATCCCGATTTACCTAAGGGCTATCAAATTACCCAAAATACTGAACCCGTTGGCGTTAATGGTTATTTAGATATTCCTTATCAAGATGGGATAAAAAAAGTATTAATTCACGATATTCATTTAGAAGAAGATAGTGCTAGTTTAGAACACTATTTTGATGCCACTTTAATTGATTATAATCGGGCCGGAGTGCCTTTACTTGAACTAGTTACTGAACCATGCTTTAATTCTAGTGCTGAGGTCTTAGCCTTTTTGGAATATATTAAAACAGTTTATCAATATTGTGATGTTTCCGAAGCCGATACCAAAAAGGGCCAAATTCGCTGCGATGTTAATGTTTCAATTATGCCCGAAAATGCTACTACTTTAGGTACGAAAGTCGAAATTAAAAATGTCAATGGTTTTGGTAATGTTGTCGAAGCTATCGAATACGAAATTAAACGCCAAACGGAACTAATGAATGCGGGCAAATACGATTTAGTCGAACAAGAAACCCGGCGCTTTGATGAAGAAACCGGGGAAACTTACCGGATGCGGAGTAAAGTTGATGCAATCGATTACAAATATTTTATTGAACCGAATATTCCAAAATATAAAATTACGCATGAATGGTTAGAAAAAATAAAAAAAGAAATTCCCATTTTACCATTAGAACGGCAAAAGCTTTATACTACGGAATATGGTTTAAGTGAGGTCGATACTAATATCCTTATTAAAGATAAATCCTTAGCGGATTACTTTGAAGAATGTTTAAACTTAGGAATTGATGCTAAAGTAGCCGCGAATTGGCTTATTACCCAAATCTTGGGCTATTTAAATAAAAAAGATTTGTCAATAGAGGAAATTTATTTGACACCTAAACGGTTAAAAGAACTTATTACATACCAAAATAAAGGACTTATTTCTAGTAAACAAGCCAAAGAAATCTTTAATCAAGTTTTAACCGAAGAAAAGGAAGTTGCAACCTTTATTAAGGAAGAAAACGCCCAAATATCGGATAAAGATGAACTTACCCAAATAATTAAAACGATTTTAGATAATAATCCGGAACAAATTAAACAATATCATAATGGCAAAACTAATTTATTTGATTATTTTGTTGGTCAAGTAATGCGGGAAACGAAAGGTAAAGCCAATCCGGTTTTAACCAAAGAAATACTAACTAAATTATTAGGAGAAATTACACATTAATTTCTCTTTTTTGATATGAAAAAAATTTAACTTTTCCTAATTTTATGTTATACTATTTCTAGAATAGAAAAGAGGTTTAAAATGGCCAGAAAAAAAGTTACGAAAAAGCAAAATAGTACGGTGTTAGATTATATAAAAAAGAATATTGTTCTTATTACATCCCTTATAATATTTATAATAGTTTTTGGTTTTGTAATGTATACAGGTGGGGAACAAGCTCAAGAACTAGATTCCGATAATCCTTTGGATGTTGCCAATGGCAGTAAAATGGTGGCTGAACGGCTCGAAAAAATCATTCCTTATAGTGCCATAAATGATTTAAAATATCAAACCGCTTATCAAAAAAACAAAACAACGGCTGAAGATATTGCTAACGATATCTTTTTGCAAATGGCTTATAATAATAGCGAAGAAAAAACCTATACGGCTTTTCAAACAACGCTTACTCGGCTATATGGTGATAATTTATTTATCATGAACCATGATTTTAATATTAATGGGCAAGTTAAATGTACTAGCAGTAATGCTTTAAATCAATATAATTGTGAAGATACTACTGCTGATGGGCCAATTTATGATATTATTGCCGATTATACAAAATTAAATATTGAAAATGATATCTATTATTTAACTCAAGAGGTTTATTTTTATAGTAAAGAAGAAACTGATGATGGCGTAACTTATACATTATACTTTGATTATCAATATCAAAATGTTGTAGCTAAGTTTACGGATAAAGATTTAAATAATCAAGATGTAGCAAGCTTTATTAAAACAAAATATGCAGGTTATAAAAGTACCTATTTAAGTAAATTTGATTTAAATAAAAATAGTTATCGCTGGCTAAGTACAGAAAGAATTAAGAATAATGAAACTAAATAAATTTTTAGGCATTTTATTTCTTAGCTTAAGCGTTATTATTATCATTTTAGTAGTCATTTGGCACGGTTTAAAAGAAAATAATATTATGTCAACGGTAATTCCGAAAGATAATCAAAAAGATTATAATTCCATCGTAATCCACGATTATCCAACCTATTTTACTACCATAAATAAATATCAAGGTGAAATTAAACTAAAACCTGAAGATTTCCGGGATTATGATTATATTTTAAATTTTATTCCGTATCAAAATAATTTAAAAATTAAAAAGTCGCATGTTATCGTAGGTGAAGAAATAACCGTAATTTATAAGTTAAATAAACCAATAACTGATGCCAATGAATATGTTATCAATTTAGTAAAAATAAATAAAGGAATAATTAAAAAAGAATTAGAAATAAATATTCTATACGAATAAAAAGAGGTGTCCTATGTTTGGAAAAATAGTTTATATTAATGATTCAGTAGCGCATATTGCCAATTTAGGTGGCAGTAATGCTTCCGCGGATTTAATGAATGTCCATATTATTTTTGAAGAAAATAATCAACGGATTTTAGGGGAAATTACCGAAATTAATGATCAAGTAATTAAGGTCCGGTTTTTAGGAGAATACTTAAATGGCCGTTATGTCAATGGGGTATTAAGAAAACCTTTACTTTCTTCCAAAATAAGAATTATTAATAGCGCGGAATTACAAGAATTAATTGGAACATATAGTGATAAAACCTTTATTTTAGGCGAAAGTGCTATTTATAAGGGCTTTAAATTATGTCCTAATGTCAATGATTTATTTTCCAATCACTTAGCCATATTCGGCAATTCTGGTTCAGGTAAATCCTGTGGGGTTGCCCGAATTGTCCAAAATCTTTTTTCCAATCAATATGCCGTGCAATTTAATGCCAATCTATTTATTTTTGATGCATATGGTGAATATAAAAATGCTTTTGGCAAATTAAATGAAATAAATGCGAGCTACAATTATAAGTTTATTACGAGTAATCCGACAGAAGAAAGTGATGTTCCGCTTCAAATTCCAGTTTGTCTTTTAAATCTGGATGATGTAGCGTTACTTTTACAAGCCAGCACCCATTCCCAATTACCTATCATTGAAAATTCCATTAAATTAGCCAAAATATTTTCCGTCGAATCCGAAGAAACAACGACTTATAAAAATCACTTAATTGCCAAAGCCTTACTAGCTGTTTTATTTAGTAGTGAAACGATTTCTAATAAGAAAAACGAAATATTTACCATTTTAGAGGTATGTAATACGAAAGAATTTAACTTTGATTCCGTGATTCAAGGTTTAGGTTATACCCGAAGCTTAAGTGAATGTTTTGAAATTGATTCTAATGGTAATTTTGGCGAATCAGTACTTATAACCGATTATATTTTAAAACATATAAATGATGATATAGAAACGATTCGCGCCCCAGAAAATGCTAATTATTCCTTAAAAGATTTAGCCCAAGCCCTTGAATTTACCCTTATTAGTCAAGGCTTCCAACATAACGCTAACTTGCACGATGATGCCGTCATATTAAAGGTAAGATTAAACTCCATTATCAATAGCAAAGTAAATGATTTCTTTACGGATCAAAATATTTCCGTAGCTGATTATATTGCTTCTTTAATTAATAAAAATGGTCAAAAGGCCCAAATTATTAATATTAATTTAGAAGATGTCGATGATATTTATGCTAAGGTCATTGTTAAGATTTTTTCCCGGATGATTTTCGAGTTTGCTAAGGGCTGCGAAAAAAGAGCCTCCATTCCTTTTCATTTATTCTTAGAAGAAGCCCACCGCTATATTCAAAAGGATAATGATACTTTCTTAATCGGTTATAATATTTTTGACCGGATTGCCAAAGAAGGCCGGAAATACGGGGTAATTTTAGATATTATCAGCCAAAGACCAGTAGAAATATCCGATACCGTAATTGCCCAATGTAATAATTTCTTAATCTTTAAAATGACCCATCCCCTTGATATTAAATATATTGAAGAAATGTTACCGAATATTTCAGCTGATATTCTCGATAAACAAAAAGTCTTACAACCAGGAAATTGTGTTTGCTTTGGCGGGGCCTTTAAAATCCCAATGATCGTTAAACTCGATTTACCAAATCCCATGCCATATAGTTCTAACTGTGATGTTTCGGCATGCTGGAAAGTAAATGAAAGTGCTTTTACAACTAATCAGGCAGCATCAGTGCCAAATCAAAATCCCGTAAATCAAATACCTTAAAATATCCCAAAAATACCCAAAATTGCCCTCAAAAAGGCAATTTTTAAATGGACCAAATTTCCCAAATATTAGCCAAAAATTAGGCACTTTTAAGACATTTTTGGGAGTAAAAGTTTGCAATTTCACTTAAGTTGTGCTATAATAGATAACATCTCGCGAAAAAGGGGAGGTTTAATAGATACTATGAAAGATTATGTCCTGCGTAACAGGAAGGGATTATTATTAGTATTATTAGCAGTTTTAGTAACGAGTTTAGTTGAAATAAGCAATATTAAAGGAAACAATAAACCGGATTTAAGTATTCGGTATAATGGTTTTAATATCGAACAAAAGAAGGAATTAAGCGAAGAAGAAATCGTTGAGCAATTCTTTACGGATAATCAAAACTATTTTGCCTTTTATGCTAAAACATTTCAAATTGAAGAAGAAAAATTAATTACTTTATTAAAAGACGATTATCAAAATAATGGCATATTAGAGGCCACTAATCTTGATAAATATTTAATTGACTATTTATTGGCGTTAGAAAGCGAGAATAAGGACTTATTTAATAATAAAATAACGTCAAGTATGCCTAATAGCGAATATATTGTAAGTTTAATTAAATATTTTACCAAAGTTTATGATAATGTCGACTTCAAGATTGCGGCAGCGATTGGTTTAATTGAATCAGGATACCGTTCCGAATACATGCTTAAGTGTAATAATGTCTTTGGGGGTATGGCCGGAGGTAAATTAATCAAATATAAAAGTATCGAATATGGTATTTTAAAATATGTGCAACTTTTAAGTGAAGGTTATTTTGCTAAAGGATTAGATACCGTCGAAAAAATAGGGCGGGTTTATAACCCTGTAGTAAACGGAAACGGTCAAAAGGTAGCAAGTCCAACTTGGATAGTAAATGTCAATAATGCCATCAGTAAATATGAAGATATCACTTTACCAAGTACTTTAGCCGAAATACTTACTTTACAGACCAAGCCAGAATAAAGTTGAATAAACTTTGAAGATTTGTTATAATTAAATTGTCTAGAGGATAAGTTTATTATGTATAAAACCGACTAAGATAGAAAATTGGGAATCTAATTGACTGTGGTGTAGAAGACTTTTCCATTAAGTGAAAAAGGATCCTAAAGCAGTTCATGTGATGCCCACCTGCCGAGCGCGGGTTTTTATCTAAAATAGACTTACCTTTGGACTCTTTTTTTATGTTTAATGAGGTGTTTTATGTTTGAGCGAATAATTTCCTTAATTGGAACTGAAAAATTAGCTAAGATTCAAAAACAACGGGTTTTAATTGTGGGCTTAGGTGGAGTAGGAGGCATTGCGGCCGAAACTCTCGTTCGCAGTGGGATTAAATATCTTACCATTATTGATGGCGATACATTTGCTGCCAGTAATTTAAACCGACAAGTACTTTCCTTTACTGATAATATTGGCCAAAGTAAAGTTGAAGTAGGGAAAAAATATTTGCAAAATATTAATCCGGACTGCCAAATTGAGGTCATAGATGCCTTTTTAACGGATAATAATCAAGATTTATTAAAAGAATATGATTATATTATCGATGCCTGTGATACCCTTAATACCAAGCTTTTACTTATAAAATATGCTAAGAAAAAAAATAGCAAAATCATCACAGCTTTAGGAATGGGGAAAAAACTCGATCCCAGTTTAGTTAAAATTACGACGCTTGATCAAACGTATAATGATCCTTTAGCCAAGAATCTGCGATTACTAGTAAAGAAAAACCATTTAGATGGGTCCATCCCCGTAGTCTTTTCCCCGGAAAAACCCATAAATAAAGAGCAGGAGATTGCCTCAATGATGCCTGTTCCCGCAACCGCGGGCATATATTTAGCCTCTTTCGTTATTAATGATATCATTAAATAAAAAAATAAAGGGGATGTAATGAAATGAAATAATTTCTTTACTCCCTTTTTAATGTTGAAAAAATATAAAATTTTTGAAATTTTGCTTTATTTCTTATATATGATATATTTGTTTATTCTAAAGTATCGTTTGATTAAATGTTTTCTTATATTTTTAGAACATTATTATTATTATTATTATTATTTGCTCAATGTATTTGTCTGAGGAAACTAGAAAAAGAAATCTTTTTATAGTAAAATATTCCATGTGATACATCTTCTTTCGTCGATTAGATTGTATCACATATTGCGTTAGAAATTAAGTTTTCTAGCGCTTTTTAGTTTTTTGACAAACAAAAAAGAACTATAATGAAATTATTTCATTTCATTACAGCCCCTTTATTTTTTGGCAATTAAGAATTTAGCTAGATTTTGCGGATCTTCGGCGTTATAGACAATATTATGAATTACATTAATTAAAGGAATATCGATATTTTTATGTTTTAATAATTTATAGACAACATCTAAGGTATAATATCCTTCAACTGTATTATTTACTAAATATTCTTCAATTTTTTGGGTATCTTTAGTACTACCGATGGTATAACCAAAGGAGAAATTCCGACTTTTATGACTCATACAGGTAAGCATTAAATCACCAACCCCGGCGAATGATAAAATCGTTTTGGGATTACCGCCTAAATAATAAATAATTTCTTTAATATCGTGCAAAGATTCATTAATTAAGAAAGATTGGGTAGATTCCGAATATCCTAAACCACATAAAATACCAGAAGCAATGGCAATACAGTTTTTGACCGAACCACATAATTGAATTCCAATTATATCTTTGCTAGGTCGAAGCTTTAATTGTTCATTAGGTAGACAAGCCATAATCGTTCGTTCACTTTTTTTACTTAAACTCGCAATAGCTAGGGCAGATGGTTCGCCATTAATCATATCAACCGCGAAAGTGGGGCCGGAGATTACCGCGATATTTTTCGTATTCAAGGTTTCCATTATAACATTAGATAGTAATTCTTCGCGACTTTCTTCAATACCCTTTGACGCAATACAGATTACCATTTTCTTATGATAAAAAGGTTTAATTTTTTGAGCAACAATATCGACATATTTCGAAGCACAAGTAATAAAAATTACCTCGGCCTTAGCCATGGCCTCTTCATAGGAAGTCGTTAAATTAATATTTTGCGGAATCTTTACATCCGCAATTGCCTTTAATTGATGAGTTTTAAGAAACTTTTGCACCAATTCGGGATTTTCACTCCACATCATAATTTCATTATTATTCTTGGCTAATTCTAAAGCCAAGGCTAAACCGTAAATTCCGGTTCCAATCATACATATTTTCATTTTTCACCCTTCATTTCTTTATGTAAATTATTTAAATTAATTTCAACTTTATTTGGTTTCATTTGATAATAGCGCCGATTTTTTAAATTAGCTGGTAAATATTCTTGTTTCACATAATCATTTTTATAATTATGCGGATATTTGTAATCCGGACTAGTAGTTTTAATGTGATTGGGCACATTACCCGTATTACCTTTATGAATATCGTTTAAGGCCTCATCAATTGCCATAATCGCACTATTACTTTTAGGCGATAAAGCCATTTCAATTACAATTTCACCTAGAGGAATTCGGGCCTCAGGTAGACCAACTAAATCCGCCGCATGAATAGCCGCCATTAAGCGAGGACCAATACCAGGATTAGCAAGGCCAATATCTTCATAAGCAATAACTGAAAGCCGCCGGAAAATACTATCAAGATCACCGGCCTCAATTAAGCGGGCTAAATAGTGCAAAGAAGCATCGACATCGCTACCACGAATTGATTTTTGCAAGGCACTTAAAACATCGTAATGGCCATCTTCATTAGCATCGTGAAAAAAGGCCGGTTTATTATTAATTTCTTGGACTAAACTTAAATCTATTTGTTTATTTTCACTCGAATAGTAGCAAACCTCAAGTAAATTAAGAGCAAAACGAATATCGCCACTGGCTAAATTAGCAATGTAATCTAAGGCCTCAGTACTAACTTTTATTTTAGGTAAAAAGCTCATGGCTCGGTTAAGACCTTTAATAATATCGTCTTTAGTTAATTCTTTTAATTCAAATATTTGACAACGACTCCGAATCGCCGGATTAATTTTATGATAGGGATTACTAGTCGTTAGCCCAATTAAAATAATTGTTCCTTTTTCAATATGGGGAAGGAGGATATCTTGTTTATCTTTATTCATTCGATGAAACTCATCGATGATTAAAACTAATTCTCCGTTTAATTTGGCTTCCGCAATCGCGGCATCAAAATCACTTTTATTATTGCTGGTCGCATTCATAAACTTGGCTCTTAAGTTTAATTCATTGACTAAAGCATAGGCAATAGATGTCTTGCCAATTCCTGGTTTACCATATAAAATCATTGAAAAAATTTTCTTGTTTTTGACAAGATTAGAAAGGATTTTATTAGGACCGACTAAATGTTGTTGGCCTAAGACTTCCGCAAGACAAGTAGGCCGTAATTTATCAGCTAAAATTTCCATACTACCTCACTATTTAATTGTACTAAATTTCTAACGAAAAGTCTATAAAGTAAAACAAAGTTTTACTTCACAAAAAAGTACAAAGCATGTAG
>CANQZX010000028.1 GCA_947628445.1 uncultured Bacilli bacterium
TCATGTGATACAACTCCTTGAACAAGATCATTGTATCACAAATTGTCCTGTTTTCCTTATGAATTCAGGACTTTTTTAATTTATTAAAAAAAGAAACTGTCTAGAAATTAATCATTTAATTTCCGGACAGCCCCTTTATATTTTAAAGCTTAACAATCGCAATACCGATTTGTTCATTATTAAGATCAATATCTTTTGGGATCTCGTCAAAAGTAAATTCTGTGGCCAAAGTTTCGCGAGCAATATAATCATGATGTTTTTCAATAGCCTCAGCAATTTTAGGCGAAACATTAAAGGTAATTTTAATCCGATCTGCCACATTGTATTCCTTTGCTTTCCGCATATTTTGAATTTTGGAAACTAATTCACGAGCAATACCTTCTTTTTCTAAATCTTCGGTAATTTCGGTATTTAAGATAATAAAGTTATTGTTATCCATGCCCACATTAAAGCCCGCTTTTGCCGTAAAGCGAATATCGACCATTTCTTTAGTTACTGTTAAGTTTTCGGCTCCCAGTGGCATCGTAATAGCTTCTCCACTATTTAATTTCGTGATTTCCGCCATGGTTAAATTGGCTAAGTTGGTTTGGAAATCTTTTATTTTGGCTCCTAGAGTTTTCCCTACTTCTTTAAAGTTTGGTTTAACACTTAAATCCATATAGGCACTTAAATCATCGATAAAATTAACTTTTTTAACATTTAATTCTTCTTCAATTAAAGCGGTCATATCGCCAATAACTTTTTTATTTTTACCATCAATTAGGGCTTCCGCAAGCGGTTGCCGTACCTTAATTTTAGCTTCTTCCCGGACATAACGACCGGTACTGATAAGTCCCCGAACTAAATCCATTTGGGTTTCTAATTGTAAATTAATTAATTGGGTATCATATTTGGGATAATCAGTTAAATGCACAGATTTTTCGCCCGTTAAATTCCGATACATTTCTTCGGCTAAGAAAGGGGTAAGTGGCGCCATTAATTTACTTAAGCCCACTAAAACCTCATAGGTTGTCATATAAACACTTTTTTTCGAATTATCGAGTTCACTCGCCCAGAAGCGATTCCGATTTCGGCGAATATACCAGTTTGATAAATCATCGGAAACAAAGTCAGTTAAATAATGAACAACTTTATTTAAATCATATTCATCAAAAGCATTTGTAACATTTTTAATTAAGCCGTGATATTTGGAAATTAACCATTTATCGATGTCGGGCCGCATATTATAAACAACCGCACACTCATCAGTATCAATACCATCGACATTGGCATACATCGTAAAGAAATTATACGCATTTTTTAAGGGATTAAAGAACTTCGAGTAAACTTCTTTTAAACCATCAATATCAAATTTTAATGGCGTCCAAACCGGTGAAACATAAGGTAAATAAAATCTAACCACATCGGCCCCATATTCTTTAATCGTGGTAAATGGTTCGACAATATTACCTCGCGATTTACTCATCTTTTTTCCTTCCGCATCGAGTAATAAGTCATTTACTAAAACATTTTTAAAAGGACTACATCCTTTAACAAAAGTAGAAATTACTAAAAGGGTATAAAACCAGCCACGAGTTTGATCGATACCTTCGCAAATAAAGTCAGCCGGGAATTGTTCTTCGAACAACTTTTCATTTTCAAAAGGATAATGATATTGGGCAAAAGGCATTGATCCCGAATCAAACCAGCAATCTAAAACATCGGCAATGCGGTGCATTTCGTCCCCACATTTCGGGCATTTTAAAGTGACTTCATCAATATAGGGCTTATGTAAATCAAAATCTTCGCCAATTGGGCAAGTGGCCATTTCCTTTAATTCGGCAATTGAGCCCACCATATGATTATAGCCGCAAGCACATTTCCAAAAAGGAATAGGACTGCCCCAATACCGACTGCGCGATACATTCCAATCTTTTGCCCCAGCAATCCAATTAGCAAATCGTTTTTCCCCAACATAAGCCGGATACCAATTTACTTTTTTATTGGCTTCAACCATTTGATTTTTAAACTTGGAAACCGCAATGTAATAACTTGGCATAGAATAATAGATTAAAGGCGTATGGCAGCGCCAGCAATGCGGATATTCGTGCATAATTTTTTGTTTTTTAAATAATTGATCATGTTCTTTTAAATAATCAACAACCTCTTCATTAACATCGTGAACAAATTTCCCTTGCCATAATCCCGCGGTATAACAACCATCTTTACCAACCGGATTTAAAACAGGTAAATCATAGTTTCGACCGACATTGGCATCATCATCCCCAAAAGCAGGAGCAATATGGACAATACCGGTTCCATCTTCCATTGTTACATATTCATCACAAGTAACATAAAAGGCCTTTTTATCGACATCTAAACATGGAATTAATTGTTCATATTCCGTATATTCTAATTCTTTACCTTTAAAAGTTTTTAAGATTTCGACCTCATCACCTAAAACACTTGAAACTAAGGCCTTGGCTAAAATAAATTTATTTCCCCGCGATTCTACCAAGCAATAATCTTCCGTCGGATTAACACATAAAGCCACATTGGCAACTAAAGTCCAAGGAGTTGTCGTCCAAACTAAAAAGTAAATATCGGCATCTTTTTGTTTAAAAGGGACATAAACTGTTAGAGCTTGATCTTGTTCATAATCTTGAGCCACTTCGTGAGAAGCCAAACCGGTACCACAATGCGGACAATACGGTACCACCCGGGTTCCTTCATAAAATAAACCTGCTTCATAGAATTTTTTTAAAATCCACCATTCGGTTTCAATATATTCATTTTTATAAGTTAGATACGGATTTTCAACATCAATAAATTGCCCCATTTTACTAGTAAGATCGGTAAAAGCGGCTTCATTTTCCCGCACACTTTTCCGACATTCTTCGTTAAACTTAGCTACCCCTAAGGCCTCAATTTCTTTTTTCGAAGAAATACCTAACTTTTTTTCAACATGATTTTCAATTGGCAAACCATGGGTATCCCAACCGACTTTCCGAATAACTTTTTTACCTTGCATCACATGATATTTACAAAGGGCATCTTTAAGATTTTTAGCCACCATGTGATGAAGACCGGGAAAACCATTGGCAAAAGCCGGACCATCATAAAATACATAGTTTTGGGCATCTTTCCGGAGTTCATTTTGCTCTTTCATAATTTCATTAATGCCACCCCAAGAAGCCAAAATACTTTCTTCAACCTCCGCCACGGGTCGTTTGTCTAATTCTTTAAAATTTTTCATTCTCTTTCCTTCTTTCCAAATAAAAAAGGTCGTGCCAAAGGACGAGTTTCCCCGTGGTACCACCTTTATTTTTTTACTCATTTTCTCCTAACGCGAGATGACGAAATAACTTACTTTCATTTTTCAGTTATTCAACTAGCAAGGGATATATATTTAATTTTCTTTATAGTCTTTCACCCCAAGGACTAATTCGCTGGCAAGAATTGATTAAATATACCTGTCTTGGTCTTCATTTTTAACATATTCCTATTATAATTTTTCCCCGTTTTAAAGTCAAGCGTTACTTGTTATATTCATTTATTAACGGGATAAATAAATCTTGTAATAAAGTTAACCCCTCCGGAGTATCGGCTTCCGCCCGAAAGGTTAAATTATTGCCGGTATTACTACCCCGAATTAAAGCCCAACCATTAGTAAAATTAACCCGAATGCCATCAATATCATTAATTGGATACCGATTCTTTTGACAATATTCCTTGATATTTGCTACTACTTTTACCTTTAAGGCTTCCGTTGTCGGAATCTTTAACTCCGGTGTATTGTAATAATGGGGAATATCTTCACACAATTTACTTAGTTTTTCACTTGTCTTTGATAAAAGTTCAAGTAACCGTAAAGCGGCATAAAAGGCCGAAACTACATCATTAGTCCGATCGCGAAAGAAAATGTGGCCCGAATATTCGGCCCCAAAGGGAAGATTATCGGCTAAAACCTTGGCTTCGGTAAAACTAGCTCCCGTGCGATAGCAGATACCCTTGGCCCCTAATTTATTAATTTCATCGGCAACACTCTTAGAACACTTTACATCATAAAGATAGGTTTTATTAGTAACCTCTTTATTAAGTTCCCGAATCATTAAAATCATATAGTTTTCAATAGGCATTAACTCGCCATTTTCCATCACAACCCCTAGCCGATCCCCATCACCATCAAAAGCAATTCCTAAATCGGCTTTACTATTTTTAACGGCCTCACTTAATTGTTGCATATTTTCGGGTACCGCGGGATCAGGATGATGATTAGGAAAATTACCATCACTGGCCTCATTAATAATTTCCAGTTCCAAGTTAAAATTACTAAATACTTTTCGCGCATAAAGCGCGGTTATTCCGTTACCACAATCCAAAACAACTTTGCGCTTGCGTTGACCAAACTTAAGGGCATATTTTAAATATTCTAAATATTTATCAAAAATATTTTGGTGATCGCAACGACCTAAGCCCTTTAAAAAATGACCCGCCAAAGTATAATTTTTAAAATCCGTTATCATTTCGCCCCGCGCATTAATAACCCCCTTATCTAACGAAAACTTAAAACCATTTTCATCTTTGGGATTATGCGAAGCTGTAACCATAATGCCCGGCAATTGATTTAAATAACGCGCATAGTAATTCATAGGTGTTGTCGTTTGGCCATAGTCGATAACATTTAGACCGGTGGAGGTTAGACCTTTAACTAAACTTTGAGTAAGCGAATCACTACTTAAGCGATTATCCCGGGAAACAATACAGCGATTAATTTGCATTTTTTCTTGCAAATAAGAGCCATAACTAAGGCCAATAGTATAGGCCAAATCTTCGTTTATTTCTGTGGGGTACTTGCCCCGAATATCATAGGCCCGAAATATTTCTTCGTTCATTTTCCCTCCTATTTAATGATGGCTTCTAAAGCCAATTTAATCATATTATTTAAGTTTGTTTCCCTCTCTTGAGGACTTAAAACGACTTGCGAATATTTAGAATCAACGACAGTTGCCATCACCGCCGCGGCAACCTTGCAAGAATTAGCCACATGAATAATGCCAAAGGCCTCCATTTCTTCGGCTAAAATATTATATTCTTCCGGGATTCTTTTTAAAACTCGTTCAAAGTCAATATAGGGTCCAAAGACATCCATCGTTGTCATCATTCCTTTACGAATTTTAATATTTAACTCCTTAGCCGCAGTCTCAACCGTTTTAGTTAGAGCTTCATGGGGTTTTACCACAAAGTTAGGATAATTATTATAAGTATAAGCAAAATTAGATTCCGAATAAACGGCATCGGCTAAAATAATATCCCCAATTTCGGCTTCAGGACTTACGGCCCCACATGTTCCAATGCGCATTATTTTGGTCACATGAAAATAATGAATTAATTCAAAAGTATAAATACTGGCACTGGGCATGCCCATCCCACTACCCATGACGGTTATTTTTTGGCCCTTATAAAAGCCCGTATAACCTGACATATTGCGAATATTAGTTACTAACTTGGCTTGTTCCAAAAAATGTTCGGCGATATATTTGGCCCGCAGTGGATCGCCAGGAAATATTACAAAAGGTCCTATATCAGCCCCTGCTTCAATATGAATGGGATCCTCCCCAATAAACATCCGTATCACACCCTTTATATAAGCATACCACAAATTAGTTTTTTATGCTATTTTTTCTGGTCTCTTTATGTCAAGTTTTAAAAAGAAGAAAATTAAAACCGGAAATAAATAAACGGATTATATAAAGAACTAATTAAAAACATGATGGAAATGAGCAAAACCCCTAACAAAAAGCCCTTCTTAAGAATATTATAAAGACGCTTATTTTGGTATTTTTGCTCTAGTGTTTGACCGAGATTAATGCTGAAAATTAGGGCTAACAAGAAATATGGTAAAGCCGAAATCACATTCGGATTAGCGTTTAAAAAGTCCAATAAATTAATGGTATTAGCCCCTTTAAATAAATGACTTAAGATTAAAGTTAAATCGCCCAAGGAATTAACGCGGAAAATAATCCAACCAACATTAATTAAGATAAAGGTTATTAAATATTGGCAAATTTTTGGAAGCCGATCTAAATATTTGCTCCATAACTTTTTTTCCCCAATTAAAAGGATTAAATAGTAAAGACCCCAGATAATAAAGTTCCATGCTGCCCCATGCCAAAAGCCCGTTAAAAGCCAAACTATCGTCATATTTAAAAGCCAACGGCTCACACTTACTCGATTACCTCCTAAAGGGATATAAACATATTCCCGGAAAAAAGTCGTTAAACTCATGTGCCATCTCCGCCAAAAATCTGTAATTGATTTGGCCATATACGGATAATTAAAGTTTTCCAAAAACTCAAAACCAAAAATTTGGCCTAACCCAATAGCCATATCAGAATAACCACTAAAATCAAAATAAATTTGGAAAGTATAAGCCAAAATACCTAAAATTAAAACGCCACTACTAAAATGACCTAAATTACCACTGTTATAAATCGTATCGGCAATAATTGCCATATTATTAGCAATAATAACTTTTTTCCCTAAACCAATAATAAAACGTTCTACCCCACGAATAATTTTAGACAAACTTTCTTGGCGGTTTTCTAATTGTTTTTCAATTGTTTCATACCGCACAATTGGTCCCGCAATTAATTGGGGAAAAAAGGAAATATATAAAGCCAAATTAAAAAAGTTTTTTTGAACACTAATTTTTCCTCGATACAAGTCAATAATATAAGTTAAAATTTGAAAAGTATAAAAACTAATCCCGATTGGTAAAACAATATTTTTAACCTCCCACGAGGTTTTAAAAAACTGATTGAGATTCGTAATAAAAAAATTGGTATATTTAAAATATATTAAAGAACTAGTGATAAGGAGGATACTTATCACTAAACAAATTAATTTGTTTAGCTTCTGCTTTTGAAAATGGTCAATAAGTAACCCAAAAATATAACTTACAAATACCGTTAAAAGCATAAGCAAAATATATTTGGGTTCGCCCCAAGCATAGAAAACGAGTGAAAAAATTAAAAGTAAGATATTTTTGATTTTCATATACTTTCGGGGAATAATAAAGTAACATATTAAAAGTAAAGGTAAAAAGGCAAAAAGAAAAGTTAAACTACTAAATAACATCTTAATTACCTCCTTCCAACATAAAAGTATCTAAGACATAAAAATCAATATTACCAATAAACAAAACTTGGGAAATATCGTTTTCTTTAATAAATTCCGCAATATTAAATTCTTTACCCATATCTGTTTTATAAGCCCGTAAATCAACATTATAAGTTTTATTAAAATGACTAGCTACTAAATCATTAATGGCATTATCATAAGATTCCCCTAAAATTAATAAATTAGTTTTAGTGGGTTGCTGAAAATCAAATTCAATTAAACCATAGTCGGAACCATAATAATCGCCATAACTAGGGACATTAACTTTTCCGGCTAAATAAAGATCTTTATTGCTATATTTATCCACTAAAGAGCCATTAATATAAACATCATGTTCAGGTAAAGCAAATAAATAAGCACATAATTGTTCTTTAAAGAAAAGATTTCCGCCAATATCGGTGGCTTTCGAACCACTTATATAGGCATCAAAGCATCTTTCTTCGGTATAATTTTGGGCATCTTCCCCCGTAAGCATTTTAATTACTTCCTGATAGGCCTTATAAGAACCCTTATAGTTCCAATGATGATCTGTTTTATAGAAATAATTTTGAAATTCTTTAAAATTATTTATCGCAAATTTTTGCATCGTTAAATTAGCTTTAAAATGATTTTGCATATATTCATAAGCCCCTAATTTCGCATTATTTTCAAAATTAATATCTGTATCTTTTTCAATATAATATAAATACCATTTAACTTGGGGATTACTATTAATTATCGAGCGATAATTAGCCATTTTAGCGTCTAAACGAGGAATTTCTTCATTTAAATCATTAAAAGCATAAACTAAATTATCTTCAATTAAATAAATACCCCCTAAATTTTGATATAAAATATGATTTAATTTATAAAAAGCTAATTTACTGATTAAAGAACTACTTTTTTCAACTACTTTCATTTTACTATTTAAAGGTAATTGATCCGCTAATGCTAGTTCATATTGATTTTGAAAAGAATTATTTAAAAATTTAGTCAAGGTAAAAGACGGAAGCCGATTAGCCGCCCGATTTTCTAAATAATTAAAATCACTTTGTTTTATATAAGGAATTATTAAACCACCCATAATAATTATTATAAAAATTGCCAAAAATATTTTATCTTCTATTGCCAGTTTAGTTTTCAATCATAACACCCCGCAACACCTTTAATTATATATATATATATATATATTTGCAAGTGTTTTTAAAAGGGGCCTATTTACGCGTTAAAACTACCAAGCTTTCCACATGATACGTATAACTAAACATATCAAAAAGTGTTACTTGCGAAAAATCATAACTGTTCTTTAAAAGATTTAAATCTCTTTGTAAAGTTTGAGGATCACAGGAAACATAAATTATTTGTTGCGGTTTATATTTTAATATTGCTTGATGCGTTATTTCATCTAAACCTTTGCGGGGCGGATCAACAATCCAGGTATCATAACATGACGGAATATTCTTAATTAATTGTTCGACCGGTCCAGTTTTAAAAGTAACGTTATTTATTTTATTAAGTTTCGCATTCTCTAAAGCATTAGTAACGGCATCCGCAACAATTTCAATACCTAATACTGCTTTGGCTTTACCAGCTACACTTAAAGCCAAAGTTCCTACTCCCGAATACAAATCTAAAACTTGGCTATTGGGTTTAATGCTTGCCGCCACTTTTTGAAAAAGTAAAGCAGCAACAGCCGAATTAACTTGGAAAAAAGATCGATAATTAATTTTAAAAGTTAATTCATTAATTTTTTCCATTAAATAATCTTGACCCCAAACTAACGCGTCATTAATGATAATTCCCTTTAAAGTAGGAATATTTAAAAGCGGTTCCCACCTAATCTTTTCTTTGCTACTAATAATAATTAAACATTCCTTTGCTTGATTAGTCCGAATGACGATTTCGCCATCTTTGATATTTAATTTAGAAAGTTCCGGTAAAACCGCATTTATTTGGGGACTAGCAATCGCACAACTAGTTATTTTAACTAAGTCATTCGAGGCAACTGCATAATAACCAATTTGACCATTTTTAACTTTCAAAGTAATTTTATTCCGATAGTTTTGGCATTTAGGATTAGCAACCATTTCATAAGTTAAATCTTCTTTGACTTTACTTAATAAATCCGCGACTTTATTCTTTTTATAAGTAAGTGAAGCAGCATAACTTAAATTTTGTAGTAAACAACCGCCACAATTAGCATAAAAGGGGCAAAAAGCTTCAGCTCTATTTTCGGAGGGCCTAATTATTTTTTGGACACTCCCCCGAAGAAAATGACTATGCTCTTTAGTTATTTTAATATCAACAATATCACCCGGCACGGTTTTAGGTACAAAAGTAATTTTACCATCTAAATAACCAATTCCATTACCTAAATGATCCATCCGTTCAATTTTTATTTCCACTTGACTTCACCTTTTTAATTGTATCATAAATAAAAAAATTCTCTAGTCATAAGAGAATTCTTTAAATCCATCTGGAAACATAAATAATTTTGGTTGTTTCTTCTTGATATTTATAAAAAATTTTAATAATTGATTTAATCATTTCTTTTAACATATCGGTAACATCTTTTCGGATGCGCACCCGCATAATTTGTTTTTGGAATTCCTTCCGAAAAATAATATCTTCAATATATTTACCAACTACCATATCTAATTCTTGAATAGTTTTAATATCATCGGGATTATTAATATCAATCCGGAAAATATATTCTTGGTATAATTTAATAATTTTACCCGTGATAGTATCCGTATCCATCGGAACAAAGTTGGTTATTTTATAAAAGTTAGGACAATAACTAATAATAATTTTATTATTCATTTACTTCACCCTATCCTATATATCCATAGTACAATAGATTTTTTTAATTGTAAAGATTTTTGCTTTAATTTTTATTAAAAAAATTGACTTTCCCTACCTCCTTATATAAAATTATATTAGGTGAAGGTATGAAAAAGAAGTTAAAAGTGAAAAGTCAAGTATGGTATGTAGTTATTATTTTAATTGTTTTACTTATCGGGGGCCGTTATGCTTACCAAAAGTATCAAGAAATGGAATATCAAAAAACAAATGAATATAAATTAACGACTATTGGTTATACTAAAAAAGAAGCTCAAACATTAATTAAAAAATTAAGTACTAAAGATATTACGTATTTACTTGAATTAGAAGAAGCCGATGAGGTTATCGTTAATTTATTAAAAGAAAAATATTTTATTCCCCAATATTTTACCAAATATTATGAATATTATTTAAAAGAAAAAGAAGAAGATTTAACCAAAGTCGTGGCCACGATTAATACCAATACGGATCAAGAATATTATAGCTTAGATTTAAAAACCGATATGAGTAAAGGCGATGCCATTTTAGTTAATAAGTATTATCGCTTAGAAGCAGATTATACCCCCGATGATTTAGTGAGTGTTTCCATGGATTATGCCTGGGGCGATTATGGCAGCATCAAAGTCCGGCAAGTAGTTTATGATAATTTTTTAAATATGTGGCAAGAGGCCCAAAATAGTGGTTTTTATTTAATGATTAATTCGGCTTTCCGTTCTTATGCCGAACAAGAAGAAGTTTATAATAATTATAAAGAGTCTTATGGCGAAAATTATGCCAATAGCATCGCAGCTAAACCGGGCTATTCGGAACATCAAACCGGGCTTTCCATCGATGTATTTTCTAAAACCAATAGCAACCGGAATACTTTTAAAGATAGCGAAGCTGCCAAATGGTTAGCCAATAATGCCCATCGTTTTGGTTTTATCTTACGCTATCCGGAAGATAAAGTGGATTTAACTGGATACAATTATGAATCATGGCATTTCCGTTATGTTGGTACAGATATTGCCACTTATATTTACGAAAACAAGATTACTTTTGATGAATACTATAAATTCTTTTTAGAAAAATAAGCTCTTAGCGAGCTTGTTTTTTAATTAGCTTAGCATGTAATACCACTTTATCCGTTTTATTATAACAGGTCGATAAAGTTAAGATTTTATCCTCAGTCGTTACACTAGCATTAAAGTTATACTTACTCCGCCCCACAATAGTATCTAAAAATTTTTGAAATGATTCCGGTGTTCCAAAACTCGAAGTTAAATAATAGGTTTCGGTCGGAATTTGGTAAACAGAAATAACTTGCCATAAAGTATTTTCTGCTTCTGTTGATAAATTGATAATATAATTATCGGTATTTTGATACCAGGAACTTTTAAAAATATTTTTAAGGGAACCAAACATCGTGGAATTCGCCCGACCATGAGCATAAATAATGGTATTATCTTGCAAGTTATGGGCATCATTGCGATAATCCATAAAGACCCAACCCGCACTATTTTCCGTTTTATCAAAAGAATGTTTTAAATAAAAGCGATTATCTGTGGTTTGGACAACAGGATAATTAATATTTGTTCCCCCGACACTTAAAAAAGCTACGGTATCATTATTTTTGGCCTTTAGTTTGGTAAAATCAACACTCATTAAAGGCAATTTGATATATTGCCAATAATCATTATTTTTATCTTCTTCCGCGGGCGGGTTAACGACTTCAGGAACAATATTCTCATCATCTGCATTATCTTCAATTTCCGTAATAGGCGTAATATTTTCAATTTCTTGCATTTGTTTAGCAACAGCCTTATTTTCTTTTTGCCAAGTAATAATTTTAAAGCCCGAATATCCTAAGACAATTAATGAACAAGCCAAGATAACACCCCAAACCCAACGCCGAAAATGATGCTTTTTTTTAACGGTTTTGGGCTTAGTAGTTTTTTTTAATTTAGGTAAGTCGCTTTCTTTGAACTCATAATCTTTCATATAATCATTCCCTAACATAATTATTTTATCTTTAATTTTATTTTAAAGCAATAAAAAAGAGAATAATTGCTATTCTCTTAAATACTGGCTAATTTTCTTTTTTTAAGAATTTTTTAGAAGCATACATCGTTGTTCCTAAAGCGGCAACGCCAAGGGTAACATACACTACGATACCATCAAAAGTTGATGGATTTTCTTCAGTCGTCGTATCAGTCGTTGTCGTATCAGTTGTCGTGGTATCACTTGGTTTTACTTCTGGTTCTACTTTAACTTCTTTAAAAGTAACTGTTAATGTAACATCTTTATCAGGCATTACAAATTTGTTATTTTCAATTTTAACGCTTTCATCGTCAACGCCAATTTTATCAAGTTCATATCCTGCATCAGGAGTAATTTTTAAAGTTACTTCTGTTCCCATTAAAGCGGTAGCAGGAACATCAACTTTACCATGTTCCGTTACAACGGTAATTTTATGGGTGTGGTTAACTTCCGCTTCTTCCTTTGCCGTTTCATATATTTCTTCGCTCCATACTTCATCTTCCGTACGATCATCACTATAATCGTCTTTCATGGTAATTTTAGCAAACTCAATAACAAAATGAATTTTTTGTTCGAGATTATTTCCTTCGGCATCTTGCCATGTCAAAGTAAAATACTTCGTTAAATTTGGTTTTAAATCCCGAACGGCATTTTCAATTTCTTCTAAGTTAAAACCAAAATAATTCGTAATAGAAGCATCATTATGATAATCAGCTGAGCCATTATTTTGGGCACTCGTAATTTTAATATTTTGAGCTCCACTAGGCATCGTAAAAGTTAAACCTACCCAGCTATAACCGTCTGGTCTTTCAAATACGGAATCATCAAGTAAATGCCATTCTCCATCACTAACAGTAACCGTAACAAGTTCGGATTTTGCACCCGTAACTGTAACCGTTGCTCCATGAGGTATGGCGTCCGGCTTTGTTGCATCGACAACATTAGGATATTCTTCTGCAGCTTTAACACCAACAATTAAACCAAGGAAACATATTGCTAGTGTTAAGAAACCTAATAATTTTTTCATTCTCTTTCCTCTCTTTCTTTTTTTGAAAACTTGACACTTACTAGGCAAAGTATCATCTTTCTATTTCCCATTATATCAAAAAAAAAAAAAAAAAAAAAGTGAACTTTTTTTAAAATTTTTTT
>CANQZX010000029.1 GCA_947628445.1 uncultured Bacilli bacterium
CATCAATTTAATCAACCACCTTTGCTTTATTATATCAAATTGATTGATTGCGAAAAATTTTCACTCCTTAGAGCTGAGCAATTACTTCTATGCTATCTCCTAAAGTTGATGCTATAATAGGTAAAGGAATTTCATTATTTAACATATTTGTTGCAAGGCTATGTCTTAAATTATGAATTCCTTTTTTATTTTCTTTAGTTAATTCAAAATCTATTTTTTCAAAATATTTATTAAAGTAACTAAAACTATTCAATTTTTCATACGGATATTTATGAATTACAAATAAATAAGGATTATTACATTTTGGTCTTGCCTCTTTTATATATTTTATAATAGACCAACCAATTTCTTTGGTAAGTGGTAAAATATTTGTATTGTTGTTTTTTCTTTGAATAATTGTTATTTTGTTTTCTTTCCAATTAATATCTTTTAATTTTATATTTAAAATATCGCTTATTCTTAAACCTAATCTCGCAGCTATAAGAATAATAGCATAGTTTCTTTTTTCTATTTTTCTTTCTTGACTTATAGATTGTAATAATTTTTCTATATCTGTTTCTTTCAAATACGTTGGAATTCTCTTTCTTCGTATTTGTTTTGTTTTAGGAACTAAATTACTATAATCATCCATTATTATGTCTTCAATAAATAAATAATTTAAAAAATCTTTTAAAACATAGAAATAACGTCTTTTAGATATATTTCCTTTATCAATTGTTTCATTAATAAAAATTACAATATTATTTTTAGTTATATCTTTTAAATTATAAATACCTTTCTTTGAAAAATATGATAATAAACGAGTTAAATAATCTTTTTTAACTTTAATGCTACTTTCTGAATTATTTCTTACATCTTTACAATAAATTAAATAATTTTCTAAAATAGGATTCCATTCTATAGGATAATTACAAAATAAAGATTTTGGTAATGCTTTTTTTAGCATAAGTTCTTTATAAGAGTCAAAATCATCTAATATCTTTTTAGAACGCATAAGTTGTTGATACCAAGATTTAGTTTTTTTATTATAAGTTGTTATATCAAATTTATAGTATTCTAATAAAAATTGAGAGTATTCTTCTTCTTGATATTCAAAATTTTCTTTTTGTTTCCAAAGCATAAATCGATTCCAAATTTTAAAATAACCATCCATGGTTGGAATGGAAAAACCTATTTCTATAGCCTCCTTTCTAATTTTTTCAATATGAGTTTTGAAATCCACGGAACTCACAAAACCAACTCCTTCCTTATCGACACTTTGCCGATAGAAATTATTATAAGTATTATCTCGGAATAAAAAAAGAAGAAACCTTTATTTATTTAGGTTTCTCTTCATTTCCGAGATAACGTTAATCCCAAGATAATCGGAATTATCTCGGATCCGAGATAATTCCGACTTTCCTTTGATACGGACAGTTTTTAAAAAGATAAGTAAATAAAAGAAAAAATAGACTAAAAAGTTCGACCAATGGTGAACTAATTTGGTCTATTTTTAATATAGAAAGAAAAAAAGACATATAAAAAAATCCAAAATATAAGAAAGTAGAAAAAGTAGAAAAGCTATATGTCATAAAGAGTAAAAGAGTAAGGAATGCGAATGTAAATGGAAGAATAAAAAGCACGTTTAAGCAAAGTTAAACCAACATTAAAGAGAGACATAACACGAACTTTGCCTTTGATTTTATAAGTTTTATGAGTTTCAATTTTAATGTTCTTATAACATTTAGTATTTTTAGAAAAATCGGTACCGACAATAGTACAAAAAAGAACGGCAAAACAAACTAAAGAATACATAGAAGAAAAAGATTTTAAAGAAGAATTATTAATCGTTTCGATGTAAAAACCATTAGATTTTTGGTTTTTAAACAAAAATTCAATGGTGCCAAAGCGATAAGAATAATCTTTAATAGTAAAGCGATAGTTACCATTAGTAGATAAAATCCAAGGATCGTCAGTACCATTTCTTTTAGATAAAACAATAGAACATTTAAATTTAGAATCGGATAATAAAATATCTTTATGCATAACAGAATGACATTCGTAATTAGGGAGAGAATCTAAAAATTTCCAAATATTATGTTTTTCTTTTTTATCGTAAATAAAAACTTTGATATTTTTTTTAAGCCGAAAGACAAAGGTATGGCCAGCATCATGAATAGTTTTCATGATATTTGTAGAATTAAACCAGCGATCAGCAAGAAAAATAATATCAAAATCAGATAAAAGAGCCAGACAATAATTAATACCTTCAAGAATGATAGATTCAGAAGAAGATTCAGAAGAAAAATGACCATCAAAACAGCGAAACCAAAGAGGAATACCTTGTTTGCCAATGCGTAAAGAAAACATTAAAACAGTATAATTGTTATGAGAGAACATATGATCAATAATAACATGAACTCTTTTATCAGAATGTTTCTTTTTATAATTAGAAATAACAAAAGAAATAACAGAATGATAGAAAAGGTAAGGGTCAAATAATTTGTTATTAAAAAATCTTCTAATACGCTTAACAACAGAATCAAACTGGATTAAAGAAAAATGATCTTTAAGATGTTTGGCAATGTCAGAAGAAACAGAAGATTCAGCATTAATCATACCAAAGATAATATAAGGAATAATATTTAATTGAGTTTTACGTAAGTGAGGACAAGAAGAAGATAAAAAATTACTAATATTGCTTGCAAAATCAAGTTGAGTATTATATACTAAATCCATAAAACAACTCTTTTTTAGTATAGTCAAATAAATAATAACAAAAAAGAGTTGTTTTATCAAATATAAGAAAAAATGGATGTATCATAGTAATACATCTATTTTTATTAAAATAAAAAACTGTCCGTAGATAAGCCGTCTTTCTTGGAATTAAAAAATACCAAAAAGGTTACAGCTAGTTGTAATCTTTTTTCCTGCAATAATAATTTGCTTATGAAAATATAATGTAGTATAATTAGGATACCGATAGAGGTGAAATACATGGAAAAATTAAAAAGGTTTTGGCAAAAAAATAAGATACTAGTGGTTTTGGTAAGCATTTTAATTGCTTGCTTTATTGCAATTTGTATTGTTGTGGCAACTTACTTTTTTGGGGGTAGCTCAAGCGTCTATGGCGATCGGTTAAAAGATATTGATAAACATCCGATTACAACTGATGCCCAAAAAGATTTTGTGGCTGCTTTAGAAGATGAAGATGTTGTGGAAGATGTTAAGCTAAACATTAAAGGTCGGATAGTCTATATTCGGATTCAATATGCTCCGGATACAGCTTTAGATGTGGCCGAAAGTAAAGCCATGGCTTCCGTGGAAAGTTTTTCTAAAAATATATTAGAATATTATGATTTAAATTATACTTTAGTTAGTGAAAAAACGGAAAATAGTGATGGTTTTACTATTATGGGAGCGAAAAATGTTAATTCCGATAAAATTGTTTGGAACCAAAATACGCCGGTAGAAAGTGAAGAATAATTAAATGAAAAAGAAGAAAAAAATTTGGATAATTGGGCTCATTGTTTTATTTTTAGGAGCTATCGGGGGTATTACTTTTTATTTTTTAAATGATAAAAATAAATTAACGGTGCAAGAAAGAGCTTGGCTCGATGATAATATTAGTACGATACAAAATATTAATATTGTTAATAATGCTAATGTTTTTGGGAAAAATGGGACCGGACTTTTTTATGATTTTTTAAATGATTTTTCTCTGGAATATGGCATGCAAATAAATCCGATTACTTATAATAGTGATGCTTTACCAAGTGGTATTACTTTTGGTTATAAAAACTCTTTAGCGGATAAGGATACGATTTTTTATACCGATCATTATGTTTTATTAAGTAAAAAAAGTGAACTAATTAAAGATATTAATGATATTAAAGGAAAAACTATTGGGGTAAATCAAAATAATAGTAGTTATATTGGAACTTATTTAGGTAATGTGGCTACCTTAATGCCTTATGAAAGTGATGAGGCTTTATATACGGCCCTAGGTACGGATCTTGAATATATTGTAATGCCTTTAATGCTTAATTTAGATCAAATACTTTCTAATAACTATAATATTTTATATCATTTTAGTGATATTAAAAGTTATTATGTTATGCAAGATGGTAGTGATACCTTAAGTAGTGTTTTAAAAAAATATTATGCTCGGTGGAGCGAAAATGTTAAAAAATATTTTAATACTCATGAATTAGAGGTATTTACCGATAGTTTAAAAATTAGTGATTCCGATTTAACGAAATTACAAAGTGTTAGTTATAAATTTGGCTTTCTAAATAATAGTCCGTATGAAGTTATTATGGGTGGTAAATATGGCGGTATTATTGCGGTTTATTTAAAACAATTTAGTGATTTTGCCAATGTCGAATTTAATTTTGTCAAATATGCCAATATGAATAAGTTTAATACGGGCATCAAGAATAAAAAAATAGATATGTATTTTAATTATTATAATTTAAATAATGATTATTTGAAAACTACGGGACCAATTATTAGTTATGTTATTGCCGGTCTTAAAGATAATACTGAGGTTATTAATTCCCTTAATTCTTTAGTAGGTAAAACCGTATATGTGGAAAATAATAGCAAATTACAAAGTTATTTAAAAACCATTAATGGAATAAAAGTGGTGCCGTTTGAAAAATTAAAAGAGTTACGGAAAATAAAAGACGATGATAGTTTTATCATGTTGGATAAGAATATTTATGAGTATAATGCTTCAAAGTTATTAGCCAAATATTCTGTGCGGTATGAAAGTAAATTAAATGATTATTATGAGTTTAAAGTAAATGATAATGAACTATTAAGTAATTTATTTAATAAATTTTTAATGACTAGAGATTTACAACAAATGGAGATCTTAGGTTTAGAAAATCATTATGATACCGTTAAATCCGGTTCGATTATGAGCAATATTGCTAAATATATTATTTATCTTTTAGTTATTGCGTTAGTCATTATTTTATTCATCATTCGCAAAAGTCGGAAAATAACAATTGCTAAAAGAATTAAAAAAGATGATAAAATGCGGTATATTGATCAATTGACGACTTTGAAAAATCGGAATTTCTTAAATGAAAATATTAGTATTTGGAATAATAATACGATTTATCCTCAAGCAATTATTGTGCTCGATTTAAATCGGTTACAAGAAATAAATGATATTCATGGTTATGAAGAAGGGGATAAACAAATTCAAGCGGCAGCTAATGCTTTAATTAAAACTCAACTAGATAATAGTGAAATAATTCGGACCGATGGTAATGAGTTTGTGATTTATGTGGTGGGTTATACCCAAAAACAAGTAACTAATTATATTCATAAATTAAATAAAGAAATTAATAAATTGCCTTATGATTTTGGGGCTAAGTGTGGATATAGTATGATTATGGATAATATTAAAACCGTGGAAGATGCGATGAATGAAGCGGTAGAAGATATGAAAAGACAAAAGGCTAGTGAAAATGAAAAGTAAGTTAAAAGAATTTTGGCAAAACTTTAAAGTGGTCATTAGTAAACCTGAAATGGCAATTTTACCTGGACAACTGGCGTTTTTCTTTGTTCTAGCCATTGTGCCGACAATTACTTTAATAAGTTATGGGGCGGCGTTTTTAAACTTATCGACGGATGCGATTGGCAAGTTTTTAACGGAGGCCTTCTCCAAAGACATTGCTGATTTATTGCTTGGGGTTTCTACCTCTCAAACTAGTGGGATTGCTTTAACCATTTCTTTGGTAATTGGGTATTTTATTGCTTCCAATGGGGCGGCTTCCATTATTGTTACCTCTAATACCATCTATGGGGTAAAAGATACGGGATTTTTCCGCCGCCGGATAAAAGCCATTGTTATGACCTTTATTCTTATTGTCTTATTTGTCTTTTTATTAATTGTGCCTGTCTTTGGGACCAAAATTATTGAACTGGTAAAATATGCTAATATTAGTCCTAATTTAACGACGGATATTACTTATGTTATTAAGTTTTTACAAGGTCCGCTTACGTGGCTCATTATTTACTGCTTAATTAAAATTGTCTATGTTTTGGCACCTAATAAAATTGTTAAAAGTAAAAGTGTCGGTTATGGGGCAATATTTACAAGTATTGGTTTTATCTTAGCCACTTACTTATATTCCTTCTATGTGACTAAAATTGCCAATTATTCGGCCTTTTATGGGGGACTTGCTAATATTATTGTCTTAATGTTATGGTTTTATGTCCTCGCTTATATCTTTACGATTGGCATTGCCCTTAATTATCGGAAAGAAGAGGTAGAATTAGAAAAAACTGCCACTTTAAAAGTTAAAAAATAGGATATATTAAAATATGTACTCCAGGTATTACTTAGGTACATATTTTTTTCTTCGATATTGTCAAGTATTCTTTACTTTATATATTGAGGAGTAATATCTCGAAAAATTTCCCTGTTTTCAGGGGATTTTTTGATTGACCAATTTGACAAAGAAATCGATGTTTGCTATAATGATATCTTCGCTTGAAAGGAGCGATATTAATGAAAATGGAGAAGGAACAAAAACATTTTTTGGCATTACAAACTTTGCCCGGGAAAAATGTCTATATTGATATCTCTTTACTTGATTTAGCAAATGGTTATTTTCCTAATACTTTAGAGGAAATTGATGCCTTTACCGCTTATTTTAGTCATGAAGAAATTATTAAGGCCATCCAAAGGGCTAATCTCGCGGATCAAGAGTTTTTAAATGGAACTTTATGTATTGTCGATAATCAAAAACATAAACCTTTAAAAGTTATAACCAAAGATTATTTAGATGGTTTTAATTTTGAACAATATCTTTTTCTTAATTTAAATGATAAGAATTTTACCAATCTTTTAATAAATAAGGCTACCTCTTTAATGGCAGATAATGTTAAGCCCATATTCCGGGAAAAAGTCAAAACCGAAGATTTCGCGGCTATTTTAGAAATGATTAATGCGATTCCATATTTAAAAAGACGGAAATTATTAGTTTATTTAATTGATCATTATCGGCAAAATAAAGAAAAGGGTCAAGAATTAAAATTAGATAAAGCAGCGTAAGTTGCTTTTTTTGTCAAATAAATGTCATAATGCGGCAAATTTTTATTTATTTAGCTAGTTTTATTATATAATAGTAATAGTGAGGGATATTATGTTTAAGAAAAATAAAAATATCGATAATGAAGGAATAAATGAAATTATTTATTTAGGACGCAATATTTTAAAATTATTTTATGTCGTATTAATTATTGGCATTGTTTTAGCGGCGGTGGCTTTAGCTCGTTTAATTGGTTTACTTTCCCTTATTGTAACATTATGTAAGATTTTAGCCCCTTTATTTATTGGTTTTGTTATTGCTTGGTTATTTTCCCCAATAGTCAAGAAAATGACGAAAAAAGGGATGCCGCGGATTTTGGCCTCAATCATTGTTTATACTGTCTTTTTAATATTTATCGTTGTTTTTGTTCGCATCTTTATTCCCGTTTTATATGAAGAAATCAATGAATTATTAGGTACTTTACCAAGTATTATTAATAAGATTACGGTATTTATCAATAATTTATTTAATAAAATTGATATTACGGGTATCGATGTCGATGGTATTAAAGAAAATGTTTTAATGACAATTAATAACTATGCAGCCAACTTATCGGAAAGTTTACCCAATACTTTAGTTACTGCTTTAAGTGGTTTAGTATCGGGTATTGGTACCATTTTCTTTGGTTTAGTTATTGGTTTATATATGTTATTTGATTTTGATAATGTGGCCAGTACTTTTATTAAGTTTTTCCCCAAAAGACATCAAATGGAAGCTGCTCAATTATTAAATGATATTGGGATTGAGGTTCGTAAATGCGTAAACGGAACGATTTTAGTAGCTTGTATGGTCTTTATCTGTGATGTTATTGGCTTTGCCATTGTTGGTTTAAATGCGGCTTTATTATTTGGTTTATTCTGTGGTATTACCGATCTTATTCCATATATTGGGCCATATATTGGGACTGCTGTTGCGACAATCGTCGGCTTTACGCAAAGTCCTTTAATCGGAATAGGGGTTTTACTGATTGCTTGCTTAGTCCAATTAATTGAAAGTTATGTTTTACAACCAATTGTTATGAGTAAGGCCACCAATTTACATCCCGTGTTAATTATCGTTGGTTTATTAATCTTTGGTTATTTCTTTGGCATCGTAGGTATGGTTTTAGCTACGCCAATTCTTTCCATCTTAAAAGTTATATGGCATTTCTTAAACAATAAATACGAGTTTTATGATAACAAAGAACCTTTAGTGGAAAAATAATTGAAAATATTATTTTTCTTTTTTCTTTTGATGTCAAGTAAATAAAAAAATCTCCAAAGCCTTGACAATATATATATATATATATAATAAAAGGGAGGATAGGAAAAAAATATTTTTTCTTATGCCTGGATATTACATCTTAATAGATGTATAATAAAAATATAAAGATAGAGGAGTGTTGTGGTAATGAAAGAAGAAGAAAAAAATAATTTAGAAAAGGAAAACAAAAAAAGAACTTTAATCTTAACTTTAATTGCCATTGTTACTTTATCTTTAGTAGCCATTGGAGCCGCTTATGCTTTCTTTGCTTCTCAAAACACTGGTAAAAAGGATGTTAATATTAATGCCGAATCAGGTACTACTGATGTCTTAACTTTTGAAAAAGGTAGTAATATTAGTATTACCGCTAGTATGGATAACTTTACTTCAGGTATGGGTAGTGAAGAAGGAAAAACTATAGCAAAAGCTAAATTAACGGCCAATGATGCGACTAATGAAGCCAGTGATAGTTATTATGTTTATTTAAAAATAAATACTAATGAATTAAGATATACTAATTTTAAAGATGAAGCTGGTAATTTAAAACCCGGAATAGAACAAGCAGATAAAACTATCATCCAACCAGACGAAACTCATACTACTAAAGTACCCGAATTAATCTTAACTGTTAAAGAAACTAATAAAGCCACTGGACAAACCAAAGAATTAACACAGGAAGATATAGAAAATCTAACATATTATGAAAGTATCTCTACGAAAAAGAAAACAGAAGATAGTACCGAAGATGTAACCATTAGTGGTTTTGATATAACGGAAGCTAAGGGAATGATATTACTAAAATATGAAAATATTCATACCAGTAATGACGAAAAAGATGAGGGAAGAGAAAACTTACCAAATATGACAACGCATGAATGGGAAATAACAGTAACTTTAATAAACTTAGATAGTGATCAAAATAATAATACAGGCAAAGCCTTTGAAGCTATTTTAATCTTACAAAAGGATGAAGATACAGTTAGTAAGCTACTAAAACTAGCCAATAAAGAAGGCGAAACGCCAACCTTAATAAAACATAATGTAGAAGCTATGGCTGATCTCGAAATAGCTAACGAGAATCTAATAGCTAATGATGATAGTTACAGATATAGTGGCTCAAGTGAAAGTGTGAAGAACTATATCTGTTTAGATGGAACAAGTACGGAAAATGAATGTAGTTCAGATGCCGACCTTTATCGGATAATAGGTTTATTTCCAAATGATATAGGCGAATATGAAATGAAATTAATCAAATATGATTATGCAACTAAAGAAGAATTAGGAGCTGAAACAACACAAGGCGGAGCCTATGGTGACGATTATAGTTATACCAAAGATAATTACAAGGGTAATAATGCCGCAAATATAGCATCATATTATTGGAGTTACACGGGCTCAGGAGCCTATAATAACATGTGGCAATATAGTAACTTAAATAAAATAAATCTAAATGATTATTATATAAATACGTATTTAGCAAAAGTAAGTGGCTTAAGTGAACATATAACGGAACATACATGGACAACCGGAGGGTTTTCAAGTTCTGGTACACCAAAACAAGTTTATAATCAAGAATTAGGAATTGAAAAACTACAAGTAGGAGCCAGAAATTGTTTTAATGACGATTATACTAAAGGTTCAAGAGCATGTACTGAAGACGATTTAAGCTATAAAGATGCTAAAATAGGTTTAATGTATTTAAGTGATTATGGTTATGCTGCCTATCCCGAAGCATGGAATCTAAATGTAACCAATTCAGATGAATATGATAGTAATATAGTAAAAGAAAATAACTGGATGTATATGGGACTAGATGAATGGACAATTTCTCGTCGTTCAGACCATGGCAACGATGCATGGAGTGTTATCGATTCGGGCAATGCGAAAATCAGCAGCGGCGTAGTTCTCAACTATGGCGTCAGGCCAGTCTTTTATTTAGACTCTTCAACCAAAATTGCCAGTGGCGAAGGAACTCACGATAACCCATTCCGTCTTTCATGGAATTAAAAAATGAAAGCCAATTATCTGGCTTTTTTAATGGAAAAAATTTTCAATAATTTGTAATTTTATCTTTCTTTTTTTATGGCTAGATATTATATTAAATATTATGTATAATAAAGATATAAAAATAGAGGAGTGTGTTGGAGTAATGAATGAAGAAAAAAATAAATTAAGTAAAGAAAGCAAAAAGCAAACAGTTATTATGGCTTTAATTGCGGTTGTCACTTTATTATTAGTTGTTATTGGTGCAACGTATGCTTTCTTTGCTAGTCAAAATACCGGTAAAAAAGATGTTAATATTAATGCTGAAAGTGGTACTACGGATGTTTTAACGTTTGAATCGGGGAAAGGTATTGATATTACCGCTAATATGGAAAACTTTGCAGCTGGTATGACGAGTGTTTCTCAAACCACTAATCCTAAAGCAACTTTAAGAGCTAATGATGCGACGAAAAAAGCGGAAGAAGAATATAACGTTTATTTAGTAATTGATGAAAATGGTTTAATCTATACTGATAAAGAAAATAAAACTCCTGAATTATTATTGCAAGTAAAAACTCCAGGTCCAAATGGATCCGAAATCAAAGATATTCCAGGTTTAAAATATTATGAAAATGTTGATGGTCAAGAAGGAGTCAGTGGTTTTGATATAACCAATAAAAAAAATGCCTTTGCTATTTATGAAGGATATAAAATTAGTGTTGGTGAAGAGGATGATGGGGTAAAAGTAGATACTTGGGAAGTTACAGTTACTTTAGTTAATTTTCAAAAGGGTAATCAAAATGACAATACAGGTAGAAACTTTCATGCTCGTATTGTGATGACCAAAGGTACTGAAGAAAATGTCTATAAATTAGCTCATATTAATACGGTTAGTACCGAAAAAACCACTGATAGTATTATCGCCACTTTAGATATAACTGATGGTACGAAAGAAATAACAGAATATTGGTTTGGTATTGAAAGTAAAGGAGAAGTAGTGGCAGCATCAGAAGAAGAGTTTAATGATTACCACCAAAGCGAAACAGGAGCAACATACACTTTTAATGGTTTAAAAGACAATACCAATTATGTAATCCATAGTTATGTCGTGGATGAAGAAGGATTCAAATCAAATGTTTATGAAACAGAATTTGTTGCTACAAATAAATTGCCTAAAATATTGACGGCTACAGCAACAGTTACTAGTTATGATACTATTGAAGTAAAGGTAACCGGAACCGAAAATGGTACTAATCCAATAAGTAACTATAGGTATCAAATCGAAACTAATGATGAAATAATGGAAGATAAAACTATTACTAAAGCGGAACCAACGCATACTTTTAATGGCTTAACGGAATTAACCCAATATAAAATAATTATTAATGCTATTGATAGTAATAATAAAGAATCAAATAATTATGAAATTGATGTAACAACTAGAAAAATTTATTTACATGAAATGTGTACAGATAATACAGCTGTCTGTCAATTAGCTAAAAAAACTACAACTGATGCCGCCTTGAACTTACATAGTACAGATTACCTTAGCAATATGGACATAGCAAATAAAGAATTAAATGCTAATGATAGTTCATATCGTTATAGTGGCTCAAACGATATTGTTAATAATTATGTTTGTTTAGATGGTCAAACAACTAAAGATACCTGTAACTCTGAAGACGATTTATATCGGATAATAGGTTTATTTCCCAATGATGGCGTATATGAAATGAAACTCATTAAAGCAATTTATGGCAATGAGAAAGAATTAGGTACTAATTTTGATGTGGAAAATAGTGCTTATGCTGCTAAAGATTCTTATGCTTGGAATAATGCCAGAGGAGACACTTTTGGATCTGGAAGTACAAATATGTGGCAATATAGTAATTTAAATGAAATAAATTTAAATGATTTCTACTACGATTATATAACTACAAAAGTAAGTGACCTAAGTAACCATATAACCGGACATAAATGGACAACCGGGGGATTTGATGACGCAATATTAAAGGCTCAAGAAATATACAATTTTGAATTAGGTACTAAAAAATTAACAACAAATGATTCAAGATGTTATGCTGAAGATAATAACTTTATGGCAATTAAATGTCAAGATGTCGACATAACCCATGACGCCCCAATTGGGTTAATGTATGTAAGTGATTATGGATTTGCCGCTTATCCAGAGGCTTGGGGAAAAAAAGTAGGATATGATGAATATAATGATGAAAATATAACAAAAAATAATTGGATGTATACGGGGATTTGGGAATGGACAATTTCTCGGACAACAGATTTGGGGTTTTATGCCTGGTATATTGATGGTTTAGGCAGCGTAAATTGTCTTGAAGTAACCACTGCGTTTAATGTTAGACCTGTTTTTTATCTTGATGCAACAACCAAAATTGCTGGTGGAGAAGGAACTCACGATAATCCATATCGTCTTAAATGGAATTAAAAATAAATTAACTATCTAATAGCTGATAGTTTTTTTATTTAATTTAATAATAAGAATCCCTACAACAGATTAAAAAAGATTGAATTAAATTAGAAATTCTCGAAAATAATAAAAATTCAATTTGTAAGAGTAAAATCCCAATCAATGTGGGATTTTTTTACGAAAAATAGTTGAAAA
>CANQZX010000030.1 GCA_947628445.1 uncultured Bacilli bacterium
TCTACATGCTTTGTACTTTTTTGTGAAGTAAAACTTTGTTTTACTTTATAGACTTTTCGTTAGAAATTTAGTACAATACTAACAGAAACGACTAAAAGTTTTTAAAATAAAGGAGAAGTAAAAAATGGGATTGTTTGATAAAAAAGAAAAAATGACTTTTGATCATGCAAGTGGAGTTATGTTTGTTTTAAGTATGACTTTACAAGATCAAGCAATGATTGGAAAAAAAGGTTTAGGGCTTGATAAAAAACATATTATAGCAGTGAATACAGGATATGCATTAGGAATATCTATGCTTTTTATATCTTCACAAATCAGTCTAAAACGCGTTAACGAATTTATAAGATCTTCAATGAAGAATGCTGAAATTACTCTTAACTCAGACTTAAAGCCAATTGTTCCAAATATTCAAAAATATTGTGAAAATGCTAAAAACTTTGTATTAATGGAAACAAATGACATAGATTCGAATGTTTTATTTGAAGAATTAACAAAACATTATATGCAAGATTTATTTGGTAATAAAAAATATTCAAATGAAATATTTGATTTAGCAAAAAATGACCTTTTATTCTATTTCCAAAAAACTCAAGAATTTGTAAATTATATTAAAATAAAAAATTAACAAAACCTTCGTTTTATTAAATATTAGTCTTTCCTATTTTGAATAAAATACTACTTGCTATTAATAAAAATATAAACGGTGATGAAATTAATTAAATTTTTGGTGTATCTTCTTTATATCGCCATATCAAAATAGAGCAATTAGAGCTAAATATAAGAATATGATTTTACTTATGAAAATTGAACTTTGTTTGTAGGTTTTAAAGTTTGGTATACGAGAAAATAAAAGTACAAAATTTATGTACCAATCATGTATCAAATACTTTAATTGATGTTGATTTTTTTTATTTTTGGTTAATTAAAGATGATTAAAAATAATTAACTTAACGCCTTATTTTTCCTATAATGTAAGAGAAATTTTGTAAAAGGTGGAGGTTAATCGTTTTCATTCCAAAACTTTAGCTAGGAGTTCGATTCTATCCGCCTCTGCCAAGAAAAATTCGCGGGCATAATGCCGGTTTTTAAATTTAATAAATTATAGACAAAAATTAACTGTTTTTTAATGATAAAAACTTTAGAAAAAAACTTCAAACAGAAGAGATTATTAACTTAAAATAAATATTTGAAATAACACTAACAAACTAGTAATTAAGGAACAAATGGCTATGATAATAAATGCTAAATTAAAGCCATTTCCTTTTGTTAATTTGCGAGCTTGGCCTTTTTCTTTAACTTTTCCAACAATGTTATTATCTTTATCATAAACGAATCCTTGATCATCAGTGCGATATTCACCCATTTTATTATCTTCTTGATAATAATCATTTTGTAAATTGTCAACGGCTTCATCACGGGCAGCATCATCCTTAATGGGATAATTACTTTTTATATTTTCACATCTTTTTCTTAATTTATCCGCATAATCGTATTCGGTATTAATTAAATTAACTTGGCTATTATTAGTACGAAGATTGTAATTACCTAAATTATTAATGGTATCGGAGCTACGTTCAACATCGTTATTAGTAATTGAACCTTTTAAAGCAACTTCTAATACTACGGGTTCTATTAATTCTTTTTTTAAGGTATCCGAATAATTTAAAGTTTCATTAATTTGTTCAAAAACGTTATCCTTGTCATTATAACCAACTTTTATTTCACAATATTTTGATCCAAAAGCATTATCTTGAACTTTAAAATTAATAAATGATGCTAATTCGTCACTTTGTTTATATCGTAAGCAGTCAATTATTTTGTTTTTTAATTCTATAATATCTTGAATATTTAACTCACTCATTCCGTTTTGAAGTAATTTATTTTTAGCTTCATCATTTAGAGTTGAACTAGCAATGAAATCTTTTAGTTCATCATAAGATTTTATTTCCCCATTTTTTATTAAATTTTTAACTAAAGAAGTGATTTCATCATAGGAATTATTACTCATTTTTATTTTTTGAATTTCTTGTGCAACAAAGTCAAGTTCTTGTTCGTTGGCTTCTTCTAAGCCTTTTTCTGTAACTTTTTTAACTTGATAATGCCCATTTTCATAATTTACAACAAAAGTATTTCCATTTAAATCATTAATTTTTAATTCATCCATATTTTCCCTACTTTAGTTATAGTTTACTAAAAATAATATTGAAACACAATTATTTTTTTATAGTTTACATGTTTTTATTAATTTTAGACGGCTACGAATTATTTTGGACTTTTTATCAGACATTCAATCTCCTTTTTCGACCGTTTTGACAGCTTTTAATTTGACATGATTTAAGTCACAACGAAAGCCCATACTAAAGTTTTTTCCATGTATGCAATTCTGATATTTGTTTTAATTTGTTAAATATATTATAATTTATCTAAAGGGCATAATTAATTGTTAGTAATAATGGTGAGTGGATGGCAAAACAATGTTTTTGGTTTAAAAATATATTTATAAGAGATATTTTAAATGAGTTAAATAAATAATTTAAAGTTTATTTATTTAATAGAAAGGAAAAATAATGATTAAAGTAGAAGAAATAGTTAATAATTTAAAATTAGGTCAAGTAATTATAATGCCCACGGATACGACTTATGGTATTGTTTGTGATGCAACTAATACTGAGGCCGTAGCTAAAGTTTATGCGGCCAAAAAAAGAGATTTAACAAAACCCTTACTTATTTTAGTAAGTGATGAGGAAATGTTAAATAAATATACCAAGGAACTTTCTTCCTTAGAAAAAGAATTAGTTACCAAATATTTACCTGGTCCTTTAACAATGTTATTTTTAAAAAATAATTTAATTCCGGACATTGTTACTGCTTCTTCACCTTATGTCGGAATTAGAATCCCCGCGGAAGAAGATTTACAACAGTTAATTAAGTTACTAGCTAAACCAATTGTGGCCACTAGTGCTAATATATCGGGGAGTGAAATCATCACCAGGGTTACGGATATTGAACCAGATTTAATTTCTAACATTGATTCGGTTATTGATGGTGGGATTATTGAAAAAGAACCATCATCGTTAATTCAAGTACAAGGTGAAAAAATTAAAATTCTCCGGGATGGTAAAATTGCTCAACAAATTATCAAAGATTATGCTTCGAAAATAGAAAAAAATTCATATCATTGTGTGATATGAGTTTTTTATTTTTGATAATTTAGCACTTCTTCTTTATCACTTAAATGATGTTTAGTGTGACCAATAATTTGGTAATCCTCATGTCCTTTGCCGAGAATTAGTAAAATGTCATTGGTCTTTAACATATCTAAGCCCTTTTTAATGGCCTCGCGGCGATCATAAATAATTTCATAGTTATCTTTGGTAACTCCTTTTAAGATGTCTTGCATAATTAATTGGGGATCTTCGGTTCGTGGATTATCATTGGTAAAGATAACATAATCGCTTTGGTTCGTGGCGATTTTTCCCATGATTGGGCGTTTAAGGGGATCGCGGTCGCCCCCACAACCAATGATAGTAATAATCCTTTCATGTTTAATTTCTTGGTAAGCCGTAATGATTTTTTCGACCGCATCCGGAGTATGGGCATAATCAATAATGACAAAACCCTCTTTAACTTGATAAGTTTCACATCTTCCAACCGGGGCCTTAATGTTGGGCACAACTTTTAAAACATCATTTATATTAAAACCTAGGGCATAAGTAATGGCTAAAGCCGTTAAAAAATTATAAACATTAAAAGTACTGGTTAGATTATAAGTAACGTGATAATCTTGATGGTTAAAACTAAAGTTCAAAGTTGTTTGAGCGGGATCAAAAGTAAAATCTTGGATTTGAAAATCACCCTTATAACCTAAAGTAAGGTTTTTGTCCCATTTATTTAAGAAATAAGTGGCATTTTCATCATCAGCATTGGCAATAAAGGTTCCGTCACGGGTGAGATAATCCATAATTTTTAATTTGGTATCGCGATAATTGGCCATAGTTTTATGAAAATCTAAATGATCTTCGGTTAAATTAGTGAAACCAGCGACTTTTAATTTTAAACCGGCGATGCGTTCATAATAAAGAGAATGGCTACTTACCTCCATCACTAAATGAGTACATCCTTTATGGACGGCCTCTAAAAGTAAATTATAAATTGTTAAAATATCGGGGGTCGTATTTTCTAATCCTTTTTTTTCATCTTCAAAGTAAAAGCCAATAGTGCCCAGATATGCTACTTTAAGACCCATTTGTTTTAATATTTGATAGGTTAAAAAACAAGTTGTGGTTTTGCCATTAGTTCCGGTTAGACCAACAATGGTTAAATCTTTTAATTGCTCACTATATTCCGCGACTAGTTGCTTTTTTAGATATTCTTCACTAGAAGGAACTATTAAAACAGGAACATCTGCCGTGATCTTTTTTTCGGCAACAATCTTTTTGGCTCCCGCGGCAATGGCATCGGCAATATAATCATGGCCATCGACCGTGTGCCCTTTAATGGCGACGAAAGTTTGGCCAGGTTTTACTTTCCGCGAATCTGTTTCGTATAACATATTCTTCACTCCTTAAAAAAATCCTAATATATTTTATTATAACATTTGTTTTAAATTCCGAGTAGTGTTATAATGATTTTATCATGGAGTGATTTTATGAAACAAATTATTTTAACGGGAGATCGTCCGACGGGACGGCTTCATTTAGGTCACTATGTTGGCTCTTTGAAAAAAAGAGTGGAACTTCAAGATAGTGGTAAGTTTGATGAAATCTATATTATGATTGCGGATGCCCAAGCCCTAACTGATAACTTTGAAAATCCGGCGAAAGTGCGGGAAAATGTTATCGAAGTGGCTTTGGATTATTTAGCGTGTGGTTTGGATCCGGACAAGGTTAATATTTTTGTTCAATCCACTGTTTCGGCGTTAACGGAACTCACATTTTATTATACGAACTTAGTAACGCTTAGTCGCTTGCAACGGAATCCAACAGTAAAAAATGAAATTAAAGCCCGGGGCTTTGAAAAAAGTTTACCCGTGGGATTTGTGAATTACCCCATCAGTCAAGCCGCGGATATTACGGCTTTTAAAGCTAATTGTGTGCCGGTTGGGGAAGATCAATTACCAATGATTGAACAAACAAGAGAAATTGTTCATAGTTTTAATAGTATTTATGATAATATTTTAGTCGAACCTGAAGCGTTAATTCCGGATGATATTAGTGCCCGCTTGCCGGGAATTGATGGCAAAGCCAAAATGAGTAAATCTTTAGGTAATTGTATTTATTTAAGTGATAGTGAAGAAGAAATTAAACAAAAAGTAATGCAAATGTATACTGATCCCAATCATTTAAAGGTCAGTGATCCGGGCCAAGTGGAAGGTAATGTTGTCTTTACTTATCTTGATGTTTTTGCTAAAGCCGAAGATTTTCCGAAATATTTGCCTGATTTTGCTTCCTTAGATGATTTAAAAAATAAATATCGTCAAGGGGGCGTTGGGGATGTTACGATAAAATTGTTTTTAAATAATATTCTCCAAGACTTTTTAAGACCAATTAGAGAAAAAAGACAAGCGCTTAGTCACAATATTGGTGCCGTTTATGATGCCTTGGCTAAAGGTAGTGCGGTAGCCCAACAAAAGGCCAATGAAACTTTGGGTGAGGTTAAAAAAGCGATGCGGTTAAATTATTTTACCGATGATGAGTTTAAAAAAGAAATTGCAGAAAAGTATCAATAATAATTAAAAGGGGTGATACGTGTGAACAATAATATCTTTCAAGGTAAAAACTTTCGGATTACGGTTTTAAGTGAAAGATTAGTCCGGTTAGAATACAGTTTAGATGGTAAATTTAACGATTTACCAACTTTGCTTGTCAAAAATCGCCAATTTCCGTTTGCTCCTTTTAAAGTCCAACAAGATAGTAAATATTTAGTTATTACCACCAAATACTTTGTGTTGCAATATATGAAAGATAAACCCTTCGTAGGTCCTAAATATGCACCCGATACGAATTTAAAGATTCAACTATTAAATACGGATAAAACTTGGTATTATGGTCATCCCGAAGCCCGGAATTTTAAAGCCGACAGCATTAGTTTAGATAATTTTGCCGGTAAAACGGAATTATATAATGGTTTGTATTCGACTGATGGTTTTGCTACATTAGATGATTCAACCAATTTAATTTTAAATGATTATGGTTTTTTAACCCCAGAGACAAAGAAAAAAATCGATATTTATGTCTTTATGTATAAAAGAGATTTTGGGCTTTGTTTAAAAGATTATTTTACTTTAACGGGTTTTCCACCTTTAATCCCGCGGTATGCTTTAGGTATCTGGTGGAATCGGGAACGAATCTACAGCGCTGATAATTTAATTACGATGTTAAACCTTTTTAAAAGATATCAAATTCCGCTTTCGGTGATGTTATTAAGTGAGTTTTGGCATATAAAAGATAAAAATGATTATAACTTGCATCATACGGGCTTTAGTTTTAATCGGGATTTATTTCCGATGCCCAAAGATTTTATTGCCCGGCTCCAAGAAAATGATGTCCATTTAGGTTTAAGTATTGATCCCAGTGAAGGCGTTCGCCGCGAAGAAGAAAGTTATAGTTTCTTTGAACAAGAGTTTAATGCCCAAAATAAAGAAACAGTACCCTTTAATATTTTTAATCCTTCCTTTGTTAAACTTTATTTACAACATTTAATTAGTCCTTTAATTAATATGGGGATTGATGTTTTTTGGCTAGATTACAAAAAAGATTTAGAATCTTTACAAGCCCTAAATTATTATCAAAAACAAAATTATCAAGCGTATCCTCAAAAAAGGGCCTTGGTTTTAACGCGGAATCCTTTGGTGGCACCACATAATTATCCCGTTCTTTATTCGGGCCAAACGATTGTTAGTTGGGACACCTTAAAATATTTACCATTTTATAATGCTTTAGCAAGTAACAAAGGGCTTACCTGGTGGAGCCATGATGTCGGGGGCTTTAAAGGCGGTATGGAAGATGGTGAACTTTATTTGCGGTATGTCCAATTTGCTACTTTTAGCCCAATTTTCCGTTTTAGTGCCGCCCGCGGTAATTATTATAAAAGAGAGCCCTGGTTATGGGATATTAAAACCTTCACGGTAGCACGGGAATATTGTTGGTTACGGCAACGGTTAATTCCTTATCTTTATACTGAGGCCTATCATTATACCAAAAATGGGATGCCATTAATTCAACCGCTTTATTATACTTATCCGGAGGTTTACGATGAGCCCTTATATAATAATGAATATTATTTTGGTCGGGAACTATTTATTGCCCCGATTACGAAACCAATGAATCCCTTAATTAATCGGTCGATCCATCGAGTTTATTTACCTCAAGGGGTATGGTATGACTTTAAAACCGGGAAAAAGTTTATTGGTAACAAGCGTTATGTGGTTTTCTATAATGAAGAAAATTATCCAATTTTTGCGAAAAGTGGGGCAATTATTCCTTTAGCCAATTTAACAAGTAATAAAAATGATACGCGTAATCCGGAAGAATTAGAAATAAATGTCTTCCCGGGAGATAATAATATTTATAAATTATACGAAGATGATGGAATTACGAATAACTACCAAAAAGGGGATTATGTCATTACGGCGATTGACTATAACTATTTAAAAAATAATTATACTTTGATTATTCACCCTTTAGAAGGAAATGTGGCTTTATTGCCCGAGGCAAGAAGTTATAAAATCCGTTTTCGAAATACTCGTCAAGCCGATGATGTCACGATTTTTCTAAATCAAGAACAGGTAAGAGATTACGAGGCCTATGAAGATGAAAATGACTTTGTCGTGGCTATCGATAATGTTGATACCACCAAACAATTAACGATTAATTGTAAGGGCCAAGATATTGAAATTGATGCGGTTCATATTATGAATGAAGATATTAATTCCATTATCAATGATTTATTAATTCCCACAAGTACGAAAGAACAAATTGCTAGTATTATCTTTAGTGATTTAGATATTCGGAAAAAAAGAATTAAATTAAAGAAAATTAAAAAATTAGATAAAAGATTTACGAAAATGTTTTTGAAATTGCTTGAATATGCGGCCGAAATTTAATATAATTGTAGGTAAGCAGATGAGGAAAGAGTAGTAAAATATTTACTTTTTACAAGAGAGTTCTTGGTCGGTGAAAAAGAATAAAAGAAATATTTGAACTTGCTTTTTGATGTGTTAGGGTAATTCCTTTAGCAATTTGAAAGAAAAAATTAAGGTGGTACCACGGGGAAACTCGTCCTTGAGGTAGCATCTTTTTTAGTGGAGGGTCTATGGAAATAAATATTAGTATTGCCTCAGGTATTATTACCTTTATTATCGTTTTCTTAGTGGATTATTTTGCTATTTTAGTACCAAAGAATAATATTTTAAGTGGTAAAAAGAAACAGAAGAAAAATAAAAAAGAAGTAACGATGATGGAATTACAATATTTACAAAAACGCTTTGCGTTAGATTTATTTAAAGTGGATATGGATTATGTTATTAAATGGTTTGCTTTCCTAAATGCTTTTATTATTGCTTTTACCTCAACAGTTATTATGTTAATCCCAGTTAATATGGTCTTACAACTCCTCATTGGTTTTGTATTACTCTTGGCTTTAATATATTCGCTATATGAAATATTTGGCCGACATTTAGTAAAGAAAGGTTGGAAAAGATAATGGATTTTAATAAAATAGAACAAAAATGGCAAGAATATTGGACCAAAAATAAAGTTTTCACGGCACAAAATGGATCTAAAAAACCCCCTTATTATATTTTGGTCGAGTTTCCTTATCCAAGTGGAAAGGGTTTGCATGTGGGGCATGTCCGTAGTTATACGGCCCAAGATGCTTTAGCCCGGATGAAACGGATGCAAGGGTATAATGTTTTGTATCCGATGGGTTGGGATGCTTTTGGGGCTCCCGCGGAAGAATATGCGATTAAAAATCATGTTCATCCCAAGGAAGCGGTTAAACGCAATATTGCCACATTTAAAAAACAAATGGAAACTTTGGGCTTTTCTTTTGACTGGGATCGGGAGTTTTCGACTACGGATCCCGAATATTATAAATGGACGCAATGGCAATTTTTACAATTCTATAAACACGGCATGGCTTATAAAGCCACGATGCCAGTCAATTGGTGTGAAAATTGTAAGACCGTTTTATCCAATGAAGATGCCGCGGGTGGTGTTTGCGAACGCTGTGGTAGTCCCGTAGTCCAAAAAGAAAAATCACAATGGATGCTACGGATGAGCGATTATGCCGAAGATTTATTGACGGGCTTACAAGATACCAATTTTGCCGAAAAAGTAAAATTAGGGCAAATAAATTGGATTGGTAAATCAACCGGAGCCCATGTGACTTTTAAAGTAGCTGATGCTGATTATGACTTTACGGTTTTTACAACCCGATGCGATACTTTATTTGGGGCAACTTACTGCGTTTTAGCCCCCGAACATGAATTAGTTGATCAAATTACAACCCCTGATAAAAAAGAAACGGTTGCCGCTTATAAAAAGGCCTGTGCTTTAAAAAATGAACGGGAAAGAACGGAATTAAACAAAGAAAAGACGGGCGTCTTTATTGGGGCTTACGCGATTAATCCGGTGAATAATGCAAAAATCCCGATTTATATTAGTGATTATGTGCTAGCAACTTATGGCACCGGAGCCATTATGGCCGTTCCAGCGCATGATGAACGGGATTATGAGTTTGCCCAAAAGTTTAATATTCCAATTATTCAAGTTTTGGAAGAAGAAACCGGCGAAAAAAAGCCCAATGAAACAAAGAAAAACTCCATTGTGGCTGTTGTCTACGATGAAAAAAATGATAAATATTTAACGCTTAATTGGCATAAATTAGGCGGTCGGTTATTTATCGGGGGTACAATTGGCGAAAACGAAACGGCTCTTGCTTGTGCCGAAAGAGAAATCCAAGAAGAAACGGGCTATGATCATTTAGAATTAGTTAGTGAATTACCGAAAATAAACCATCATTATTATGCTTATAACAAAGATAAATACTTTAATATTGAAAGTACGGGTTTCTTATTTAAATTAAAAGATAACCATCAAGCCAAAATGTCTTTAGAAGATGATGAAAAGTTTGATATTGAATGGGTCGATAAAAAAAGAATTGAAAAAGAAGTTCAAGATGCGCTTCACTCTAAAACCTTTACTTATGCTTTAAATCCGGGAGCGATGGTTGGCGATGGTTTGCATATTAATTCCGAGTTTTTAAATGGTTTAAACAAAGAAGAAGCCATTAATAAAATGTTAGAATGGTTAGAAAACAACCATTGTGGTAGTAAACAAGTTAATTATAAAATGCGCGATTGGATTTTTTCGCGACAAAGATTCTGGGGTGAACCAATTCCAATGGTTAACTGTCCAAAATGTGGTTGGGTTCCTTTAAACGAAAAAGATTTGCCTTTATTACTACCGGATGTGGCTGAATACGAACCAACGGATAATGGTGAAAGTCCTTTGGCTAAAATTACGGATTGGGTTAATACTACTTGCCCTAAATGTGGCGGACCGGCGAAAAGAGAAACTGATACAATGCCAAACTGGGCCGGTTCTAGTTGGTATTTCTTACGCTTTATGGATCCCCATAATTCGGATGCCTTTGCTTCCATGGAAGCCATGAAATATTGGCAAAAAGTTGATTGGTATAATGGAGGAATGGAACATACCGCCCGGCATTTACTTTATGCGCGGTTTTGGGTCCAATTTTTATACAATATTGGTCTAGTCCCTAATAAAGAAATGATTTGGACCCGAGTTAGTCATGGTATGGTTTTGGGTTCCAACAATGAAAAAATGAGTAAGAGTAAAGGTAATGTCATTAATCCCGACGATATTGTTCAAGAATATGGTGCCGATGTCTTACGGATTTACGAAATGTTCATGGGTGACTACGAACAAGATGCGCCTTGGAATACCGATTCTCTTCGCGGTTGCAAACGGTTTGTTGACCGAATTATTCGCCTTAAAGATAAAGTAAAAAGCGAAGAAAACATTTCGGCATCTTTAGAAAATATCATTCATAAAACCATTAAAAAGGTCGAAACTGATTTACAAACTATGCGTTATAATACAGCAGTCTCTGCTTTAATGATTTTAACAAACGAAATGGAAAGTGCCAAAGAAATAACCAAAGGCGATTATAAAATATTATTAACGCTATTAAATCCTTTGGCTCCACATATTACCGAAGAATTAAATGAACAATTAGGTTATGAACCAATTTGTTTAAGTCCATGGCCAAAATATGACGAAGCCAAAACGGTGGATGAAGAAATAACAATTGGGGTCCAAGTTAATGGTAAACTCCGGGGCGATATTACGATAACCCCAAATATGAGTAATGAAGAAATCTTAAACTTGGCGAAAAATAATGATAATGTCCAAAAATATTTAACAGATAAAGAAATTATTAAAACAATTGTTATTCCCCAAAAGATTGTTAATATCGTAATTAAATAAAAATTACAGTCATATTAAAGACTGTATTTTTTTGCAAAAAAGATTGCTTCTTAACTTAATTTTTCGTATAATACTAAGCGTTTGGAGGGGAAAATAATGAAATTATATCGGTTAATGCGGATTGATTTAGCAAATCGTCCCGAGAATAAAGAGGCCTTACTAAGTGGTCGGGAAAATGAAGCCCGTAATTTAGTTTTTAATCAATTAATGTGTCCTTCAAATTATTATTTAAATGCTTTTGATTTTAATGACCGGGGACCTAATAGTTTTGATAAAGATACGGAAATGACTAAATACTTTTTTGTAAACTTATATGATGCTTTAAGATATGCTGAACATTTTATTAAACAATATCATTTTAACTTTGGGCTAAATTATGGCATCGTTGTCTTAGAAATTGATTTACCCGAAGAGGTAGTAAAACCTTATTTAGGTTGGGGAAGATATTTTTATAGTACTATTTTAGAATGTCGTTTACCATATCAATTACTATACGAAAACTTAGGCCTTAATAATCCCTATTTGCAACCAACATTAGATTTTTTTAACCAACATTATCAAGAATATGAAACTGTTTGGTTAACTTTACAAGATAAGCCAGAATACCAAAACTTTTTAGCTAATTTACCAACTTTAGATAAGGAAGCTTTGTATTCTTTAGGCAAAATTGCCTTATATCCTTATTTATGTTTTTCGTTAAAAGAAGCCACAGTTTTAAGATTGGATGAAATCTCACCCCGATACTTTGATACCGCGGAAAAAATGGGTAATTTAATTTGGGCAAACTCGGCTGAAGCAATGTTCAAAATGGAAGATAAAATTGTTGCTCAATTACAAGAAAAAACTGATTTAGCAAATATTGCTGCCACAGCTTTACCTTTTTACGAAAAAGAAACTAAAAAATTAAAAAGAGTATTAAAACATCATGGTTTTGTTTTTAAAGAACAATAAATAATATTTTAACCACCTACACTCTGTTACCGTTACTATTCACAGATTTTTTACATAAAAATGTCAAACCATTCTTAAAAGCAATGAGTTAATTCTCATTGTTTTTACTTGCTAAAAGTTCAGATATTGTATATGGATTTCCTTCCATTAATCTCTTCGCTGCTTCCATTTTGTTTTTTCCATTTCGGT
>CANQZX010000031.1 GCA_947628445.1 uncultured Bacilli bacterium
ATTTATATTAAAATTTTCATTTTAATATCTTTTTCACTCAATGCTACTTGTTTTCCATAAAACTTTTCACACTATCTTTCTATTTTCACTATAAAATAAAAAGTCCCATTTTTCAATAGAACTTTACACTTCTTGTAACAAATATGATACAATGTTGACAGGTGATAATATGGACTACGATGAAAATTATATTGAAACCACATATAATGCGGAAGAATTAAATAAATTATTTATTAAAGAATTTATCAGTTTTCGGAAAGAAAATAATTTAACCCAAGAATTGTTTTCTAAATATTCCAAAGTTTCGCGCACCAAAATAGCCAGAATTGAAAATGGGAGTAGTTCTCCAACTATAAAATCAATGCTAGATATTTTAGGTCCCATTGGTTATACTTTAAAAATAGTAAAAGTTGATTCCAAAAAATAAGATTCCTGATTTTCAGAAATCTTTTTATTTACAAACGGAATTATTTATTACTCGCACCATCCGTAAGCGAGAAACATCAACAATCGAAATCATTTATTACTCGCACCATTCGTAAGCGAGAAACATTAATTGCAAAGTGATTTTGCAATCACATTTATAATATCATAATTATTTACATTTTGTAAATAATTTTACTCTAAAACAGCTTTAATTCGCCGAACTCCCGCGGATGAACTTTCTTCTTTTTTGATTTTAAATGTTCCTAATTCCCTCGTATTTTTAACATGGGGTCCTCCGCATAGTTCTTTAGAAATATCGCCAATACTATAAACAGTTACTAAATCGGGATATTTTTCAATAAACATGCATTCGGCACCACTTTTTAATGCTTCTGTTTTTGGCATTTCGCAAACGGTAACATCAAGTCCTTCTTTAATCCAGTTATTAACAAGTTCTTCGGTCTTTTCAATTTCTTCTGGGGTTAATTTATGGTCACAACTGAAATCAAAACGCATTCTTTCACTGGTGATATTGCTACCCTTTTGATGAACATCTGGACCTACAACAACTTTTAAAGCCGCATTAAGTAAATGAGTAGCCGTATGATATTTAGTTTCAATTTCACCATTACCCGCTAGGCCACCTTTAAACTTACCCGCTGAAGCTGTTCTTGATAATTCTTGATGTTCTTTAAACTTGGCCTCAAAGCCCGCCACATCGACTGCCATATTTTTTTCTTTTGCCATTTCCAAAGTAAGTTCAATTGGAAAACCATAAGTATCATATAAATGAAAGGCTGTTAAGGCATCAATTTGACTGGCATCTTTAGTGGCTTTAGCAAATTCGCGCAAGCCCTTTTCTAAGGTGCGATTAAACTTAATTTTTTCATTTTTTAAAACTTCATAAACAACATTTTCGTTATCTTTAAGTTCTTGATAATATTCTTGATATTGCTTAATAATAATTCGAGCAATTCTTTCTTCCCAATCGCTATTAAGATCAATATTTAAATTTTTCGCATGTCTAATAGCCCGCCGAATTAATCGTCTTAAAATATAACCTTGATCGGTATTACTTGGTTTAATACCCGCATAATCAGCACTAATAAAGACCGCGGTTCTTAAGTGATCGGCAATAATCCGCATACTTTTTTCATTACCTTCATATGGTAAATTAGCAATCGCACTAATTTCAGCAATTACATCGCGCCAAATACTAGAGGCATAGTTATCGTTTACCCCTTCTAAAATTGCCGTCGTTCTTTCGACTCCCATACCGGTATCAACATTTTTCTTCGGTAATTCGGTCACTTGACCATTGGGATCTTTATAATATTGCATAAAGACATTGTTCCAGATTTCAACCCAACGATCATCTTCGGGATCAAAGGTTTCAGGAACCGCATCATTGGAACGAAAATAAAATATTTCCGTATCGGGTCCACATGGTCCTGATTCACCAGCAATCCAGAAATTATCCTTTTCCGTTTTAGCAATACGCGCTGCCGGAATACCTAAACTTAACCATTTATTGTAACTGACCTCATCAAAAGGAATGATATCATTACCGGCAAAGACGGTTACGGCTAATCTTTCTTGAGGTATCTTTAAAACATCGGTTAAAAATTCTAAACTCCAAGTAATTGATTCGTCTTTAAAATAATCACCTAAAGACCAATTACCTAACATTTCAAAGAAAGTGTGATGGGTGGTATCGCCCACACCATCTAAATCATTAGTCCGCAAGCACTTTTGATAATTACAAAGTCTTTTACCATATGGATGAGCTTGCCCCATTAAATACGTAATTAAAGGTTGCATTCCCGCCGTATTAAAAAGCACCGATGGATCATTTTCCGGTACTAAAGGCGCACTCGGAATTTGTTTATGATCATGGCGCACAAAAAAATCAATGTATAAATCTTTTAAGTTAATCTTTTGTTTCATTATTTTATCCCTTCTAGAAATTTAAATACTTTATTTTTTAATTCTTCCATTGTGCCATCATTAGCCAAAGTATAATCAAAATCACTATAACCATCTAATGCCGTTTCCGTAATGTGGGCTTGTTGAGCGACCGATAACTTACTTTGGGCAAATTGATTTTCCACATAAATACTATAAACATTATCATAGTTTTCTTTTAACTCTTCAATTTCTTCTGGCATCCGGGCTCCCGAAATAACGACATCATCGACCCCGGCCAGCTCATAAATATTCATATCTTCTACCATGCGACTAGTGAAAAACTCTTTATTGTAACTACGAATCTTATTGCCAAAGTTTTGTAAAAAATCTCGCGGTTTATCTTCGCTAATACCATCCCAATCTGTTAATTCCATCGCAAAGTTTTTTAAATACTTACTATATTCTGTAATAATACAATTTTCTAACTTATAAATATAGTATTCCTTAATAAACTTCGAAACCTCACTTTTACCACTACCGCTTTTCCCGGCAACCACAAATATTCTCATCTTTTTTTCCTCCTTTTTAATAAAAAAGAATGCTACCAAGGAGTGCTTCAAGCACGGTACCATCCTTTATTTAACTTAATTTTTTAACGACTCTTCGCCGATTAATCTCCCAAAGCAGCAAATAGATAATTTTATTTATTAGTTTCCACCAACCACTAACTCTCTGAAAAATTACTTTTATCTAATCTCTTTTTTCATCGATTACGTAAATAATCATACCATATTTTCGCCAATCCCGCAATTTTTTTTAATCACAAATATTGGCTTTTATTTTTTCTTCTTTATTACTTATAATAATTTTTTTATTTTGACACTTAATAACCTTAAACTTATCTTTTTCATAAATGGTACCCACTGTTACTTCATCTTTATCTTTTAATTCTTTAGCCTCACCATCTTGAATTAAATCAGCTATCGTGATTCTTTTATCCGTAATTAAATATTTTAATTCATAAATATGACTTTCATCAAAATGTAAATAAATATTACTTAAGCCTTTTAAATATATTTGCTCTTTTTCCACATAACTAGTTATATCTTTACTATCACTAGCAATAACCTCCAGGGTATAATTTTCATAAAGTGTACTCGGAACAATAATTGCATCAATTAATTCAATAATGGTATCATTCTGTTCTTTATTTTGCCGGGATACTAAACCAATAACCGTGACATCATCATATATTTTATAATTACTTAAATCAGCCTTAATTTTAAGCCGTAGCCGATATTCGGTATTAAATTCGACATAGCCATTTAAAGTATTATTAGCATCGATTTTATAAGAACTTAATTCCATTAGATCTTCGCCACTTATTTTACTTACCCTTCCCCTTATTTTGACAAATTTATTTTGATAGTCCGCAAAACGGGCTAAAGATTCACTTAAAAAAGCATTAATATCGTGTTCTTCTAACTCGCTAGCTCGACAAGCATAACTTAATTGGTAACCATAATCGGTAACATTTTTATTTTGACAATGATATATCCGGTAAAAAAAGCTATTATAAGTAGCCATGTTTTTACTACTTTTAATTTCATAACTATAAATTGGAACCCGATTTAACTTAGTGGCTAAAAGCATATCAACACCATAAGTTAAAACTAACAAAAAAAGCGGAATAATTAAGATAATAAAGGGATGTTTAGCTAATTTTAAAGTTGTTTCGATATCAATTAAGAGAATACCGCCGATTAAAAGAACTAACCGAGCCACACTAAAAAAGTTTAAAAGAAAACTTAAAATAATTAAAACAAAACCACCAATATATAAAACTTTACTCCGCATTATCTTACCCTCTTTTTTATTGTATCACAGATATATTATTTTATGAATTTAAAAATGAAGAATTGCCTTTTATTCTTCATTTAATTTAAACTTTATAATATTTTTGTTTACTACTATTAGGTTTGTCGGGAATTGTTAATTTAATAAATTCTGCTTTAAGAGCCGGATGCAAATATTGATTACGCAAAGTATTTTTGGATTTTACATTTAATTTAGTCATTATCTCTTTCGCACTTAAAGGGATATTTTCGGTAAAACAAGCCAGTAATTTATTAATATTTAAAGTTTCTTGATCAACAAAAGTTTGAGAAAGCGTCATGGCCTCATCTAAAGTTTCATTAATCATTTTAAGCATAAAGGCAATAAATTCAGTGGAATTACCTTCATCGTTACAATTGGCGATGGCTTTATAATAACCATTTTGATATTTATGAATTTGCGATTCTATTGGTAAATAGGCAAATATATCTTTCCAATTATAAAGTAAAATATTTTGCCATAACCGAGCAATGCGGCCATTACCATCACTAAAGGGATGGATAAAAACAAATTCATAATGGAAAACACAAGATAATATTAAGGGATGAATTTGATTTTTATTTTCCTTTAACCAAGTAAAGAGATCAACCATTAAATCGGGAACTCTTTCCGGTGGAGGACACATAAATATGCAATTCTTGCCATCAAAAACGCCTTCATTACCGCGCCGAAACTCGCCAGATTCTTCGACGGTTAAATAAGTCATTACGCCATGGACTTTTTTTAAATCTTTAAGGTTATAGGGATTAACCTCGGATATCATTTCATAAGCATTATAAGCATTTTTTACCTCTTGAATATCTTTTTGAGAGCCCAAAACCATTTTCCCATCAATAACATCTTTAACTTGTTCGACAGTTAAACTATTATTTTCGATTGCAAGGGAAGAATGAATGGAATTAATTTTAGTTTGCTTCCGTAAGTAAGGCTTTTTATTTAAATTAGAATAATTATCCAGTTTAGTTATTTTTTCCGAAATATCTGCGACCATTTTTAAAATGGGTGGCGTAATTTCAAAAGGAGGAATATATTTGGCCATTAATATCACCTTCAATTTTCTGTTTTTATTATACTATAATCTATATTAATTCGCAACTAGACTTGCTCAAGACTTGCTCAAGACTTGCGCAAATTTAGGTCACAAAAAAAGTCGATTGCTCGACTTCTTTCATTAATTTAAAGCGTCTTTTAATTTGCTTCCAGCTTTGAATGATGCAACAGTCTTTGCAGGAATTTTTAAAGGAGCTTTTGTTAAAGGGTTGATACCTTCTCTTGCAGCTCTTTTTTTAGCGCTGAAAGTTCCGAAACCAACTAAAGAAACTTTACCATTTTTCTTTAAACCAGTCATAATACCATTTAAAGTAGCATCTAATGCCCGACTAGCATCAGCTTTAGTTAAACCAGCTTCTTTAGCAATCATTTCAACTAATTCAGTTTTAGTCATTCTCTCTACCTCCCGTTTGTATTTTTGTAAGACGCATTGTCCTTACATATTAAGAGTAGCAAATATTTTTTCGAAAAGCAACAAAATTTGAATTTTTTTCGAAAATATGACATTTTCTTGACTATTCTACCGGGTTTTATTGACTTTTATTTGACGTTTTGGGGCTAAAAAAAGCAAAAAATCTAACCCTTGTTAGATTTTTCTAGTGTATAGAGAAATATTTTAAAATACAATCGCAATTAAAGTATTTGAACCTTTATTGACGATTTTCGTCATTGTATCTTTTAATTTATATCTTGTTACATCCGGCATCATGCTTAATTTAGCTTGAATACCTTCTTGGACAATGACTTCTAAACTCCGGCCAAATATTTCGCTTTTCCAAATACTTGACGCATCAGTTTCATAATCTTTCATCAGGTGATTAATTAATTCTTTTGATTGTAATTCACTACCAATGATTGGTTCAAATGTTGATTCAACATCGACCTTAACTAAATGAATACTTGAGGCCACCGCTTTTAGCTTAACGCCATACCGATTACCTTGTTTAACCAATTCTGGTGTTTCTAATTTTAGTTCGTTAATCGTTGGATAAACAATACCATAACCCGTACTTTTCGCCATTTTAAGGGCGGCTTTTAAATTGTCTAGTTCTTCTTTCCCATCTTGATAAGTTGCAAATATTTTTAAAAGCCCGGCTTTGGTTGTCGCTGTATCTCCGATAATCGACTTTAAAGTTTCCGTATATAGTTCATCCGAACTTTCTAAGTTAACAGTTACCACGCCAGTAGCAGCATCTAGTTCACTTATATAGGCCTTCGAAATATATTCGGAATCATTGAAATGGTCTAAAATAAAATCAATATCTTTGAGTTTTTCAACACTAATGACACTTTCTTTTATCTTATCCATATAATGACTCTTGATTATATGTGCATCTGGGAGTACGTGCACCCATTCGGGAATATTTACTTTGATATCAAGAACTGGGAATTCATACAAGGCCGTTTTTAAAATTTCCATGATTTCTTTTTCGTTCATGAGTTCCGCACTTATCGGCATAACCGGCACATCATATTCTTCACTTAGTCTGTACGCAAGATCTGTCGTCTCTGTATTAGTAGGATGAAGGCTATTCAAAATCACGATAAAGGGTTTACCAATTTCTTTTAGTTCCTTTACCACTTTCTCTTCTGCTTCTACATAATTTTCGCGTTTGATATCGCCAAATGAACCATCAGTAGTAATGACAATCCCGATTGTTGAATGATCTTTGATAACTTTTTCCGTACCGATTTCCGCGGCTTCAACAAAAGGAATTGCGTCTTCAAACCAAGGACTTTTTACCATTCTTGGATTGCCATCTTCATCTTCAAAACCAGTGGCTTCCGGAATCACATAACCTACGCAATCCACTAATTTAATATTCGTGGAAAATTCATTTATTTTAATGGTTGCCCCATTAGAAGGAACGAATTTTGGTTCGGTAGTCATAATAGTTTTTCCTTGGGCACTTTGAGGAATTTCGTCTAGACATCTTTTCTTTTCATATTCATCCGTTATATTCGGAACAACTAAATTTTCGATAAAACGCTTAATAAAAGTTGATTTACCGGTTCTTACCGCTCCGACTACCCCGAGATAAATTTCCCCATTTCCTCGTTCTGCTATTGAAGAAATAATCTTTTCTTTTTCCATAACCCACCATTCTTTCGCTTTCTATTTAATGTTATGTCAGTTATGGTTTGGTTATGAATACAATTTCATCAAGGGCTACCTTAGGTACCGTAATACACTTATATGGTAGTCCTCGATAAACTGGTAAAATTGGGGTTTTTCCCATTTTTCGCATGCATCCCACCACCCCTCTTTTACTTATTTTGTAGTTTTAGCATTCAAATTTTATCTTTTTTATAAACCTAGTCTTACACTTACACCTTGCATGTTATCATAATGATCCCATACGGATTCAGCAAAGTTAATGACCCGGCCCATACCAGCTGCACTAATGTTATAATTTTTAGATTGAGCTAAAGATACGTTATCCATAGCATGTTCATAAGCCCCATAAGCATATGGATTAGAACCAGATACCGCCACATTAACAGAGGTATGATTATATAGGGCACTAAGTTTTTTATCGACGATATTCATCGAAATCCCATAACCATTATCCTTCATAACCATATTGGTTCCACCATAGCCATAACCAACGGCATCTTGTGAACCGGTACTTAAAGTATATGATTGAACTCCAGTAGCAGAAGATTGAGCCATGACCGCATCATTAAATCTTAAAGCAATAACATCATATGATTTAACTGCTGGTATATATAACCAGGTTAAGTCGAGCATGACCGCATAAGTTATACTATCATATGGGGCCATCGTTATTTGTAACTTTTTATAATTTGTTGTCCATAGATCATCACTTAAAGGAGATAATTCCTGAGGGTATTTCGTATCATTAATAGTAATTTCTTCGGATTCCGCTTTACTCATATCTAGTTTTGCATATTCCTTTAAAGTTTCTTCAGGCAATGAATCTAAAACAGGTTCGGGAATATATTTTAATAATTCTTCTCGAGTGGCCGCTTGGACATGACCCATTACTAAAAAAGCCATCATGCCAATTAAAAGACCACTTAAATATTTTTTCGTACTACCAACCTCCTTTCTCTACAATTCCAAAATACACCTTTTTGTCGAATTATAGCAAGAGAAAAATCGTAGAATTCAACTCTACGATTTGGCGAACCTCTCTATTTCCTTATTAAACACCTTTAAAACTTCTTGATATTTGACTAAATAATTATCACAATTGCCTTCAAAACACTTCACTTTGTCATCAGCTTTATAATAACAATAATGATTATTCATTTTATTTTTTAATTGTCTTTTATATTCTATTTTATCTTCAATGTAATAATATTCAAAACTTTCAATTATATCCTTATCTATCTTTTTATTGTAAAACATTTTTTGACTATCTAAGGCAAAGTACAATATAAAGTCTTTTGTCTCACGATAAAAGTTTTTACTATCTTCAACTTTCGTATAACCATGTTCAACTAAAGTAAACTCATCAATCTTCACATTTGTTTTAGCTGTTGATTTATTTTCGACACTATTTTTCTCGATATAGAAAACCTTATCACTGCTAATTAATTTAGAAAATGATAGTTTAATTGTATCTGAAGTTATCCGGTTATCTTCATGTAAGTTTTCAATTTCTAAATATAAACTATTTGGTATATGATTTGCTTGACGTCTTGTTAAATTATAATTAAAAAAGCCATTGTACAAAATATCATCAAGATCTTCTGCTTCATAAAGATATACTTTATCATTATTAGTAATGGTGTATAACTTAATTTTTTGATTTATGATATCTTTATCGTCATTTTGATATTCAATATTGTTAATTGTAATAACAACATTTGATTTAGATTTAATAAAGTAACTATTGTCAAAATTAATTTTATCAAATAAATCAGTATCAACAATCTCATACATGGCTAAAGAATCATGAGTATTGAAGAAATAAATTGCTAAAAGAACAAAGAGAATGGTAAAGATAACATTATGCCAATTTTGTTTTAAGAAATGTTTTAGCTTCCGCCATAAATCTTTTAGCTTAGCTATTGGTCTTATGTCTTTTAAGAAAAATTCGATTCTGACTTCAAAGATCTTACTCATATTTTCCAAAGTATCATAATCCGGTTTACTGCGATTCTTTTCCCATTTGGAAATAGTTTTATCGGTAACATTCAACATATCGCCTAATTCCACTTGTGTAAGACCTTTGGCTTTGCGTAATTTAGCAATTTTCCGACCCAAATCATTTCGCTTCATTTTATCCCTCCTATCCGTTATAAATTTACCACATTTAATACTAGATGGAACAAAATTTTGCCGAATATTAGGGATAAATTAGCAATTAGTCAACTTTTATAATTTTTAATTGTTAGTCTTGAGAATTAGTAAATGTTAAAATAAAAATGAAATTAGAAAAATTTCATCTTTAAAACATCTTATCAACATTTTGAGGTACTTTATCATTGATAATTTTACTAATTATTTTATCACTTTGTTCCGGGGTTACTTTTTTACCCGTCATTTTACTTAAAGTATCAATTACTTCCCGAAGGGTTTTCTCATCTTTCATATTACCATTTTGTAATTTATCAGCTAAAGCAAAAATAGTATCTTTATCCACATGAGTTTTCTTTTCTACTTTTTTAAAAAAATCATCACCGAATCTCATATAATCCTCCTTTAAACATTATATGAATAGTGCTGATTTTTAGTTAATCTTCATTTTTGTTTTTAAATTGTAAAATAATGGGTGTTCCCGTAAGTTCGATATTTTTCCGGAGTTGATTTTCAAGGTAACGATAATAACTAAAATGAACTAATTTTTTATCATTTACTTGGAAAACAAACTTCGGCGGTTTCGTATCACCTTGATGAACAAAATATATCTTTAAGCGTTTCCCTTTATATGATGGTGGTTGATGAATACTTACGGCTTCCAATATTAAATCATTTAAAATTGAGGTTTTAACCTCCCGATGCCAATTTTCATAAGCTAATATAATTTCTGGCATCAAGGTATGCATTCTTTTTTTCGTTTTGGCACTTAAAAAGACAGTTTTGGCAAAAGGGAGAAATTGAAATTCGTTTTCAATTAATAATTTCCACTTTTTTATAGCCTCATCCGGATTTTTAACGGTATCCCATTTATTGACAGCAATAACAATTCCCTTGCCGGCTTCCAAAGCATAATGGGCAATATGTTTATCGTGTTCAATAATGCCTTCTTCGGCATCAATCACTAAGACACAAACATCACTGCGATCAATCGCTTTTAAACTGCGCACTAAAGAATATTTTTCAACATTTTCGTAAATCCGGCCTTTTTTCCGCATGCCCGCGGTATCAATTACGGTATATTCTTGATTGTTGTATTTAAAAGTCGTATCCACCGCATCCCGGGTCGTACCCGCGATATCACTAACAATTACTCTTTCTTCATTTATTAAGGCATTAATTAAACTACTTTTCCCGACATTTGGTCGACCAATTAAACAAAATTTAATGGAATTATCACAAGCTTCCTCACTTACCTCTGGCATATCTTTCGTAATTAAATTAAGTAATTCTTTAAAGCCCAAATTGTGTTCGGCGGAAATAGGTAAAATGGGTGTAAAGCCCAGTTCATAATAATCATAAATATTTTCTTGGCGTTTTTCATTATCCATTTTATTAGCTAAAACAATCACGGGTTTATTCGCCTTATGGAGTAACTCGCTAACATGTTTATCCGCTGCATCTAAATTGCTGGTGCCATCAACAACAAATAAAATGATATCGGCCTCATCAATTGCGAGTTCCGCTTGGGCAATAATATCTTGATCAAAGTTATCATCACCGAGCAATATTCCCCCGGTATCAATTAAGGAAAATTGTTTATTTTGGTAATGAACCACGCCATAAAGTCGATCTCTTGTAACTCCCGGCGTATCTAAAATAATCGCTTTTTTTTCTTTAATTAAGCGATTAAATATACTACTTTTGCCCACATTTGGTTTCCCAATTAAACATACTGTTTGCATATATCCCCCTTAACAGGTTGTATTATTACTTTTAATATCCGTCATTTTCGCTTGAATGCGATTATTTTTCCGATATACCGTCACTATATCATTTACCATATTACAACCTGTGACATCGTTCGTGATTTTCCGATCCTTTTCATCAGTTTCTAAAATGCCAAAATCAAGTAAATCTTGGACGGTAACAACTTTACACGTATTATAACTTTTTTCATCCACACTACAAGATTCCGTCAATAATTGCCGATGTTCCGAATAATAAGTTACCGCCGCATTTTCAATATTTTGAATCTTATCATCTAATAAGCCTTGTTTAGATTTACCCCATACATTAAAAATACTATAAGCCGCCAAGGTAGTAACTAAACCTAAAACCACAATTACCGCGAGTAACTCAACTAATGTAAACCCTTTTTTATTCATTTTTTCACCCTATCTTTTTTTCAATAATATCTAGTATTTCACCCCGACCCTTTTTGGTAATAATTGAAAAGGTAACCACTTCTTCCGGAGTACATTTTAAAGTTTCTAATAATAATTTCATTTGTTTTTCCCGATTATTTTTACTTATCTTATCATATTTTGTCGCTACAATTGTAATATCCAAATTATAATATTTTAAAAACTCATACATTAGACAATCATCTTCGGTGGGTTTATGTCGAAAATCAACTAATAAAAAGACATGTTTTAAATTATTCCGATTTTTTAAATATTCTTCAATCATTAAACCAAATTTCTTTTGCTTATCATGACTGACAGAAGCATAACCGTAACCCGGTACATCAACTAAATAAAATAAATCATTAATTAAATAAAAATTTAAAGTTTGTGTTTTACCCGGTTTACTACTGGTTCTTGCAAAATTTTTCCGTTCAATTAAGGTGTTAATAAAACTACTTTTGCCAACATTACTGCGTCCCACGAGTAAAAATTCGCTTTTTTCTGGCGCGGGATATTGACTTTGGCGAACCGCGATAATCGGTTCGGCTACTTGGTCTATTTGCATTTCTGTCTCACCTCTTAAAATTATATATTAATTTAGGGAAAAAAGCAAATTTAGGCCCTTCTGTTAATTTAAAAATGAAGTGCAACAAAACAACATTGAAAAAGACATATGAATAATCTATAATATCTTTTCGCAGAA
>CANQZX010000032.1 GCA_947628445.1 uncultured Bacilli bacterium
CAATCATAATAACAGTTAGAAGTATCACGATTATATTTATCTTTAGTATTATTCCAAATTATTTTTTCTATATTTTCCTTAAGAGGATTAAGATTTGTTAAACTTCGATATACATCGTCTAAAGAAAAATTATAATTTTCAAAAAGAATATCTTTTTCTTCGTAAGCCTTTTTCTTTGAACCGGGAGAAATTATGCGCATAAATACTAGCAAAGAAAGTATATCATTTAAACTATAATCAATTTTTAATTTTTTTTGATAATCATCCAGTAGTTCTTTAATACCAAGTTCTTTATAAATTCTTTTTACTACACAATATCCTAAATTTTTTGGTTTACTATTATTATCAATTTTTTTGCTTTGCAAATCTTTAATAGTATATTCATTTAATAAGTTATTAGATATTTTTTTTGCTTCTTCTTTAAAATGGGCAATAGGGTCATCAAATTCTTTTTTTAAATCTTCTAAATAGCCTAAAGTTTTAATGTTTTTATGCTTAACTTTTCCATTTTCTCTATAGCCAATGGTATAAGTGAGTAATATACCTTTATGAGATTTATTTTGTTTAACAAACATACAATCACTACCTTACAAAATAATTATACCATAATATACAATACTATACAACTATAAAATAATAAAAACTTGACAAAATAAAACCTAGGTAACACCTAGGCAAATTTATACTTTTTATTTTTGTCAACTGCAAAACTCGGGAGTACGAGTCGTAGAATTGTTAATTTAAATCAAAAATGTAAAAGACCAAATGAAGATTTTGTCAAGAATAAGGAATTTAATCCTAAAAAGGTTTAAATTCCTTATTTAATTTGTTAAAATAATGGTAAGTAGGTGGTTTTATGAATATCGACTTTTGTGTTGCCACATCGGCAGCTTGGCAATTAGTGGGTTATTTTCTATTTGCTTTAAAAATTGCTATTCCGGTTATTATTATCATTTTAGGAACGATAGATTTTGTTAATGCTTTAATTTCTAGTGATGATAAAAATATTAGTAAGGCCACGAAATCATTAATAATACGTTTGGTGGTTGGTATTGCCATCTTTTTTCTTCCGGTCATTATTAGTGCCTTTTTGCATTTAGTTAAAGATAGTAGTAAATATTTGAAAGCCGCGGATACTTGTCAAACATGTCTGCTTCGGCCTTTTGATAGTGCTTGTAAGTCAGCTAAAAGCAAAGCAAAAGCGCAAATGAATAGCAATCAACAAAAATATAGAAATGAGTGATGCCTATGGATATCGATTTTTGCGTTACGACCTCGGCCACTTGGCAATTAGTGGGCTATTTTCTGTTTGCTTTAAAAGTCGTTATTCCGGTTGTGATCATTATTTTAGGCATAATGGATTTTGTCAATGCTTTAATTGCTAAAGAAGATAGTGGAATAAGTAAAGCTACGAAATCGTTAATTGTTCGTTTTGTTATGGGAATTGCGATCTTTTTTGTCCCTTTAATTATTAGTGTGGGTTTCCATTTGGTTGCTTCGGCCAGTACTTTTTTACAAAAGGCTGATACCTGTCAAACTTGTTTATTACAACCTTTTAATAGTTCTTGTGAGGCCGCTAAAGCGACGGCCAAAAAAGCACTCGCGGCTGAAAAAGAGGAAGCTTTAAATGATCGTCAAAGCTTTGGCTCTAAAGTTGAAGGTTGTTATAAATGTAATGGTAAGTATGTTTGGACTGACGAAAAATGTGGGACGAAAGTGATAAGTTTGGATGGGGTGTATACGAAAAAAACTTGTGAAGCTGAAAATAATAATCCCGCGAATAAAGTTGAACAAAGCTTAATTGAACGGCCAAGTACCGGGGAATCAAGTAAAATCACTGATGTCATATATTTGGGGGATTCCATTATGAATGGCGTATGTATCTATAAAAACTTAGATAAGAGTTCTGGTTGTTATTATGGGGTAGGAAAAAGCATAGAATGGTTAAAAGGTAATTCAACGCAAATGGGAAGTGGCATTAATTCCGCTAATCCGGTTTCCGAAATAACGACCATAATTAAAAATAATAGTAAGAAAAAATATGGTATTGTTATTCTTATGGGAGTTAATGATCTTTCGGGTGGGGGAAATCCCAAAACCATTGCTAATAGTTATGCTAGTTTTTATAGTAAGTTAGCTCAAGGTGATTGGAAAAATGCTATATTAAAAATAGTTTCTATTAATCCCGTTGGTAGTAATGTTGCCAGATATGGGTATAATGCTACTTATTTATCAAATGCTCGGATTAATAGTTTTAATAGCGAATTAAGTAAAGCTATTGGTAATTTGCGATTAGCAAATGTTAAGTTCTGTAGTACGGGAATTAAACAAAGCGAATTAGATTATTTTGATGATCTGCATTTTGGCAATAATGGTCGGGCAAAATTATATAATGCTATTCAAGAAAATTGCCTAAAATAATCAAAAAGAGATAGTCAAACCTATCTTTTTTTTGTATAATTAAAAAGAGGTGGAATAAATGAAAATTTTAGCAGTAAATGCGGGTAGTTCATCTCTTAAATTTACATTGATTGAATTACCTAGCCAAGAAACTATTGCCAGTGGTTTATTTGAAAAAATTGGGATTGGCAATAGTATGTATACGATTAAATTTAAAGGAGAAAAATACACGAAAGAACTTGATTTAAAAGATCATGCTGTCGCCGTTCAAGTTTTAATGGACGAACTAATTAATATGCATATCATTTCTTCTTTAGAAGCAATTGAAGGTATTGGTCACCGAATTGTCCATGGTGGTCAAGAGTTTAAGGAATCAATTGTTTTAACAGAAGATGTTTTAAAGAAAATTGAAAATTATAATGAACTGGCACCATTACATAATCCGGCAAATATTATGGGCGTGCGGGCTTTTATGAAAGTGCTTCCGCATGTTACCAATGTTGGAGTTTTTGATACCGCTTTTCATAGTTCTATGGAACCAAAGGAATATTTATATCCTGTTCCTTACGAATGGTATCAACAATATGGCGTTCGAAAATATGGTTTTCATGGCACCAGCCATCGTTATGTAAATAAAACCATCTGCGAATATTTAAATAATCCAAATTTAAAAGTAATTAGTTGTCATATTGGTAATGGTGGATCTATTACGGCAATTAACGCCGGTAAAGTAGTGGATACCACCATGGGCTTTACCCCTTTAGCGGGCATTATGATGGGAACCCGTTCGGGTGATATTGATGCTAGTTTAATTGAGTATGTAATGCATAAAACTGGTGAAAGTATTACTGAGGTAACCAATGATTTAAATAAAAGAAGCGGTCTTTTAGGTATCAGTGGGATTTCTTCTGATTCCCGGGATATTGAAGATGCTATTAAAAGTGGTAATGAAAAAGCCCGTTTAGCCCAAGAAATGTATGTGCAAAAAATTGCTAATTACATTGCAATGTATAACAATTTATTAGATGGTGCTGATGTGATTGTTTTAACCGCTGGCGTGGGCGAAAATAGTATTATGACCCGGAAGATGATTGGCGAAAAGATTGCCTCTTTAGGCGTTGTTATTGATGAAGAAGCCAATAACTGTCGGGGCGAATTAAAGTTAATTTCCGCCGCTGAATCTAAAATACCAGTTTATGTGGTCCCAACTAATGAAGAATTAATGATTGCCCTTGATACGATGGCCTTAATTGAAAAATAGAAAAGAGATGATTACAATTAAAAGAGATTTATTTCGCAAAATAGTTAAAATAATTAAAAGTTATGATGAAATAGTTATTGCTAGACACATTGGACCTGATCCCGATGCCATTGCTAGCCAAATTGCTTTAAGAGATTCAATTAAAGCAACTTTTCCGCATAAAAAAGTTTATGCCGTTGGAGCCGGCGTTCATAAGTTTAAATACTTAGGTAATTTGGATAAAGTGGAATTAACGGAATTAAAAAATGCTCTTTTAATTGTTTTAGATGTCCCTAACTTTGCCCGGATTGATGGCATTGAAGATTTAGAATATCAAGCTATATTAAAAATTGACCATCATCCCGCGGAAGATATTATTGGAAATGTTGATTGGACAGATGATACTAAATCTAGTACTTGTGAAATGATTACCGAACTACTTTTGGATACCAAATTAGTTTTAGATACTAAAATTGCCGAAGATTTATATATTGGGATTGTTTTTGATAGTGATCGGTTTTTACTCCAAAATACTAGTTTAGAAACTTTCAATATTATTTATCGGTTATTAAATGCTACCCATATTAATTTTGTTTCGTTATACGATAATTTATATGAACGCAGTATTGCCGAAGAAAAATTTCGGGCTTATTTAACAAATAATATTGAAATAAGCAAAAATGGTTTTGGGTTTATTAATGTCGATAATGCCACTTTAGAAAAATATCATGTAGAAATTACGGCCGTATCTAACCATGTTAATGATTTTTATTTCATTAAAGAACTTATTTGTTGGATGTTTGTCGTATATGATGAAAAAAACGCTATTTTCAAAGTTAATATTCGTTCTCGGGGGCCAATTGTTAATGAAATAGCCAGCAAATATAATGGTGGTGGTCATAAATATGCCAGTGGCGCGCGCATTAAAGATATAAAAGATATAAATAAGCTTCGGGAAGATTTGGACCAAGCTTGTGAAAACTACTATAGTGAGCAAAATAATTAAGATGGAAATTAAAAGTTTTAAGAAAAAAAATGGCAATATTTATGAAATTATCTTTACCGACAATACGAAATTAGAATTATATGATGATGTTATTATTAAATATAATTTATTAATTAATAAAACAATTACGGAAAAAAGTTTAAAAGAGATTTTAAGTGTTAATCAAAAAATCGCGGCTTACATGAAGGCCATAAAATATCTTAATTTTAAACTTCGGACTCCCAAGGAAATAGAACGTTATCTTACAAAAAATAATTATGAGGAAGATACCATAAAAGAAACGATTGCGCGGTTAAAAAAAGAAAAATACTTGGATGATGAAATTTATATTAAATCATTCATTAATGATCAAATAAACTTAACTTTAAAAGGGCCCCAAAAAATTAGACAAGAACTTTTAAAATTGGGCTTTAAAGATACTCAATTTATGCCTTATTTAGATTCTTTTACAGCAGATATCTGGCACGAGAAAATAAAAAAAATTATTGCCAAAAGAATTAAAAGTAATCATAATTTATCGACAAAAGTATTAAAAGAAAAAACGAAACAATATTTAGTAAAAGAAGGGTATTGGTTAAATCAAATTATTGACATTATCGATTATTATGATTTTCCGATTGATAATGATATTTTGAAAAAAGAGTTTAATAAAGAATATGTTAAGTTAAAGAAAAAATATGAAGGTATTGAATTAAGAAGTAAAATTAAAACCAATTTATATCGTAAAGGATTTAATTTGGCACAAATTGACACTTTATTGACAGATATTAACACAAATGATTAACAATATGATATAATTTAAAAGAAGAGGGTATAAAGATGAAAAAATGGTTTTGTTTAATACTAATGTTTGGCTTGTTTTTAATTGGTGAAACAAGAGTTTTCGCTAAGAGTGCTACTTATGTGTATGAAATAAAAAATACTACTATTACGGTAAAAATCGATAACCTAGGTAATATTAGTTATAGTAAATCTGGTAACGGTTTAGTAAGTAGTGATTTATCAGGACTAGAATCTGATCAATTCATGGATAGTAAAGGTAATTTTTTAAAACCAAGTAGTGACAAAATAAAGACAATTTATGTTGTACTGGATTTAGCTAATTCGACAGGCGAGAATAGTAGTAATATGAAGTATAAATTAGCTTTTGATAAAAATAGTTTTGGTAATGATAAAATTTACAGTACGAAATATACCATAAATACTTCTTTAAGTAAAGTTGATAATAAAACAACCAGCGGGGAAAAAACAATAGAATTAACTTGTCCTTATTATTATAATGATACCCATGCAAATATCCATGTTGTTGCCAAATATTATAGTGGTAAAACAGTTGTTTCAACTGCTACTGGCTATAACGTTTCCCCCGGAACCGAAACTGTTAGTCAAACTCCAGAAAAATGCCCTAAAAATATTTATGTCAAATACATTGACGAAAACAATATTTTTGTTTCTGTTACCAAGTCTTATTCTGATTTTGGTGTTGCTAAATATGAGGGAGTAAATAAAAATGATTCTTATTATACGGGCACTGGAGATGATGATTCTGAAGGTGATCCAACAAAAGTATTATTACCTGGTCAAGTTGAAAAAATAAATATTTGTGAAGAAGGAAAAGTTTTATTAGTATTTCAAGTAATAGGTTATATTATATTTGTAGCTAAAATAATAATACCTTTATTATTAATTATAATGGGATCAATTGATTTAGCTAGGGCAATGGTTGATAGTGATCAAAAAGCTCTGAAGGATTCAATTGTTAAGTTGATTAAACGATTTATTGCCGGTGTAATAATCTTCTTCTTACCAACAATTTTTAACTTTATCTTTTCTTTAGTTGATGGAGCAGTTGATAACCAAAAAGACTTTTCGGGCTGTACCAAATGTGTCTTTGATCCTTTAGGCAATTGTGGTGCGAAAAAAATAGTTAACGAATAAAAAAAGAAGCTTATGTTGCTTGAACATAAGCTTTTAAAATGCTTGATTATTCTTCGGTAGTAGTTGAATCATCAGTATTATAGCTAGCATATAATCTTTTAATGTAACTATCAAATTGTTTATTTAATTCGGAATCTTCAATTTTGAATTTATATTTATCCCGATAGTATTCAATAGCATCAAGATTAATCGTTTTTGTATTGGCCTTTAAATCTTCAGCTAAGATATCTCTTATTTCATCTTTTAGTTTATCTAAAGATTCTTTTTCGTAAGATTTGGTTTTCATAATAACGTGGTAACCAAGTTCCGTTGTTATAACTTTAGAATATACTTCGCCATCTTTAATTTTATAAGCGGCATCAAGTAATTCATCATAAGTATCGGCAAGATCACCATAAGTTATTTTACCTAAAGACCCATCTTTATCTTTCGTCGCATCATCTTTGGAATTTTCTTTAACTAATTTTTTGAAAGTAGCCTCAACATCTTCGGCCTTTTTTAATTCTTTGATTAAACTTTCAGCTTTTTCTTTCGCGGTCTTTTCGGCAGCTTTCTTTTCATCATCGGTGGCATCATCTTTAACATCCGCGGTAATTAGAATATGAGATATTTCCACATCGCCTTTGGCTTTTTCTTTGTAATATTTTTCAATATCTTTATCTTTAACTAACACTTTCGCATATTCATCGCGCGCATGACTTTGCATATTGTTTAGATAAAGATAATTTTGAAAGCCCTCAATAGTTGAATAACCATAATATTGTTGAACGAATTGTAACAATTGTTCTTCGCTACCATAACTTTCTTTCGCAGACTCAATACTATTTTTCGCTAATGTTTTCGCGGTATCAATGTAATCTTTGAATTCCGTTTCCAAGATATAGGTATCGACCATTGTCATTAATGATTGTAAGGCAAAATCATTTTTAACATTTTCGTACAAATCATTAACACTGATTTTCTTATCATCCTTTAAACTGACTACAGCCTCTTCGCCATTTTTTAATTTAGGTGTACCACAACCCGCGAGAAGTAGGGCCCCCATACATAAAATACTTATTTTTTTCTTCATTTTTTCCTCCCAAAATAATTATATCAATATTTGCCTTTAAAAACAAGAAAATACCACTTAAAACCGGTTTAGTTCCCCAAAAGATGTGGCAAAAGTCCCGCACACAAAAAAAGAAGAACCATATGATACTATTGAAAAGAATAAATAAAGGAGGTAAATTATGAATAATTGTGGAAACGGCTTAGGTGCTGCAATAATTTTAGTACTATTCATCTTATTAATAATCATACTAGGAGCATTTGTTTAAAAAATAAATTTATAAGGAGGTAAATTATGAGCTGTAGTAAAAGTACATCCCAATGTGGTAACGGCAATGGATGGACCGGAAATTACTTTTTTATCGTTCTAATCCTATTCATTCTACTAGCCATTATCTGGGGTGGAGCATTTATCTATTAAAGAGGAACCCCTCTTTTTTTTATGAATAAAAAACCCAGCTAAGCAGCTGGGACAACAGTAATAGTGGGATCATATTTTTGAATAACGGCTTTATATTCGTTATAAACCTCTTGATAGTTTGGTAAATATTGTTCGTTTATTTTACTAAAGGGCACAACTTTATAATATTTATCTGTTTTATTCCGGTAAGTATAAAGTAAATCAACTTTTAAATTATCTAATTTAATATCTTTATCTTTTTTGGTAATATCTAGGGTAGCAAAAGCCCCGATTGTGCCTTTATAACCAATCGTATCATATAATTCAATTTGATTGGAAATAAAATTACCTAAAGAATAAATAACTAAGGTATCATCGAGCCAAACAATTGGTTCAATACAGTGCGGATGGTTACCAATAATGATATCGACACCTAAACTGGCTAAGTAAGCTGCTTGATCTTTTTGCGTTTGGGTAGGTTCAAATTGGTATTCGACACCCCAGTGCATGGCCACGATTAAAACATCAACTTTATCGCGCAAGGCGGCAATATCTTGCCGGACCATTTCGCTATCATAAACACTAACTAAATATTTTTTATCACTTGGAACAGTAATGCCATTGGTGCCATATGTATAAGAAAGCATGGCGTAAGTTATCCCATTTTTTTCGGCAATTTGGTAGTTCTGACGGTTGGCCTCAGAATCAGCAATACCATTAAAAGTAACCCCTTTTTTGGTTCGCCAGTACGCTAAACTATTTAAAACACCGGTTTCCTTTTTATCAAAAGAATGGTTACTGGCCAAAGAAACGAGATTAAAGCCGGCATCAACCATCGCATCGCCATAAGCCGAAGGAATATTAAAAGTAGGGAAAAAGGTATAATTACCATCGCTACTTAAAGGGGTTTCTTGATTATAATAAGCAATATCATATTTTTGAACAATATCTTTTACTTCGGTTAAATAGGGTTTAAAATCATAAGCTCCATCACCTTTTTCCGCATACATGGCTAGTAAATTGTGAATTAAACCATCACCAGTGGCCAGTAAACTTAAATGATTTTCTTCTGGTTTAGTACTATTAACTTGTTTGTCATTCTTTGGGTTAGTTACCGCATTAGAGTTTTTCGCGGATTTCCCATTAAAGCTTTGATAATATTGATAAGCGCCAAAAAGGCCGCCTAAAACTATAATAAGAAGAAAAATCTTGGTAAGACGGTTTTTTACTTTTTTCTTAAGTTTAACCATGATTTAATCCTCTAATAAAATTTGGGCAATTTTATTTTTATCTTGGGCTGGTTTTTTATTAGGACCAAAAGCCGGTAAAAGATGAAGGTGATAATGCTTAATTGCTTGCATATCTCCATAATTAACTAAAAGAGTTAAAGATGTTTTATTTAATTTTTCCATCAAAAATTGACTATATTTTTTGGCAATTTTATTGATATGTAATATTAATTCATCCGGAATTTCCGTAAAATCAGTATAGTGTTTTTTAGGAATAATTAAAGTATGACCATCAACATCGGGAAAAGCATCCATAATTACCATTACGAGTTCATCTTCATAAAGAATAGTGGCCTCAACCTCTTTATTAATAATTTTACAAAATAAACAATCCATAAATCGTCACCTCTTTAATTGTATCATATTCCTGCTTCTTTTTTTTGAAAAACTTTTGGGCTTTGTAAACTTTTACCCAGATAGCGCATAGATTATGATAAGGGGTGAAGAAAATGGCTTTTAAAGAAATTGTAACTAAAGCCGTGATTGGTAAAGCCAAAAAAACAAGTAGTAATGATTTTACCATGCAAACCGCAGAAGTACCGACAACTGTTTTAGGTTGCTGGGTCATAAATCATACTTTTTCAGGTAGTAAAGGGGATAATAAAGTAAATATCAATGGTTCATTTGATGTCAATGTCTGGTATTCTTATGATACGGATTCTAAAACGGCAGTATCTACCCAAAAATATAGTTATACTGATGCCATGATGGTACCATTAAAAGATAATAGTAATCTATCAAATGCTTCAGATATAATTGTAAGATGTTTAAAACAACCGACAGTATCTAATGTAACCATTGAAGATGGATTAGTTAAACTTTCTATTGAAAAAGAATTAGGTGTTGAGGTTGTCGGGGAAGCGAAAGTCAAAATAAATGTCGAAGAAGACGAAGATGATTATGTTGAGGTTTACGATGATGATATCGTCGATGAAGCATTAGAAGAAATTGACGAACAATATTTAGATGAACCAAGTACTGATACCGAAAACTAAAAAACTAACTTTATTTATTTTTTTCAATCCTTAAGCCAAGGATTGAATTTTTTAATTAGTTAAAAATAGTCAACTAAGACTTTAAAGCCTTTACAACAATATATATAAAAATATATAATAAAAAGGAAGATAGGTGAAGATAATGAATGAAGAAAACAATTTAAGTAAAGAAAGCAAAAAGAAAACTTTAATTTTAACGTTAATTGCAATAGTTACTTTATCATTAGTAGTAATCGGAGCAACCTATGCCTTCTTTGCTAGTCAAAATACGGGTAAAAAGGATGTTAATATTAATGCCGAATCAGGTACCACTGATGTTTTAAGTTTTTTATTAGCGGATAAAAATATTACAACGGAACAAATAAAAGATGAAGATAATGAAGAAACTAATCTTAATATTACAGCGAATATGACCAATTTTAATAAAGGAAATATTAGTGTTGGTGATGGCGTAACCGGAACTGCCACTTTAATAGCTAATAATGCGACAAACAATGCCCAAGATAATTATAATGTTTATTTATATATAGATACTAATGAATTAAGATATACAACCTTTCAAAATGAGGAAGGAGAAATCTTGGAAGGCAAAGAAGTAGATGGTCAAATAGTTGCTCCGGATGAAACCCATACCATTAAAGTACCCGAATTAATCTTAACCGTAACGCAACCCGGAGAAGATGGTGAACTTACCCATATTGATAACTTGGATTATAAAGAGAATGTTGGTAATAAAGGTATAAATGGTTTTGATATTACGGGGAAAACAGGCTTAATACCAATAGCTAAAAACCATAAAATAACGGCAACCGGATCTGCTCCAACGGTAAAAGCTGTGCAAAATTGGGAAATAAAAGTAACGTTAGTAAACTTAGATAACGATCAAACCTCAAATACTAATAAAACTTTTACGGGAAATATTATAATGCAAAAAGACGCCATAATTACCAGTTTGGCCGATGTTTGCACTTCGGAAGAAGAAATTGGCGAATGTGCTAAAAAACTCTCAAAAGCAGAATATACCTACAGTCATTTAATATATCACAATGATAAGGCTTTAGTTAATAGTGAAATAGTTAATAAGGAAACCAGCGCAAATGATAATTCTTATCGCTATAGTGGTGCCAGTGAAGAAGTTTTTAATTATGTTTGTTTAGATGGAACAAGTACGGAAAATGAATGCAGTTCAGATGCCGACCTTTATCGCATTATAGGTTTCTTTCCGAATGCCGCGGGGGCTTATGAAATGAAATTAATTAAATATGATTATGCTACGACGGACCAATTAGGTTTAGAAGGAGCATATAATGATACTTTTAATAATTTGGAATATACCACGACAAATTATAAAGGTGATATGAATAATTTAGAAAAAATTGGGGGTTATTATTGGACTAGTGAAGATAATCCAATAAATGAATGGAATGATAGTCTTTTAAATACGACAAATTTAAATGAAAGTTTCCTAAATGATTATTTAAAAGAAACTAAACTAATAGATGTCGATAATTTAATAGTAGAACATTTCTATAAAACAATTGGTTATAGTGTATCTGGTTCTACCCCAAGAACATATTATAAATATGAATTAGGTAAGGAAATTGAAACGGGAAATATTGTTTCGCCGCAAATTAAAGAAGTAAATAAAAAAATAGGCCTAATGTATGCCTCTGATTATGGTTTTGCTGCAAGCCCCATAACTACCAATAATTGGGACATAAAATTAAACTCCACAAAATTAAAAGATAATAATTGGATCTATATGGGTTTAAGTGATTGGACAATTTCGCGAGATTCCGAATTTGACCATAGTGTCCGGCCAATTCATTATCAAGGCCATATAAGCAGCTATCGCGTTGATAGTAGCAGTTTTGCTGTTCGCCCAGTTTTTTATATTTCATCTAAGGCTTCTTTGAGTAGTGGCGATGGTACAAAAAATAATCCTTTTCGTCTTTCTTTAAATTAAAATATTGAATTTTTGTCAAAAATTGTCAAATAGAAAACAAAATCCTTTACAATATATATATATATATATAATAAAAAGGAAAGTAGGACGATTATATGAATGATAAAAAGCAA
>CANQZX010000033.1 GCA_947628445.1 uncultured Bacilli bacterium
ATGAAACTTTAGACTTGCCAATTGCTTTAGATTGGGAGAATTGGTCAAAATGGAATACTTTAAAAATAAGTTTTCATGAAGTAAATGCCATAGCTAATGAATTTTTAAAAGTCATTAAAGAAAATGATTATGATGTAATGTTATATAGTAGTAAATTTTATTTAGAAAGAATTTGGGAAAATAAAAACAAATATCCAGTATGGCTTGCTCATTATACTGATAAAACTGATTATAATGGCAATTATAATATTTGGCAATTATGTAATGATGGACATATTGATGGAATTGATACCGATGTTGATATAGATATTTTATATCAAAATTAATATGTCAAATATTATGTGTTTTAATTTATAAAAATTTATTAAAATGTTATAATAAAAATAGGAGGAAATATGAGAAGCGTAGCTATAAAAGGTGTTAAAGAATTTGAAATTAAAGAAATAAATGAACCGGCAAGAGATGGTCACAAGGTTCTTATTGATGTCTTAAAAGCCGGAATCTGTGGATCCGATTTACATTATTGGGTATCAGGAAACCCCGCGGGCTTAGTCATGGGTCATGAGTTTAGTGGCGTGGTAACTGATCCGGGGGACCGGCAAGATTTAAAAGTAGGCGATCGGGTAACAGCATTACCGATTTCGCCATGTGGTCATTGTGCAGCTTGCCTAACCGGTAATCCTCAATATTGCTTGGAAACTTGGAATGCCGCGGTGGGGTTATCGCTTGATAATCCTGGGGCTTTAGCGCCTAAAACTGCGGTTCGTAGTGACATGGTAATGAAATTACCAGATACGGTTAGCGATGAAGAAGGGGCGATGGTTGAACCTATGGCTGTTGGTTTACATGCTGTGCGTTTAGCCAATATCCGTGTTGGGGATACGGTTTTAGTTGTCGGGGGCGGCATTATTGGTTTGGCTTGTGCCATGTTTGCCAAAAAAGAAGGTGCCAGTTTAGTTGCGGTATCCGAAACTAACCCTGGTCGGGGCCAAAAAGCCGTCGATTTAAAAGTTGCTGATCGGTGGTTTGATGTGACTAAAGAAGATGCTTCGGCTTTAATGATGCAAGAAAGTAATGGTGGCTTTGATGTGGTTATTGAATGCTGTGGCAATGGTCCGGCTGTTACAAGTGCCTTAATGCATACCCAGACGGGGGGAACGGTTGTTTTAGTAGGTGTTTCACTTGATGCCATTACGGTTCCTTTAACTATTGGCGTTATGCATGAGTTAAAAATGTTAGGTGCCATTGCTTATACAAAGGAAGAATTTGCTTCTTGTATTAACTTAATTGCTAATAAGGAAATTGATGTTTTAAAATTCGTTGATAAAAAAATTACCTTAAATGATGTGCAAGCGGCTTATGAAGAACTTACAAGTGGTCAAACTAATACCATTAAAATCTTAGTGGATCCGAATAAATAAAATAAAAAATAATTTGGAAAGATAATCAAGATGGTTATCTTTTTTTGTGTCAAAAGAAATGATGGCTTGACAGATTTAAACAGTTTTTATTATTAAATAAAAGCAATCTATTGTATAATTGTAATAGGTGATATTATGCGTATAATTGTCTCAGCAGGGGGAACCGGCGGTCATATTTATCCGGCTTTGGCCATTATTAAAAAATTTCAAGAAAAAGAACAAGATTTAGAAGTGCTTTACATTGGAACTCATAATCGGATGGAAAAAGATATTGTGCCTCAAATGGGATATCGATATGAAGCATTAGAAATCTATGGTTTTAGTAAAACCAAAATTAAACAAGATATCAAAAACATTGGGTTAATTAAAAAGGCCTATCAAAAATGTTTAAAAATTATGGAAGAGTTTAAACCGGATGTGGTTATTGGTGTTGGGGGTTATGTCACTTATCCAGTTATAAAAGCCGCCCATAAATTACATATCAAAACGGTTTTACATGAACAAAATAGTATTCCGGGCAAATCGAATATTTATTTAAGTAAATATGCGGATTTAATTTGCATCTCTTTACCTAATAGTAAAAATTATTTTAAAGGTAAAAGTAAAGTTCTTTATACCGGTAATCCCTGTGGAGAAGGGGCTTTAGAAAATAAAAAAGTGGCTAAAGAAACTTTGGGCTTTCATAAGGATAAAAAGTTTATTATTATTGTAGCGGGGTCTTTGGGTAGTTCAACTATTAATGCTAAGTTTAAACCATTTTTAGAACTTATCGGCGATAAAAATTACGAAGTTCTTTATATTACGGGTAAAAACTATTATGCGGATTTTGTGGCTAATACCACTTTTCCTTCTAATGTTAAAGTCGTACCATATTACGATAATCTAAATGCTTTGATGCCTAGTGCGGATTTAATAATTACGCGCGCAGGGGCTTCCACCATCAGCGAACTTTTAGCATTAAAAAAACCCAGTATTTTAATTCCGAGTCCGTATGTAGCAAATAACCATCAATATTATAATGCTCTAGATTTAGTTAATTTAGGCATTGCCGAATTAATTGAAGAAAAGAACTTAAAAGCCGACATTCTTTTAATTACGGTAACGGAATTAATGGAAAAAGAAACGAAATATAACCAAATGATTGCCAATTTTGCTAAAGTGCAAACAATTCCGGCTTCACAAATGATTTATGAGGCCATTAAGGATTTATTAAAATGAAGGAATTAACAAATTTTGGTGAGGTCTTAACCCAAGTTGATTTAAAAAAATATAATACTTATGGCCTTGGCGGCACCGCTGCTTATTTAGTTAAACCCAATGATTTAACTAAATTAATTGATTTAATTAAATATTTAAAGGAACATAAGATGTCCTATTATCTTTTAGGAAGCGGTTCTAATGTTATTTTACCGGATAATAATTTTGCCGGCGTCATTATTAAATTAGAGCATTTAAACAAGATATCTTTTGCGGCTGATACGGCTATAGTTGAAGCCGGTGCTACTATGGCAAGTTTCGTCCAAGACTGCTTAAAACACGAAATAGTTAATTTTAGTTTTGCCGCGGGAATTCCTGGTACTATTGGTGCTGCTTTAGTGGGCAATGTTGGTTGTTTTGGTCATGAAATATATGATTATGTGGTTGATGTAATAATTTTAGATGAAAATGATGAGGTAAAAACATTACCAAAAGCCGCAATTACGCATGGTTACCGGTCAACCGAGTTTAAAAATCGCTCCGTGGTAATTCTTTCGGCTACTTTAAAGGCCATGAAGGGCTCGATAGAAGCGGCTCAAAAACAAATAAAAGAAAATAACTGCAAAAGACAAGCCACCCAACCTTTGGGAACCAAAAATGCTGGTTCAGTTTTTCGTAATCCTCCTGGGGTAAGTGCGGGAAAATTAATTGAAGAAGCCAATTTCAAGGGCTTTAAAATAGGTGATGCGATGGTTAGCCCCAAACACGCTAATTTTATAATTAATACCCAAAAGGCCAGCAGTCGTGATATAATTGAACTAATTACAAAAATAAAAAAAACCATCAAGGAAAAAAATAATATTGATTTAGAATTAGAACAAATTATCGTTAAATGGTGATACTATGGAAGAAAATAAAGTCAAAGTAAAAGTCAAAAGAAAATTATCTTTTAAGGGGTTAATTGTCGTTTTATTATTTGTTTATTTGCTCGCCATGTTGGCTTACTTTTTATATAGTATGCCAATTAAAACTATTATTATTAAAGGAAATAATTTAACTAGTGATCAAGAAATCATTAATGCGGCCAACTTAAATAAAAATAAAAAGATTTTTGCTCTTAATACGGGACAAGCCCGGAAGAAAATTGAAAACTTGGCTCTTATTAGTGAGGCCCGAATCAATAAAAATCTTTGGGGCAAACTGACGATTAAGGTGACGGAAGAAAAAATTTTATTTTACTATCAACCGGAAGCAAAATATGTTTTAAGTGATGGAACGCGGGTTAATTTAGATAAGCCATTAGGCGTACCAACGCTAAATAATTTTGTGGCTACCGATACCTTGAAAGAATTTATTAAACACCTAAAAGACATTGATCCGGATATTCTTAGTTTAGTTAGTGAAATGGTGTATGATCCGGATATTAAAGATGATATTACCTTAGATGATGGTCGGTTCTTTTTCAAAATGAATGATGAAAATTCCGTTTATATTAATATTGTAAATATGGAAAAATTAAATAATTATCATAAATTTATTGCTTCCTTAAGTGATACCAGAAAAGGTATTCTTTATTTAGATAGCAGTTTAAATAGCACAATCTTTACAACTTATGATAAAATAAAAGCCGAAAAAGAACAAGCCGAACAGGAAGAAGCGGAAAATAAAGAAAACGAGGAAGAACCAGATGAAAATTAATTATCAACAAAAGTTATATGATTTAGTGGCGAGTTTAGATTATACACCTAAATTATTATTACACAGTTGTTGTGGCCCTTGTTCTACTACTTGTATTGCGTATTTAACTAAATATTTTAATATTACGGTACTTTTTTATAATCCTAATATTGAACCAGTTAGCGAATATGAAAAAAGAAAAAAGGAACAAATTAAGTTTATCCAAAACTTTCCCGCCCAACATAAATTGACTTTTCGTGATTGTGATTACGATAATGCAACCTTTAAAAAGCAAGTCGAACCCTATACTCAAGCCAAAGAAGGGGGAATTAGATGCCATCAATGTTATGAACTCCGGCTTCGGAAAACGGCTCAAATAGCTAAGGCGGAAGCATATGATTATTTTGCGACAACCTTAACTATAAGCCCTTATAAAAATAGTCAAGTTATAAATGAAATCGGGGGCCGGGTTGGCGAAGAAGAAAATATCCCTTTTTTATATAGTGATTTTAAGAAAAATGATGGTTACAAGCAAAGTATTGAATTAAGTCAAAAATATGATTTATATCGCCAAAATTATTGTGGTTGCCAATATGGCCAAAATTTGGCTTTAAATAATATAAAAAATAGTAATTTGGATGAAAATGTAATATAATTAAAGAAGGAAGTGGTATGATGACTTGGACTTTTTGGTTAATGGTAATAATTCTTTTAACAATTGTGGAAATATCGACAGTTAATTTAGTTTCAATTTGGTTTATTGCCTCGGCTTTAGTTAGTTTAATTTTATCTTTTATCTATGATAATGCTTATTTAGAAATGGGCGTTTTTGCTATCTTAGGAATTGTGCTAATGTTACTAACAAAACCGCTTATCAATAAATATCTAAAACCGGAACGAGTCCGAACCAATATTGATCGGGTTATTGGCATGACGGGGATTTGTACCGAAGAAATTAAGAAAAACACCATTGGTGAGGTAAAAGTTGATGGCAAAAGATGGAGTGCCATAAGTTCCAGCAAAATAAATGTGGGTGATGAGGTCATCATTGAAGAAATTGATGGTGTTAAATTAAAAGTACGAAAGGAGGGAAAATAATGGAAGTATTTTTGGTTATATTAGTTATTGTTTTAGTTTTAATTATTCCGAATATTAAAATTGTGCCTCAAGCGAAAAGTTATGTTATAGAACGCCTTGGTTCTTATCATGCGACTTGGCAAAATGGGTTACATTTTAAAATTCCGTTTATTGATGCGATTGCTAATCGAGTTTCTTTAAAGGAAATTGTTAAGGATTTTGCCCCCCAACCTGTTATTACGAAAGATAATGTAACAATGCAAATTGATACGGTGGTGTATTATTCTATTACTGATCCAAAATTATATACTTATGGGATTGAGTTTCCGGTTAGTGCCATTGAAAACTTAACGGCTACAACTTTAAGAAATATCATTGGGGATTTAGAATTAGATCAAACCTTAACCAGCCGAGATATTATTAATACTAAGATGCGGGCAATATTGGATGAAGCCACGGATCCTTGGGGCATTAAAGTTAATCGGGTGGAAGTTAAAAATATTTTACCACCGCGCGATATTCAAGAAGCCATGGAAAAACAAATGCGGGCGGAACGGGAACGGCGCGAAAAAATCTTACAAGCCGAAGGAGAAAAGAAAAGTTCTATTCTAATCGCAGAAGGGGAAAAAGAAAGTGCTATTCTTCGGGCCGAAGCGCAAAAGGAAAGTAACATTCGCATTGCGGAAGGGGAAGCCGAAGCCCTTTTAAAAATTAAGCAAGCCGAAGCCGAAGGTATCAAAATGCTTAAAGATGCTAAGGCCGATGATGCGGTATTAAAACTTAAAAGTTATGAAACTTTAGCCAATATGGCAGATGGTAAATCAACTAAAATTATTGTTCCAGCCGAATTACAAAATATTGTAACTTTTGGAACCGTGTTAAAAGAAAGCTTAACAGATGAAAAAACTAAAAAATAGTTGCTAACTTAAGCAATTATTTTTTTAAGGATGGATGCAGATGGATCAATTAAAAGAAATAAATCAAATGCTTTTAAAGGAAAGTGAAATTGCTATTTTAAAAAAATATAAAATAGATGTTTTGAAATGTCGTTCCCTAGATGAAATCTTATTTTTTATTGATGAAATAATCGATGATTTAACGGACGAAGAATATGAAGAACTAGATTATGTGGCCGAGAATCTTATGGAACGCAAGTATTATGGAAAGATGCCTAAATGACAAGATGTGCTTGGGTTAATTTAGCCAATCCCTTATATGTTAAATATCATGATGAAGAATGGGGTGTCCCAACCTATGATGATCAAAAACTTTTTGAACTTTTAATTTTAGAAATTAATCAAGCCGGGCTTTCCTGGGAAACAATTTTAAAGAAAAGAGCTAATTTTCAAAAAAGTTATGATTATTTTGAGGTAGCTAAAGTTAAAAAATATAACGAGACCAAAATCAAGGATTTAATGCAAGATGAGGGCATTATTCGCAATCGCCAAAAAATTAAAGCGGCCATTATTAATGCCCAAGTTTTTGCGCAGATTGCCGAAGAATTTGGTTCATTTAGTAATTACATTTGGTCATTTACCAAGAGACAAGTAATAAAAGGCAAGCAAGAGACCCAAAATGCCTTAAGTACGAAAATAAGTAAAGATTTAAAAGTCCGCGGGATGGTTTTTGTCGGTAGTACCATTATTTATGCTTACTTACAAGCCATTGGTATCATTAATGATCATGATAAAAATTGTTTTAAAGCACTTGCCTAGTGCTTTTTTGGTGGCTTTTTGTTATAATTAAAATAAGAAAGTGAGTCAAATATGAACGAAGAATTAATTAAAAAAGTGAGTTTAAAATTAAACTTAAAACCGGAACAAATTAAAAATGTTATTACGATGTTAAGCAGTGGGGCCACGATTCCTTTTATGGCCCGATATCGAAAAGAGGTCACCGGCAATTTAAATGAAGATGAGTTAAGAAGCATTGAAACCGAATATAATTATGCCGTGAATTTAGCCAAACGCAAAGAAGATGTAATTCGCCTCATCGCCGAAAAAGGTATGTTGACCGAAGAATTAAAAACGGAAATAAATAGTTGTGAAAAATTAAGTGAAGTGGAAGATATTTATTTACCTTTCAAAGAAAAAAGAAAAACCAAAGGAACGGAAGCCATTAAATTGGGCTTAGAACCACTAGCCAAAATAATTATGAGTTTTCCTTTATCTTCCGCCGAAAAATTAGCCAAACCCTATTTAAATGAACAAGTAAAAACCGTGGATGAGGCTATCACCCAAGCCGGTTATATTATTGCTGATTGGATTAGTGATAATCCGCGTTATCGCAAATGGTGTCGCAGTTATTATGCTCGCTTTGGTTTAGTTAAAGGGAAAAAGAAAAAAGACGCCGTCGATGAATTAAAAACTTATGAAATCTATTATGATTTTGAAGCCAAAATACCAAGTGTAAAACCGCATCAAATCTTGGCTTTGAATCGGGCAGATAAAGAAAAAGTCATCACTTATAGTTTAAGTGTTGATGCGACCAAAATCATTGCTTATTTAGAAGAAAATGTGCTTAAAGGTCATGATTTTCCTTTGCAAGCCAAAGTTCAAGAATTTATTTTGGATGCGTGGAAAAGATTAATGGAACCATCCTTAGAACGAGATATTAAAGCCGAACTTTACGATAATGCTAGTGCTTTTGGGATTGAGGAGTTTGGCAATAATTTAGAAAATTTATTATTAACGCCGCCGATTAAAGAAAGTGTGGTTATGGGCTTTGATCCGGCCTTTCGAACGGGTTGTAAACTAGCGGTACTTGATCCTACCGGCCAGGTTTTAACTATTGGGGTTATTTATCCTCATGAACCGAAAAAAGAAGTTGCGGCCGCGGAAAAAACAATGCTGGATTTAATTACTAAATATAATGTCAAAGTTATTGCAATTGGTAATGGTACGGCTTCTCGCGAAAGTGAACAATTCGTGGCTAATTTAATTCAAAAGAATAATCTCGCGGTTAAGTTTGTCATGGTTAGTGAAGCCGGAGCTTCCGTTTATTCGGCCTCGCCTTTAGCCAAACACGAATTTCCGGATTATTCTGTGGAACAAAGAAGTGCGGTCAGTATTGGCCGCCGGTTGCAAGATGCCTTATCCGAACTCGTAAAAATTGATCCGAAAAGCATTGGCGTGGGGTTATATCAACATGATTTAAAAGCCAAAGAATTAGATGATGAACTAGGATTTGTCGTAAGCAAAATAGTGAATAAAGTAGGTGTTAATTTAAATAACGCCAGTGAAGCTATTTTAAATTATGTTTCGGGGTTAAATAAAAAAATCATTACGAAAATTATGAATTATAAAAAACAACATGGTAAGTTTACGAGTCGTCTAGATTTAAAAAAGCAAACGGGTATGGATGATTTAACATTTGAACAAGCCGCGGGCTTCTTGCGAATTCTAAATGGTGATAATCCTTTAGATAAAACGAATATTCACCCTGAAGATTATGCTTTAGTAGAAAACCTTGTACGGGATTACCACCTCGATCTTGCGGACATTGGCCAAGATGCTATGGCGCAAAAATTAGCCACTTTAAATAAAAAAGAAATTATGACTAAATATCAAATTAGTGAAGAAAAATATGATATGATTCAAAATAATTTAATAAGTGGAGTTATTGATCCGCGGGATGAAATACCGCAAATGGTGTTACGAAGTGATATTTTAACGATTGATGATTTAAAAATTGGTGAGGCCTTAGAAGGTACCGTGCGTAATGTTACCTCTTTTGGGGCTTTTATCGATATTGGGTTACATAATGATGCTTTAGTTCATATTTCACGTTTAAGCAAAGATTATGTTAAACATCCAAGTGAAATCTTAAAAGTCGGTGATATTAAAACTTTTTATGTGGCCGAAATAGATAAAGCCAAAGAACGAGTTGGTTTATCTTTAATTGAAAAATAAATTGTGGTAAGATTATTTTAAAGTGGAGTGTGAGTGGGTATGTTGAAAAAAGATAAGGTTAAAAAAAGCAAAAACAAAGAAGAAAAGCAACCCAAGATTACGAAAAAAACGAAAAAGCAAATTATTATATATGTTTTAATTGCTTTAGGTGTTTGCTTAATTGGCTGTTTGGTTAGTTTTTTCCTTTATCAAAAGAATGTTAAACCGAAGAAAAGTGCTGAGGCCACTAAAACAGTTAAGAAAGAAGATAAAACTAACTCTTTAACTGAATTAAAAACTGAACTTACCAATCAACTTACAGCTAAATTAACCCAATTAAAAGAATATAAATGTACGGGAGATAATTGCCTAAAAGATGAAACTAAAACGGAAATGACTAGTAAGTTAGATGCTTATTTAAAACAAGTGGACGAAGCTAAAAAAGATGAGGAAGCTTTAACGAAACTACAACAAGAAATTACGGAATATTTAACGACGGTTGATAAAAATCTTACTACCTCTGAAAAATCTACTACAGATAAGGATAAGACTAGTACTACTAAGAAAACTACTAATAGCCAAACCACCAATAAAACTACTTCTAGTCAAAAAACGACGAGTTCTTCAAATAATGCTAGTTTAGAAACGCTTTTAAATAATGCGCCATTGTCCCCCTTAAAAACCGGTTATCCAGCAGTTGATAGTGCTGTAGAAAGTGTTTTAAATAGCCAAACTAATAGTAGTATGAGTACTTATCAAAAAGTAATGGCTATATATGATTGGTTAGCTAAAGTTATGACTTATGCTGTTCCAATGATATATATGGATGATGTGCAATCTATTGCTGATGAATATGCTTTAGCATATAACGATGCCCAAGAACTTTATTTAGCCGAAGATGGATTTGATTCGCATTATGGTTCTTGTGATACTTATTCGGCGATGTTTATGATTATAACCCGGCGGATTGGTTTAGATAGTTATACCATTAGTGCCAAATATGGTAATGGTGGTCATACGACAGTTAATATTAAATTAAATGGGGCTTGGTATAATTTTGATGCTCAAGGTGATGCTAAGCAAAAAGCCAAGGGTAAAAATTATTATTTTCTGGGCCAAAATGAAGCCCAAATGAAAAAGGCCTATAGTGCTATTTATCGGAGTGAATCCGTTGCTCGTTTTAAAAAGTTTGCTAAACAAGATGATCTTTTAAAAACTAGTATATATATTAACGGTAAAACTTATAATGCTCAAACCTCGAGTTCCATTACGAAAAAAGATACCAATATCATGGATGTTGCTTACAATAAAGGAGCAGGTATTACCATTAATGTTTCTGCTTCTACCGAGGTTAGTACATATTGGGAATTTGATGATACAACATATATTTTTGAATCGTATTCCGGTCATGATGGTAAGGTGACGAATGGTCCTATCACGGCTAATATAGATTATCCCGGCCGCGGTTATTTAAAAATACGGCTTACTGATGGTTCGGGGCGACATACTGATTATATGATCCGAATTAATGCTATTGAAAATGGCTCACCATTTATGGTTAATTCCAATGTTTCCGATGCTTCTTATGCCGATTATTTCTATATTGGGGCTAATGCTATTAATGGTAGTGGCGAAGCCAAATTTAGTGCTAAAATATTAGAAACTGATGATCCGAATGTTGGTAATATCATTATCGAAGAAGGCGATCGCTATCCCCTTGTTTTTAAAAATGTTAAAACCTATGAATATTATTATAAAATCGAGGTAACAGCGGTTGATGCTGTAGGCAATGTAGCGACAACTATTCATAATTTTGATTCTCGGCCCAAATAAAATATATTTAAAAAGGAGAAACCATGAAAAAACATCTTTTAGCCACAATTATCTTTATTGTACTTTTAGTTTTAACCTATCTTTTTGTTTTTAAAGATTGTGATTTTTCCTTACTTTGGACCTCTTTAAAAAATACTAATCCCATATATTTATTTTGGGCAGTCGTAGCGATGTTTTTCTACCTTTTTGGGGGTAGTTTTTTCCTTAAACGGATATTAAAATATTTTAATTATTCAGTTAGTTTCGGAAAAACTTTTGGTTATTATTTGACGGAGTTTTATTTTTCGGCAATTACCCCCAGTTATGTTGGTGGCCAACCGGTAGAAATGTATGAAATGAAAAAAGATGGCATTGGTTATGAAACCAGTGGTTTAATTGTCCTATTTAATTCCCTTTTTAATCGTCTAGCTTTAATCTTTTTAGCTTTAATTTTTTTCGGCTTTTTTTCCCAAACTTTATTTGGCTTAAATACTTTTTATAATATTGTCGTTCTCATGGGCTTTTTAACAACTTTACTGGTTATTTTAGTTTTTATTGCACTAATATATTCATCAAGAGTGGCTAATTGGGTTTTAAAAATAACTACCTTTTTGATTAAGCATTTAAAGTTTATTAAAGATAAGGATAAAGCTGGCGAAAAAGTTAAGCAAATGATTGCTGAGTATCAAAAATGTAGTCAAATAACGAAAGATAATCCGCGGTTGATGTTAGAAACCTTTAGCCTAATGGTTTTGCAAAGATTAAGTATTCTACTGGCGGCTTATTTTGTTTATCGATCTTTTGGTTTAAAAACTTATTCCTTATTTTATGTAATGGCTTTTCAAATTTGTATTACTTTAGGTAGTGATTTAATGCCGACTCCTGGTGGGGTAATGATTAATGAAAGTCTACTTTTGATGGTTAATAAACTTTTATATGGTAATGAACTGGCTCTTTCGGGAATGCTTTTGCTTCGGACTATTAATTTTTATGCTTTAGTTGTTATTAGTGGTATAGTTTATCTTTTATTTCATTATCGTTTTAAAATAAAAGCTATAGCTAAACAAAAATAATACTTTAATGTAAAATCATAATGTGTTAAAATAAAGAAAAGTAGGGAAGGTAGTTATGAAAAAGAAAAATGGATTTGTATTTGTCGAAACCATCATCACCATTGTGTTCGTGGCCGCGGCCTTGTTAATTTTATTTGGGATCTATCGGAATGCGATCACGGAAGAAAAAAGTCGAATCTATTATGATGATATGGGCTATTTGTATCGTAACTA